>CAZVAX010000034.1:0-36392 GCA_964625215.1 uncultured Anaerolineaceae bacterium | reverse complement strand
CAACCCGTCTTCCTTTTTAGCCTGCCAGAAGTAACAAGTCTTGTACGGTAGAGAACCAACGATAAAAAACACCCCATCTCATTTGCCACCCAAAAATCCTATTTTATGGCCGTCTTGTACTTTTATCGGGAATTCATGGGAAAAGAAATTGGCAAAATAAACGCCGTTCGGGCGCCAAACCATCAGCGTATTTTCAACATACTGACCAAAGAGCAGCTGCTCCGCCTGTTCGAGAGCCTTCCCGCCTCCCCGTCCGATTATCGCCTGCTGGCCCGCTTGATGTTTGGAACGGGGATGCGCCTCGACGAAGCCATCAGCCTCAGGGTGAAGGATATTCGCTTTGATGAAAAACTGATCGCCGTCCAGGAAGGCAAAGGCGACAAGTCGCGCCTGGTGGATATGCCCCTCACGCTTATCGAAGATTTAAAGGGGCAACTGGCTTACGCGCGCTCGCAGTTCGACATGGACCGCTCATTGAACCGCCCTGGCGTCTACCTGCCTGGCGGGTTGGCCGTAAAATACCCTGCCTATGCAACAACCTGGGAATGGTACTGGGCCTTTCCACACTGGAAGGAAGGCCAGGACCCCGATGAAGGCATCAAGCGGCGTTATCACATCTATGATTTCGGCGTGCAAAACGCCTTTCGGAACACACGCCGCAAACTGCAACTGCCCGAATACGCCACCGCCCACATGATGCGGCATTGCTACGCCACCTTCTACCTGAGAAACCTGCTCACCAAAATAAAACAGAGCGGGGTCGAACTGCCAAACCTGTACGACTTTTGCCGCGACGCCCTGCGTAAAAAATTAGGACACGTCTCCTCCCAAACCACCGACACCTACATCCACCTGGCAATGGATCGCGACGATATTTCCGACGCCTCCCCGCTCGACCTGTTGTAAATCACTCTTTTTCCCCTCAAGGACTCCCTCATGAACTACACCGACCTCCGTTCCGACACCGTCACCCAACCCACCCCCGCCATGCGCGAGGCCATGTATAAAGCCCAAGTCGGCGACGACGTCTACGGCGAAGACCCCACCGTCAACCAACTGCAAGAACTCGCCGCCCACATCACCGGCAAAGAAGCCGCCCTCTTCGTCCCCACCGGCACCATGGGCAACCTCGCCTCCATCCTGGCCCACTGCCAGCGCGGCGACGAAGTCATGCTCGGAAACAAATCGCACACCTTCCTTTTTGAAGCCGGAGGAATTTCCGCGTTGGGCGGAATTCATTCCGCTCAACTGCCCAACCAGCCCGACGGCTCGCTTCTTCTTTCGGACCTCGAAGCGGCCCTGCGTCCCGACGACCCCCACGACCCCATCTCGCGCCTCATCTGCCTCGAAAACACCCATAACCGCTGCGGCGGCACATACCAGACTCCCGCCTACATGAAACAAGTCGCCGACTTTGCCCGCGCGCACAACCTCAAAGTCCACCTCGACGGGGCGCGTCTCTTCAACTCCGTAGCGGCTCAGGCCCTCCAACCCACCGACCTCACCCAACACGTCGACTCGCTCACCTTCTGCCTCAGCAAAGGACTCAGCGCCCCCGTCGGCTCCCTCATCTGCGGCGCTCGCGACTTCATCAAACAGGCGCATCGTCAACGCAAAATGTTGGGAGGCGGAATGCGCCAGGCCGGCGTGTTGGCCGCGGCTGGAATCGTCGCGCTCGAAACGATGGTGGATCGCCTCGCGGAAGATCACGCCCGGGCGCGCGCGCTCGCCGAAGGTCTACGCGCGAACCGGAATTTGATCCTGCGCGAGGGAACGCCCGCCACCAACATGGTCTTCGTCTCGTTGGCCGACTCGGTCCCGTTCAACGCCGAGCAGGCCGCGGAAAAATTAAAGGAACGCGGCGTGTTGGTCGGCGCGGTGTCGGAGCGCGGCTTCCGTTTGGTGTTGCATTGCTGGATTGACGATGAGGGCGTGCGTCGCGCCATCGCGGCGTTCGAAGATGTGTTGCGTTAGTCGCCGCTCTTCAATTCCCAATAACTGACGTGCGGCTCGATCTGGTTGCGTCCGCGGCTTTTGGCGATGTAGAGGCGTTTATCGGCCAGGTCAATCAATTCATACATCTCCGTTCGCTCGGAGGGAAACACCGCCACCCCCTGGCTGACCGTGGGCGCGGGAAGTTCCTGGCCGTCGCGTCCGGGGATTTTTAATTCGCGCATGGTCTTTTGGATGCGCTCGGCCACTTGAAACGCCTGCGGCCCATCGGCGCCCGGCAGGGTGATGATGAATTCTTCGCCGCCCCAACGCCCGACCGAATCGATGGTTTTGATGTGGGCGCGGATGGTCTCGCATAATTGGAGGAGAACCTTATCCCCGATCAAGTGACCGTAGGTATCGTTATATTGTTTGAAATAATCCACGTCGAGCATGATCACGCTCACCGGCGAATTGAACGAGGCGGCCTCCTCCAATACGTTCTGGAGGGTCTCCAGGAAGTAACCGTGATTCAAAACCCCGGTCAGGCTATCGCGGCGGGTGCGGTCTTGCACCTCGGCATGGTTGGCGGCGTTTTCCAATGCCATGGCGGTGTGCTGGGCCAGGTTGGCAAGCAACTCAATGTCGCCGCGGTTGAAGGCGTTGGGCTGGTACGAGGCCAGCGCCAGCATGCCCTTGAAGCGGTTGCTGGTGAGCGGCACGCCGATCCAGGACAGGCTGGTTTTATCCTTGCCCACCACGATCACATCCACATCTTCCAAATCCAGGGGTTGTCGCAAATCGGGAAGGAACAATTCCTGTTGATGTTTCACCACCCAGCCGGATAACGACCCTTTGGCCTTCACGCGCACGCCATTGAAATATTCCCCGTCGTCGTAAAAGACCTCGACCGCGATCTCGTCCCCATCCAGGAGGCCGACGTAATACGAGTCCGCTTCGACCGCCTTCGGGATGGCGGAGCTGACCAACAGGAGGATCTCGGCCCGATCCAGCGTGGACGCGACCTGGCGGCTGAACGCGTTGATCGTTTCCAAGCGATGGATCTGTTGAAAGGCGATGTTTTGGGTGCGGGCCATGGTCTCCGCGATGATCAGGGAGGCGAGCGAGATGCTGGTCAGTTTTGCCAGTTCGAGGAAATCATCGGCTCCGATCGCGCGATAGAGCAGGGGCAGGTTTCCGATAAATATCATCAGGAGGGTGGCAATTCGTCCCGATAGAATGGATACCGCCACCACGGCCAGGAGGATGAGCAGGTTCAAGTAGGAGAGCAACTCAGTGGGTAGGTAGAATGCCAGGAAGAACAACCCCAGTCCGCTCAGCGCGGCGTTCAGCCAATGAAACAAGTTCCCGCGTTTTTTGACCGGAGCCAGACTCTTTCCAAAGGTCACGATGTAGAGGGAGGCGCAAGCGTTGAACCCAACCAGGAGCAGGACGCGCGGGCCGGCGATGGAGCGGTCGAAGAGGATATTGATCTGCAAGCCGAGCAGCACGAGCAGGCTGGCCATCGAGGTGGTCGTGATGAATTTCCGATATTCCTGCGTGGTCAGGTTGGGAGGCATCCGATTTTTCTTCATGCTTCAGTTCCGAAGGATGGATGCAAGCCCTCGTTGGCCATCTCAGTCAACATGGCGACAATTTCCGGATCGAACAGGACGCCCGCATTTTCGCGCAGGTAAGCCAGCGCGTCCTCGTGGCTGATCTGCGAACGGTAGGGCCGGTTGCTGGTCAGCGCGTCGAAGGCGTCCACCACGGCGAAGATGCGCGCCAGAGTGGGAATGTCCTTGCCGCTCAATCCGAGGGGATAACCGCTTCCGTCCCAGCGTTCCTGGTGATAGCGGACGACCGCCAGCGTATCCTGCAGGAAGGGGATGTCGGCCACGATTCGCGCGCCGATATCGGGGTGGCGGCGCATGATCCTCCATTCGGACTCGCTGAGCGGGCCGGGTTTGTGGAGGATGGTATCGCTGATGCCGATCTTGCCGATGTCGTGCAGGAGGGATCCGCGTTCCAGGGCCTTGAGCTGCGAGGCGGGCAGGCGGAGTCGTTCGCCGAGCAGGCGCGCGAAATTCGCCACGCGCGTGCTGTGTCCCTCCGTTTCGCGGTCGCGCGCGTCGAGCGCCGACATGAGCGCTTCGAGCGTACGGTCGTAGGTGATCTCCAATTCCTGATAGGCCTCTTCGAGTTGATTGGCTTGCATGCGCGATTCCACCAGCAGGATGGAACGTTCGAGCGCCACCGCCGCCTGGTTGGCGAGCGTTTGCAGGTTGGTGGCGTAGCGCGGGCCGCGATTTTCGGGGACGGTCAGCCACAGCGCGCCGTATGTGCGAAGATGGGTTTTCAGCGGGAAACACACATTGGAGACGCCGTGGTCCGCCGAAAGGAAGATGCTCTGCTGGCTTTCCATGGCGCGGCGAATCAGTTCGTTGGGATGATTCCCGGAGATTTTGTTGCCCTGCTCGTCCAATTGCACTTCGGCTTCGACGCTGCCATTGGGCGCGTAGAGCAGGATGCCGGCCGCGCTCGCGCCGCTCAATTTGTGGGCGGTCTCTGCAATGTAGGCGACGGCTTCGGTCAATCCCTGCGCCTGGATCACTTGAAAACTCAAATTATATAGTTGCGTGGTGGTATAGAGATTGGTTCGCAATTCTTGCGAGAGCCAGGCGCTTTCGATGGCCGCCGCGGCCTGGGAGGAAAGCAGGCTCGCCAGCGACTCGTCGTTCTCGGTGAAAAAGACTTCGCCCTGTTTGCCAAAAGCCAGCATGGCGCCCACGCTCAAACGGTGTACGCGAATGGGGATGGCGATCACGCTTCGCAAGCCTGGGTAGTCGAGTTCGACGTGAGAGGCGCGTTTGTATTTCCGGAGGTCGCGAATGCGGAAGGGACGGTCGGCGTTGAGCGCGGCTTGCATGAGGGCTTCTTCGGCGGCGTTCTGGTTCAGGCTTTTGAGCAGGCGCGGCGCGTTCCCGGTGAAGGCGCTGCGGGTGAAGTTTCCCTCCTGGTCGAGCAGGGTGACGTACGTGAAGCGGGCGCGCAAGGTATGACGCGCGATACTCGCCACTTCCTGGACCGCCGCCTGGGGGTCCGGCTGGGTCGTGAGGGAAATCCCCGCTTGAATCAATTCCGTCAAGCGTTGATGGTATTCCGAACGTTCCCAGGCGCGCAAAAGTTCCGCCGCCACCGCCTCGGTGATTTGCACATCGTGGCCGCTGAAGGCGTTCTGGCGGGCGTCGCTCACTTCCAATAGGCCTTTAAGATGACCGTGATCAATAAGCGGCACAACCACCAGCGATTTCGTTTCCTCATCCTGCACGCGGAAGTAATCGGGGTCGCGGGCAACGTCGCTGACCACCTGCGTTTTTCGCAATCGCATCGTGCGTCCCAGCACGCCGGCGTTGATGGCCTGACGGTAGCCCGGCGGTAGGATGTTCGTACGCGTGCCTGCCGCGGCCAGCGCCACCAATTCGCGCCGTTCGGCGTCGTTCAGGTAGAGGGCCGTGAAGGAACAATGGAGGGATTTTTGCAGGGTATTTACGGCCAATTGCGCGGCCACGGGCGCGTCCAATTGCGTTTCGAGTTGCTGGCTGAATTCGGATAAGAGCGTCAGTTGCGCGGTTCTGCGTTTTTCTTTTTCCAGTTGTTTACTGAAGGCTGCCGCCTGCTGGGTTTGCAATTCCAGGCGCCTCTGGGAGTCCGACTGGCTGGTGGCGAAGGGACGAGTCAGCCGGTTGATGCGTTCGCGCCAATGCTGAAGCGACTCGCCTAGTTCTTCCTCCGCCGCCGGGGGCTGGATATCCATTCGCCGGGTCAGTTCGTGGATGGAGGCGATCAACGAGACCAGCGCGTATCCGATCACCACTTCCATGCCCAGGTTGAGCGTGAGGATCAATTCCCGGCCTTCATAGAACGTCAGCGCGCCTTGAGTCGCTTCGGCGGTTCGAGGGTTGCCGATGGTTTTGAGCAGAAAGGTGAAGCCGATCAGGAATGTGGTTTGGACGACGGAGGCCAGCAGGATCAGCCTGCGGCCCAGTAGGTCGTCGTCGGGTAGTTTGAGCTGCGGCCAGGGAATCAAGTTCGCGACGGTCAGGGTCGTGGCGAAACACACGGCGGGGATGGCGTTCACGAACGGCGCGGTGGATACCGGGAGGATGATCCACGCGATCCACGGAAGCGCAGCCAGCGCGGATAACGCTTGCTTTAATTTCGGATTGGATAAAAGATGGGCGATCAGGCTGGTGAAGACGCTCCCCAGAAAGAGTCCCGCCAGAGGCGTCCGGGTGGATGCGAATAGTTGCGAGGATTCTGCCAGCGGAAGGCGGTCGGCGGTCAGAAGGAGCGCGCCCACTATCGCGTTCATCATCATACTGAACAGGGTGAGCGTATCTTTCCAGACCGAACCGTTTCGGCGCTGAAAGAGCGCAACCAGCAGCAACGTCAGCGAGGCGCCGACCAACAAGGGAGTTTCGAACAGAAATCCCGCCGAGGCGTACAACGCGCCGAGCGCCGCGAGGGCCAGGGCTGCAAACGCGTGCGCAAGGATGGAACTGGCCCGGTACGATTCGAACGCGGCAGGCGTGGCGGATAATAGCCCAAACAGGAACAACAAAAGTCCCGCCGCGTTATAAACATTCGACGGGATGCTTCGCAGAAGATCGCCCATCAAGTGGGGAGCGAGCAGAATCCCCTGGCCGGTCAAGACGAGAATTCCGGCCGCTAGAATCGAGAGAGCGTCGAGCGTGCGTCGCGACATGAGCGGTAGGATAGCACAAATGCGGCTGGTTGGCTACTCCCATGCCGGCTTTGTCGGACAAATTCGAATTTCTGATATAATCTTCGCGCCGTTAAGGTTTGCTTGGCGGGGCAAAGCCTTTGCGCGATGTTTTTCTGCGGAAACTTTTTCTGATGGAAAGAAAGCCATGTCCACACTCATCACAATTGACCAGATCAACGAAGTGGCCGGCGCGGTCCGTGCCCGGTTGCGCGTGACGCCGCGCGTTGGATTGATTCTCGGCTCGGGCCTGAACGCCCTGGCGGATTCCGTCGAAGAGCGGCAGGCGATTCCGTTCAAGGACCTTCCGCATTGGCCGGTCTCCACCGTCATGGGCCACAGCGGACAGTTGGTGGTCGGCGCGTTGGAGGGGAAACCCGTCTTCGTCATGCAGGGACGCGTCCACTACTACGAGGGCTACAACATGTCGCAGGTGACCCTTCCCATTCGCGTGATGCAAAAATTGAACATCGGCGTCCTGATCGTGACCAACGCGGCGGGCGGCATCAACCCCGACTTTGCGCCCGGCGATGTGATGCTCATCACCGACCATCTCAACTTGGCCGGCATGGCGGGTTTAAATCCGCTCATCGGCCCGAACCTGGATGAGATCGGCCCGCGCTTTCCGGATATGAGTCAAGCCTACGACCGCGAACTGGCCGGGCTGGCGCGTCGCGTCGCGTCCGAGGCGGGCGTCTCCCTGCGCGAGGGCGTGTACGTGGGATTGAGCGGCCCCTCCTTCGAGACTCCCGCCGACCTGCGTTTCTTGCGCGCGGTGGGCGCGGACGCGGTCGGTATGTCCACTGTCCCCGAAGTGACGGTGGCGCGCCACGGCGGGATGCGCGTGCTCGGTTTTTCGGGCATTAGCAACAAGGCCAACCTCGACGGCTCCACCATCACCACCCACGAAGAGGTGATGGAAGCCGGGCGCGTCATCACCCCCAAAATGGAAACGATCATTCGCGGCGTTTTGAAGTTGCTCTAAGGCGCGTTCAACACATGCAGTTCATCCTTTTGTTTCTCGATCAATACGAGCCGCTCTTTTATTTGATTTTAGCGTTCTTCGGAATGTTCGTCTTTCGCCGACTCTGGCAGGCGTGGAGGGAGTGGCGCAATTCCTATTTTGGTTTGGAACGCGAGCTGGCTGTGCGGCGGATGGCCCAATGGTCGGCCGCTTCCATATTGATCTTTGTCCTTGCCTGCGCGATCTTCGTACTCGGATCGTTCATCCTTCCCGGTTTGCCGGCCTCCGCCTTCGTTTCCACGCCGACCATGAACTTGCTCGCCACTCCCCTGGGCGATGTGACCTCGGGCGCCTCCGCGTTGGAGACGCCCCCCGTTCCGCTCGCGACCATTCCGGGGTCCGAGGGATGCGTGCCGGGTAAGTTGGAGATCGCCTCGCCCAAACCCGGCGAAGCCGTCAGCGGGCGCATCGAAATCGTTGGAACGGTCAGCATCGAAAGCATGGGTTTCTATAAATATGAATTTGCCCCCTTGGGGTCCGATATTTGGGCGACCATCTCCGCCGACCGCAAACCCAAAGTGAAAGAACAACTTGGATTCTGGGCCACCGGCGCGCTCACCCCCGGCGACTATCGCTTGCGTCTGGTGGTGACCGATACAGCCGGAAACGCCCTGCCCGCCTGCATAATCACCGTTCGCGTCGTAGGACAATAATCATGTCGTTCGAAATTCGCCCCGCCATCGCCACCGACTTGTCCCGCTTGATGGGCATGGATCATACGTGCGCCAGCGCATACGTCTGGCAATTGGATTTGCGCCAGGATGCCGGACAGGTTTCGGCCAACCTGCGCGAAGTGCGCCTGCCTCGCCCGGTCCGAGTGCCCTATCCGCGCGACCCGTTTGCCCTGGCCGACGAGTGGCAACGTAAATCGTTGATGCTGGTGGCCGCCCAGCCCGAACCGGTCGCTTATGTTTGCCTGAACCTGCAAAATGCGGGAACGGTCGCTTGGGTCACCGATTTGGCGGTGGCCTCCGAGCGCCGCCGGAACGGAATTGGCGCGGCTCTCTTGCAAGCCGTGGAAGAATGGACGATGGCGCGCGGCTGTCGGATTCTCTTCCTTGAAATGCAAGCCAAAAACCAGCCAGCCATCCGCCTGGCGCAAAAGTTCGGATTTGAATTCTGCGGGTATAATGACCACTATTACGCCAGCCAGGATGTAGCCCTCTTCTTCGGGCGACTTTTGAAGTAATCGGCTGGTTGGATGTTCAGGAACTCGTTCCGGACAGGCAGGTCCCAAGAGAGGGCGAACCTGCCGGGAAACCGGGGCGGTTTCAACTTTAGTTTTCGGAAAGGCCTATGTTTAACGGTTGGACGGACAGCCTTCTGGCGGGGATCCGGACGGTAAACCAAATCCTCACGGCCGGTATCGCTATTACGGCCTTTTCTCTGTTTCTCTACGCGCTCTCCTTTAACTTGCGTGACCGGGTGGCGCGTTCCTTTGCCTTGATTCTCCTGGGCGTGGTGGTGGTCTTTACCACCGAGGCCCTCTTAGGCGATGAGATGCCCGATTGGGGGGTGGACCTGCTTCTACGCCTGCAATGGATCGGCATTGTTTTCCTGCCCGCCGCTTACCTTCATCTCTCCGACGCTCTCTTGGTGACAGCCGGACGTCCCTCGCGCGGACGCCGCCGCCTGGCGGTGCGCCTCGTCTACGTCCTCTCGGCGGGATTCCTCTTCCTGCTGGCTTTTCGCGTCCTGCTCGGCCCGCTCGTCCCGGACGGTCAACCGGCTCCACATCTCCAGCGGACCCTCTGGACTGAGGTCTTCACCGTCTACTACGCGCTGACCATGGTCTGGGCTTGGATCAACTTCGCGCGCGCCTACTCCCGCATGTTGACGCGCTCGGGCCGCCGCCGCATGGTTTATCTGATGGCCGGAGCGACCGCGCCCGCGCTGGGTTCGTATCCCTACCTTTTATATGGATTCGCCATTGCGGCGCAATATCCGCTGCTCTTTTGGGGCGCGGCCATGTTGATCAACCTCCTCGTCGGGGGTCTGGTGGTGGTGATGGCCTACGCGGTGGCTTTCTTCGGCGTCTCCTGGCCCGACCGCGTGGTGAAGAGCCGTCTATTCAAATGGATCATGCGCGGACCCGTGACGGCTTCGGTCACCCTCGGCTTGATGACCATTGTGCGGCGCGGCGGCGAATTTTTCGGCTCCTCCTACAATCTCTTCGTACCGCTGACGGTGGTGGTCACCGTCCTTTCGCTGGAACATCTCATCACATTGTTGGCGCCTCTTTGGGAGCGCTGGCTGTTCTTCGGTCGCGACCGCGCCGAATTGACCCTCCTGCAAAATATCGAAGAACGCTTGCTCACGCGCGGCGACCTGCAGCAATTTTTGGAAAGCGTCCTGGCCGCGGTCCGCGACCATCTGCAATCGCCCTCCGCCTTCGTGGCCGCGTTGGACGGGGAAGGACTCTCGCTGGTGGTGATGGCGGGAAATCGCGGCTTACTCGAACAGGAGAATCTCGACGAAGCCCTGCGCCTGGCCGAATCGGGGCCCAACGGCAATTCCACCAAGCATGAATTTATTTGGGGCCATTATTGGATTCTTCCCCTGCATCAACGTAAACGCGCCGATATGGATCGCGATGAAATCCCCGCCCTGCTCGGCTTGTTGGGCGCGGCGCGCCGCGACGAACGTCCGCTGGACGGCGACCAGCGCGAGTCGCTATGGCTGTTGGCCGAGCGCGCCGCCCTGGCGTTGGAAGATCGGCAGTTGCAGCAACGCGTCTTCCGTTCCCTCGAAGACCTGCAGCCCGAAGTGGACGCCATCCAACGCCTGCGGGCCTTTGGCCGCTACGACAGCCGCGTCAACCTTCTGGCCGAGGAACTGCCGCCCGAATCGGACCTTGCCAACTGGGTGAAGGACGCCCTCACGCATTACTGGGGCGGCCCGAAATTGACGCAAAGTCCGCTCATCCGATTGCAAGTGGTGCAGGATATGCTGAATGAATACGAGGGCAACGCCTCGAATGCCCTGCGCGCCTTGTTGCGCAAGGCGGTGGATCAGGTCAAGCCGGAGGGGGAACGTCGCTTCACGAGCGAATGGATTCTCTTCAACATTCTCGAAATGAAGTTTATCGAGGGGCGCAAGGTTCGCGAGGTGGCCGCGCGGCTGGCCATGTCGGAGGCGGATTTGTATCGAAAACAACGGGTGGCGGTGGAGGCGGTTGCCCGCGCCATCCTGGATATGGAATCGGATTTACAACAAAATGAGGTTAGGAGGTAGTCATGACGGCGAATCGAAAACCACTTACCGCGGAGCCGCCTGTATTGGATGAAGGTTGGTGGGCGGCTGTATTGGCGGAGGAGGAACGGATGCGGGCCTCCGCTCCGCCGCGCCCGCCCAAGGTTGGGATGGAGACCCCCCGGGGCGTTGCCGCGGAGCGCGGCGCGGCCCCCGGCCCGTCGAGGCCTCGAAGCGGAGAGAAAGAGCGCGAGAAATTCTTCGAGAAGGAGAAAAAGCCGGAAGAGCCGCGCGTCCCTCCCGTTTCCGTGGATTGGCAACGCGTCAAAGGTCTCTTTCAGGGCGACCAGATCGTTGACCTGCGCGTGACCGGATTCAATCGCGGCGGGTTGCTTGTGGAAGGCGACGATCTGTATGGGTTTGTTCCATTTTCGCATCTGGTGGAACTGGCCGGGAGCGAGCCTGCCGACCGCGACCAGGCCCTGGCAGGATACGTGGGCAAACCCCTGCGCCTCAAAGTGATCGAGTGCGTGCCGGAAGATGGGCGGGTGGTTTTTTCGGAGCGCGCCGCTCAAGCCGAACCCGGACAACGCTCAAAAATTTTCGACGCCTTGCAGCCCGGACAGCGCATCCGAGGCATGGTGACCAACGTCACCGACTTTGGGGTATTCATTGATTTGGGCGGCGTGGAGGGACTCATCCACATTTCCGAACTTTCCTGGGGGCGCGTCATCCATCCCAGTCACATCTTAAAACTCGGCCAGGAGGTGGAAGTGCTGGTGTTGGATATCGCCGCCGAACGTTGCCGCGTGGCGCTCAGCCTCAAACGCCTGCAATCCAATCCGTGGGAACGCGCCGAATCCAGTTTCGGGGCCAACTCGATTATCCCGGCGACGATCACCTCGGTGGTCTCCTACGGCGCGTTCGCCCGACTCGACGCCGGCGTGGAGGGCCTGATTCACGCCTCTGAAATGCCCTTGCCGGAAGGCTCGCTGGTGAAAGACATCTTGTCCGAAGGGCAGCGCGTGGATGTGCGCGTCCTGCATGTGGACGCGGCGCGTCAGCGCCTCGGGTTGAGCATGAACTTGGGAAACTAACGGTTCATGAATTCTTCCTCCGGCCGCTTCCAGCAGGATCAACCGCCGAACGATTGGCTCGACCGCTTGGCGCGCTTCCAGGCGCATTTTGGCCGCTTCATGCGCGACGCGTTTGGAATCGCGCTTGTGGCGTTTTCTTTAATGTCGCTCCTCGCGCTCTGGAAGGCGACGGATGGAATTCTGCTCACCGGCTGGGCCGCCATTCTCAGAACCTGGCTTGGCGTGGGGAGTTACTTTGTGGCAGTGGGATTGGCCGCCTGGGGGATCTACCTCCTGCGCCGCAATGCGAGGCTTTTCAACCTCGGCCGAATCGTCGCAATCGAACTCGCCGCCATTTGGACCCTCGGCCTGCTTGCCATTTTCGGAGGTCTCTTTGAGGGCGACGCGCTGATCCGCGCCGAACTCGGCATGGACGGCGGGCAACTTGGTTGGGGTTTGCTTACGGCGTTCACGCGAGTCGCCGGGGAAGTGTGGGGCCGGGTCATTCTGGTTCTGCTCTGGATTTTGACCGTGATGACGGCCTTCAATTTGTGGGCGCGCATCGAAGCCTGGCTGGCCCATCTTGCAGGACACATCCCGCCGGTCGCGCCCGCCGCGTCTGTCGAATCGGAGCCGGGGAAGAAACCCGCCAAACCTCGCGAAACGAAGAAGCGTCCCGAGATCCCGCCCGAATTTCGCGCCTCCCTCAAGCGCCAGGATGCCAAAGACGAGAAACCGGTCAAGCCTCCAGAGCGCGAAGAGACCCTGCCTCCGCTATCCATTCTCGCTACCGACGCGACCTCCTCGCGTCCCGATGAACGCACCATCAACCAGACCGCCGGCATGATTATGAAGACGCTCTCCGAGTTTGGCATTCCCGCCACGGTGATCGGCTACCGCGTCGGCCCGGTGGTGACTCAGTTTGCCGTCCAGCCAGGGTTCATCAAAAAACCCGGCACAAATGAAGACGATCCGCAGTTGATGAAAGTCCGCGTGGCGCAGATCGCCTCGCTCGAAAAAGACTTGACCCTGGCGCTCGCGGCGGAACGCCTACGTATCGAAGCGCCGGTGCCGGGCAAACCCTATGTGGGCATCGAAGTGCCGAACTCGCGCGCCTCGGTGGTGCGACTGCGTCCGTTGTTGGAGACCGAGGCCTTTTACAAGGTGGGCGCGCCGCTTGCCCTCGCCCTCGGACGCGACGTGTCGGGCCAGCCCTTGGTGGCGGACCTGGCGCGTATGCCGCACCTGCTTGTCTCCGGCGCGACCGGTTCGGGCAAATCGGTGTGCATCACCGCCATCGCGGCCTGCCTGGCTATGAACAACGCGCCCGAAGATTTGCGTCTGGTTCTGATCGATTCCAAGATGGTTGAGTTGTTGCGCTTCAACGGCCTGCCGCACCTCTACGGCAAAGTGGAGACGGACATCCAGCGCATCATGGGCGTGCTTCGTTGGGTGGTGGTGGAAATGGAACATCGCTACCGCCTGCTCGAGTCGCTCCACGCCCGCGACCTCAATGCCTATAACCGCCGCGTCTCGCGCCGCAAGGACTCGACCTCCCAACCCCTACCGCGCATCGTTGTCATCATTGACGAGTTGGCCGACCTGATGATGTCCGCGCCGGACGTGACAGAGCATAACCTCGTCCGGTTGGCGCAAATGGCGCGTGCAACGGGTATCCACCTCGTGGTCGCCACGCAGCGTCCCTCCACGGATGTGGTGACGGGTCTCATCAAGGCCAACTTCCCGGCGCGCATCTCGTTTGCGATGGCTTCCGGCGTGGATAGCCGCGTCATCCTCGACTCGACCGGGGCCGAGTCGTTATTGGGTCGCGGCGACATGCTCTTCCTCAATCCCGAAATGGGCAACCCGGTCCGCGCCCAGGGTGTGTGGATCACCGACCAGGAGATCGAAAAGATCATCAGTCACTGGCAAAAGAGCGTCGTCTATAGCGAAGCCCTCCCGCCGTGGGAGAAGTTGCTCTCCGAACCGGACGAGAATGAGGATGATGGCTTGGTGGAACAAGCCGTATCCATTGTGCGAAGTACGCAGCGCGCCTCGGCCTCGCTCCTGCAACGACGGTTGCGCGTGGGTTATCCGCGCGCCGCGCGCCTGCTCGATCAACTCGAAGAGATGGGCGTGGTCGGCCCCTCGCAGGGCGGCGGACGCGAGCGCGAAGTGCTGGTGGAGCCGGATGAGATTGACGAGGATGGCGAGTAAATATCGCCTTCTCTTTGTGTAGTATCATTGCGACATTCATTTTGGAAAGGACTCGTATCATTGGAGAAAGTAGCCGAGACTCAAAAGATCACATTCAGCGACCGCATGAGAATCTGGTTCAAATGGATTCTCGATCCGCTGGCGACCTTCTTTGTTCGCATCGGCTTGACTCCCATGGTTATGACCTTGCTGGGAGTGGCTGGAAATTTTATCGGCGCGTATTATGTCTCGCAGGGGAACATGGCAGTCGGCGGCCTGTTCATGCTGATCGCGACTCCCTTCGATGCGTTGGACGGTCACATGGCGCGCCTGCTTGGCGAGGCGAATGAGTGGGGCGCGTTCGTGGACTCGGTGACTGACCGCTACGGCGAACTCGCCATTTTGGGCGGGTTGCTGGTCTATTTTTCCGGGCGCGGCGATACCCTTTTGGCCGCCGTGACCTTTGCCGGCGCGGCCGGCACTGTGCTGGTATCGTATGTGAAGGCGCGCGCCGAGGCGGTGGGCTTCGAAGCCAAGATGGGTTTTCTCACGCGCGTGGAGCGTTACCTGGTGTTGGCGCCCGCGCTGGTGTTCAACTTGCCCCAATTCGCAGTGTGGTTCATCGCCATTTTTGCGAATTTCACCGCTCTGCAAAGAATCTTTCACGTGCGCGCCCAGGCGCATGCGCGCATGAAACGCCAGCCTCCTACATTAACGTGAATTCGGGATAAAGTTTTCAACCGCGGAGCGCGCCGAGAACGCAGAGAAAAAACGATAAAAATCTCTGCGAACTCTGCGTTCTCTGCGGTAAATCAAAACGGCTAGGCTTATCCCGAACTGACGTTACATTAGAATCCAATCCATGAGGCAATCTGAATGATCAAATTCCTGTTTGACGGTATCTATTATTTTCCTGCCAGCGGCGAGCCGTGGCGAGTGATGGCCTATTACGGGGCGCTCATCATGCTGGGCGCGGTGGCGGGCGCGTGGCTGGCGGCGCGAGAGGTGAAGCGTCGCGGCTACGACACTGAGATCGTGTGGGACCTGTTGGTCTACCTGGTCGTCGGCGGTGTGATCGGCGCGCGCCTGTGGCACGTGTTCACCCCACCGCCATCCTCCATCGCGCGCGGCTACACCACGTTATATTACCTCACCCATCCGCTTGACCTGGCCAACCTGCGTCTTGGCGGATTGGGGATTCCCGGAGCGGTCATCGGCGGCGCGATCGTCTTGTATTTTTACGCGCGCAAGCGCAAATTGAATTTCCTCGAGTGGGCCGACATCGCCGCGCCATCGGTCGCGCTCGGCCAGGCGATTGGCCGCTTTGGCAATTACTTCAACCAGGAACTCTACGGCACGCCGACCAACCTCCCCTGGGCGGTTCACATTGACCCAGCCTTCCGCGCGCGCGGCTTCGAGGCCTACAAAACTTTCCACCCATTGTTCTTGTATGAATCGCTTTGGAATTTCGCCAACATGGGCCTGCTCTTGTTTTTGGGATGGCGCTATCGCGACAAACTCCGACAAGGCGACCTGCTATTGGCGTACTGCATCGTTTACCCGATTGGGCGCTTCCTGCTCGACTTTCTCCGCCTCGACGCGGCCATGATCGGCGACGTGAACGCCAACCAGACGTTCATGGCCGCTGTCGCCGTGGTCGCCGCGCTAGCCCTCTACCTGCGCCATCGCAACGCCGCGCAAGCCTCTGCCGCATAGTAGTACCGCAACTTTAAGTTGCATCCGGCCGAGCAAAATAAATTTTGCGGTACGAGTAACTGTCCATGATCGAAACCTTTGAACTCAGCAAACAATTCAATGACTTCTGGGCCGTCCAGGATGTGACGTTGACCGTCCGCCCGGGGCAAATTCTCGCCATCCTCGGTCAGAACGGCGCCGGCAAGACGACCACCGTCCGCATGTTGACGGCGCTTCTCTTCCCGACCCGGGGCTGGGCGCGCGTGAACGGATACGACGTCGCCGCCCAGGGGGAGAAAGTGCGCGCCTCGGTGGGCGTCCTCACCGAGCAACACGGACTCTACACGCGCATGAGCGCCGTCGAGTACCTCGATTTTTTCGGCGACATCTACGGTCTGCACGACGGGACGCGCGTCCGAACGCGCGACAACCTGCTTGAATATTTCGGCCTGACCGAAGCCGCGCATCGCCGCGTGGGGGAGTACTCCAAAGGCATGAAGCAGAAACTGGCCCTGGCGCGCGCCCTCATGCACGACCCGCCCGTCCTCCTGCTCGACGAACCGACCTCCGCCATGGACCCCGAATCGGCGCGTCTCGTCCGCGACCAGATCGCCAGCCTCAAGTCCTCCCAGCGGACGATCATCATTTGCACGCACAACCTGGCCGAGGCCGAAGCCCTGGCTGACGTGGTTGCCATCATCTATCGCGGGCGTATCCTCACCAGCGGCACGCTGGAAGAACTCAAGGACTCAACATTGGGCTTGCCGGAGTACGATGTGCGCTTTGCCCGCGATTGGGATGGGTCCTTCGGTCTGCCCGCAGGCGTCTCACTCTCGAGTCGCCGCGCAGACGGCTTGCGCGTCCGCGTCGGCGATCCGTACGCGGCGAACCCGCTGTTGCTGCGCGAACTGATCGAACGGTCCGCGCCCGTTTTGTCGGTCCAGGAAGCGCCGAGGAGTTTGGAGCATGTCTATCTGAAGGTGATGGCCGAGGCGCAGGCGAAGCGTCCACAGGCTATGCAGGCGGAGCGTCCATGAAAGAGCGAATGCATTTTGTCTGGCTCATCAGCAAACGCGAGTTGCGCGATCAGTTGCGCGACTGGCGCATTCTCCTGCCGTTGGGCGTGTTGACCATCGGGTTTCCCTTTTTGATGAACGCCTTCGCGTACGGCGCCGTGGAGTTTGTCAATCAATACGGCGGAACCCTGTTGATAGATCGCCTGGTTCCGTTTTCGATTTTGATCATCGGATTCTTCCCGCTCACGATCTCCCTGCTCGGCGCGTTGGAGTCGTTTGTGGGGGAGAAGGAACGCGGCACCATCGAGCCTCTGCTCAGTTCGCCGCTCGCCGACTGGCAGTTGTACATCGGCAAATTGATCGTCGGCATTATCACCCCGCTGGCATCCAGTTTCATCTCGATCACGATCTATCTCGTCATGGTGTCGCGCCAGGATTTGAACATGCCGGAACCAATTGTGTTCATCCAGTTGTTTCTCTTGACGATTGCCCACGCGCTGTTGATGGTCAGCGCCGCGATCCTCTTCTCGACGCAATCCACCTCCGTCAAGGCGGCCAACCTGCTGGCCTCTTTCATCGTCGTCCCGGTCGCCATGCTGATGATGGGAGAAAGCGTCCTGCTGTTTTGGCTCAACAACGAGGTGTTGTGGTCGGCTGTCGTTGCCGTGACGATCGTGGCGGGACTCTTGGTGCGGCTGGGGCTGGCGCATTTCCAACGCGAGGCCCTGCTTGGCCGCGAAATTGACGTGCTAAACCTGCGCTGGATGTGGAAAACGTTCTGGAAACAGTTCAGGGGTGAAGCGCGCTTCCGAAAAGAATATCTTGCCGATCGCGAAGGCGAGTCGAAGACGCGCCGACTCTGGCGGAAGATGCGGGGAACTCTCGTCGGCGGCGCGCGGGCGGTTTTCGATTGGTATGCGCTTTCCCTGCGCGACGGGTTGGCGAAATTGCGCAAGCCGATGCTCATCCTGTTTTTGATCGCCCTGCTCAGCGGGCCGTTGAGTTATTTCTGGTCGGTCACCGCCCTGCCAAAGATCTACTCCGCGGAGGAACGCGCCAAAAAGATCGCGCAGATTCGCCAGGAAGTTGGTTTGGGCGAGTCGTCCGATGGGGCCTCCCCAATGGACGAAGTAACCGCTCCCATGCTCTTTTTGTATAACCTGCGAGCGACAATGGCGCTTGCGTTTATGGGCATCTTTTCGTTCGGCGTGCTGGGAATCACAATCTACATCATTAATTTCGCCATGGACGGCATCATCCTGGGGATTGCCAACATGGCGGGCATTCCATTCTGGCCGATGTTCCTGGCGGGCGTCCTCCCGCATGGCATTTTCGAAATTCCCGCCCTGATGCTTTCCAGCGCGGCGGTGATGCAAATCGGATTGATCCTGGTCACTCCCCAAACGCACAAAACCGTGGGCGAGGTGTTTATCGAAGGGATCGCCGATTGGGCGAAGGTCGCGCTCGGCGCGGTCGTACCCCTTTTGGCGGCGGCGGCGGCGATCGAGACGTACGTCACGCCGAAGTTGCTTTGTCTGGTTTTGAGTTGCCCCTAAAAAAGAGCGCGAATGGCCAAACTCATCATCCTCGGCTCCTCCAATGCGATCTCCCACAAGGAGCATGAAAACACGCATATGGTCTTCGTAGGCGAAGAGCGCGCTGTGCTGGTGGACTGCGTGGGGAATCCCATCTTGCGCCTGGAGCGCGCCGGCGTGGACTTCAACTCCATCACCGACCTCATCCTGACGCACTTCCACCCCGATCACGTTTCGGGCGTGCCTCTGTTATTAATGGATATGTGGCTGATGGGACGCAAACGCCAACTCAACGTGTACGGCCTACATCCCACGCTTGACAAAATGGAAGCCCTGATGGGATTCTTCGACTGGGGACGCTGGCCGGACTTCTTTCCCACCGCCTTCATCCGCCTGCCCGCCTCCGACCTGACCCCCGTGCTGGATTGCCCGGACTTCAAAATCTTCTCCTCCCCCGTGCGTCACATGATTCCCACCATCGGCCTGCGCGTGGAGTTCAAAAGCAAAAAGACGCTGGCCTACTCCTGCGACACCGAGCCTTGCGAAGAAGTTGTCCACCTCGCGGCCGGCGCGGACGTGCTGATCCACGAAGCCGCCGGCCCCTCGCAGGGACATTCCTCCCCGGCCCAAGCCGCCGAGATCGCCGCCCAAGCCGAAGTCGGTCGCCTGCTCCTCATCCACTATCCCAACGGCCCCTTCCGCACGGCGAACCTCGTCTCCGAAGCCCGCGCCCGCTTCCAAGGCGATATCGCGCTGGCCGAGGACTTCATGACGTTGGAATTTTAACCCTGCCGTCTTTCTTCTTTCCCTCTTCTTATACCAAACGCCCGCCTCTTCTCGAGACGGGCGTTATCCATTCCATCTGTTTATCCGCTCGCCATCCGCTGACGACTACCATCCGTTGATATACGGCTCCCAATCCCCATACTCGCGCAGATGTCTTCCGAAGATATATGTTGCGCTGGCGGGCGGCTCTTTGGGGATGTGCATCAGGTGCATGTGCGCTTCCTGGAGCGGACGTCCGCCCTTGCGATGATTGCAGGCGGCGCAGGCGGCCACCACGTTCGTCCAGATATGCTCGCCGCCCATGTGGCGCGGGTGGACGTGGTCTACGGTCAGATTGCCATCGTGCCGTCCACAGTACTGGCAGGTATAATTGTCCCGGCGAAAGACCTCGCGGCGAGTCAATTTCACGCGCGGGCGCGGGCGGTGAACCATGTCCTCCAGCCGGATGATGGAGGGCTTCGGCAGAAGTTCCGACACGGTGTGGATATAGCCGCGGCCGTTCAACACCATGTCGGCCTTGCCTGATAGGATCAGGCCGATGGCGCGCCGCGTGTTGCACACGTTGATCGGCTCGAAGTTGGCATTGAGCACCAGCACAGGTTCTTGCATGCTTTCTCCGCAATCTCGGCGATTATAGCACAATGATTTGAGGAGAGAAAAAGATGAACGTACTCATTACCGGCGGCACAGGTCTCATCGGACGCGCCCTCACGCGTTCCCTCGTTGAGAGTCATCACAAGGTTTGGATCCTGACGCGCGACCCCGACCGCGCCGTCGTCCCGCTCGGCGTTACCGCCGTCGCTTGGGACGGGCGCACCGCGCAGGGGTGGGGGAGTCTCGTCAACGAGATGAACGCGATTGTAAATTTAGCGGGCTACAATCTTTCATCCTGGCCCTGGACGGAGGCGCGCAAACAAACCTTCTGGAACAGCCGCGTCTACGCGGGACAGGCCGTCGTCGAAGCCGTCCAACACGCCTCTCAACGCCCCTCGGTCTTGATTCAAGCGTCCGGCGTCAATTATTACGGCGCAACAGGCGCCCCTGCCACGGAAGCCACGCCTCCCGGCAATGATTATCCTGCGCGTCTTGCCGTCGCGTGGGAATTTTCGTCCCAACCTGTTGAAGAGATGGGTGTCCGCCGTTTGGTGGCGCGTAACGCGGTCGTGCTCTCCCGCGAGAATATCCTCCTGAGACTGATGGAACTCCCCGCGCGACTTTTCTTCGGCGGGCGATTGGGCGACGGCAAACAATACCTGCCCTGGATCCACATCGCGGACTACATCTCCGCCCTCCGCTTCCTGCTTGACCACGAAACGGCGCGCGGCAACTTCAATTTGTCGGCCCCCCAACCCACCACCAACGCCGACTTCCTGCGCGCCCTCGCTCGCGTCCTCCGCCGCCCCTACTGGTTCCACGTCCCGGCCTTCCTCATGCGCCTCGCCCTCGGTGAAATGTCCACGATGGTGTTGGATGGTCGGCCCACCCTCCCGAAGAGATTGCAGGAGGAGGGGTATCAATTCAAATTTCCGGATCTGCAGGCCGCGTTGCGCGACTTGTATCGGTAGCTAATTTGTTCACGACGCAAATTGGCAATTTACGTCACAAATGCCGCTGGTATAATAGCGACATGTCCGAACCGCAGGAATTCCGACCCGAAATGACCTCCCGCCGCGGCGAATGGATTGCCTGGGCGCTGGCGCTTGGTTTGGGGGCGGTCTTGCTTTTTGCCAACCAGGCCCTTCCAGCGCTTTCCGCGTTCGTGTGGCTTTTCGAGGGATTCCTCGTCTTCTCGGCCATGAGCATCTCCCTCGGCAACTGGATGGATCGCAAAACCGTCATCCGAGTAGATGACCTCGGCATCGCCTTCGAGAACGGACTCCGCTCAGTGCGGCTGGCCTGGTCCGAGGTCCGGAACGTGGCGGTGATGCAAATGCGAGGCGGGCGGCGGGCGCAGGTCCTTGGGCCGGCGTCGCATTTCTCGTTCAAGTTATTATCCGAGACCAATCTCTTCGGCCAAACGTTTCGAACCGGCTTCGAGGCGGGCCAGCAAATTCTGGATTTGGTTGTGAACGCGAGCGGGCTGCAGAATAAGACCGAAACCGAAGGCATGTATTATTATTCGCGCACATAGAACGAAATTTGTTTTACGACCCACGCGCCGCGTCGTAAAACGTGGCGCTTATTTTTTGTAGAGCGAGATACTATCTCGCTTTACCCGGAGGTAGCCATGAACATCGAAGGACAAGTGGAACTGCTGATGCAGGGAACGGAATATGGCGACGAAGACCTGAAGAAAGCCATGACCGCCGAACTGCGCGAGCGACTATTGACGGCCCAAAAAGAGGGCCGGCCTCTGCGCGTCTATTGCGGCTACGATCCCACCTCCACTGATTTGCATCTTGGTCACACCATCACGATGCGAAAGTTGCGCCAATTCCAGGACCTCGGCCACGAGGTGACTTTTCTCATCGGCAGTTACACCGCGCTTGTTGGCGATCCCTCCGACAAGAACAAGGCGCGCCCGGTTCTCACGCAGGAGCAGGTGGCCGAAAACTCCAAGACGTACGCTGACCAGGCTTTCCGCGTGCTCGACCGCGAGAAGACGAAGGTGCGCTACAACGGCGAATGGCTTTCTGAACTTTCACTAGTAGACCTGATCAAACTTGGCCAGAATTTCACCGTGCAACAATTTTTGGCGCGCGAGAATTTTGCCAACCGACTTGAAAAAGGCGAACCAATCTTCTTGCACGAAACCTTCTACGCGCTCATGCAAGGTTATGACGCGGTTGCAATGCAAACCGACGTGCAGGTGGGCGGCACCGACCAGTTATTCAACATCATCGTGGCGGGGCGCAAATTGCAGGAGGCTCTCGGCCAGAAACCGTTGGTGGGCATCATCACCGGCATCCTGCCCGGCACCGACGGCGTGCAGCGCATGTCCAAGTCCACGGGCAACGTCATCCCGATCAACACGACCGCCGAGGACATGTATGGCAAAGTCATGTCCATTCCCGACGCGGCCATGGGACTCTACTTCCGCCTCGCGACGCGCTTTCTGCCGGAGGAGATCGCGGCCATCGAAAAGAGCCTCGCCTCGGGCGCCGCGCATCCGCGCGACGCGAAGATGAAACTGGCGCGCGAGATCGCCTCGGTCTTCTATGGGGACGCCGATGCGGACGCGGCGCAGGAGGCTTTTGTCCGCACCTTCCAGCAGAAGGAGACGCCCGAGGAGATGCCGGAATACCGCCTGGGGTCCGGTGAGAGCGTGCTGGATGTGCTGATCAACTCCAGGATGGCGGAAAGCAAAAGCAAGGCGCGCAGTCTGATTGACCAGAAGGGGGTCCGCCTGGATGGCGAGACTCTCGAACGCGGCGACGCGCCTTTCCCGCATGCGGGTGTGTTGCAGGTGGGGAAGCGTCGCTTCCTGCGGGTGAAATAAAAAGAACCGGGATAAGCCGCTGGGCTTGTCCCGGTTCTATTTTTCCTCGGTCACCATTTGTAAGAAGACCGGCACGATGTTTGGGTCGAAGCGCGTTCCCGATTGGGCGCGGATGTACTCCATCACTTTTTCCCGTTCCCACGAATCGCGGTAGGGCCGGTCCGAGAGCAGGGCATCCCACACGTCCACCACGGAGAAGATGCGCGCCGGGAGCGGAATTTCCGTCGCTTTCAAGCCGCGCGGGTAGCCGGTGCCATCCCATTTTTCGTGATGGCAATAGGGAATGTCGAGGGAGGGTCGCAGGTAAGCGATGGGGTAAAGCAGATCGAAGGCGTATTGCGGATGGAGGCGCATTTGCGCCCATTCCTCTTCGCTCAATTCACCGTTCTTTCGCAGGATGTGATCGGGGACGCCCATTTTTCCGATATCGTGCAGCAACACGCCGCGTCGTACGTGAATCAGTTCCATGTCGCTGATGCCCATGCGGCGCGCCAGCTTGATGGTCAGGTCGGTGACGCGACGGGTGTGTCCTTCGGTCTCCTTGTCGCGTAATTCGAGCGCCTTGCCCCAACCTTCCAGGGTGGTGTCGTACGCGAGAGAGAGTTCCTGGTTGGAGCGTTGAAGGTTGTCGAAGAGTTGGGCGTTATCAATGGCAATGGCGGCCTGCCCGGCAAGGGTCTGCATGAATTCGAGCCATTCATCGCTGGGTTGATATGTGGAGCGGAAGAACGCCTCGAACACGCCCTTTACCTGGCCTTTTCCAAGCAGAGGGAAGCCGACGTAGGTGATGAATTTTTCCTCCTGAGTCCATTCTAGGGAGGCGAATTCCGGCGTCTTGTTCAACTCCAAAATGTGGATCAATTTTCTGCCGATGGCAACCTTGCCTGTGAGGCCTTCGCCCACCCGTTCCTGCCTTCGCATGAGGGGATTGAGATACCCGGCGCCGGCGATCATTTCCAATTTCATGATGTTGGAATTGTAGATCATGATGTCCATGGCGTCCGCGTTGAGCAGGGACATGGCCTGGTCGAGCAGGATGTTGAGGGTGACGCGTACATCCATGCTGGACGCGATGGCAATATCCACGTCGCGCAGGGCGGTGAGACGCTGAATCTGCGCTTCGGTTTTTTCGTGCAGGCGCGCATTCTCAATGGCAATGGCCGCCTGGTTCGCGAAGGCGGCGACGATGCGGATGTGATCTTCGTTGAAGTAGTTCTCCTCCTTGCTGTCCACAGACAACATTCCAATGACTTCGCTATGGGCGATCAGCGGGACGCCCAACCAGGAGCGGATGTGGTCATGCGGCGAATATTGGAAGGGATAGTGGGTGTCGCGCGTCTGGTTGATGATGACGGGG
The DNA here is from genome assembly GCA_964625215.1 of uncultured Anaerolineaceae bacterium. GTDB lineage: Bacteria > Chloroflexota > Anaerolineae > Anaerolineales > Villigracilaceae > Denitrolinea. The sequence goes on along the minus strand of CAZVAX010000034.1, from coordinate 12,358 downwards.
CGTCGCTCGAGTATGACGGTTGTATTTGGGTTGTCGCCTGGGATCGGAAAACGGGTGTTCAAGACGGCGGAATCGGTCGGCCAGCCGCGCCCGCCCACGATTTCGACGTAGCCTTCTCGAAGCAATTGCACAGCGGCGCTATCGTAGTTCAGAACGCGGGCGAGTTGGTCGAGGATTAATTCCACAGCCAGACCGCTATCGAGCGTGGTGGCGACGACGCCGGTGGCTTCCTGCAGGGTTTCCGCTTCGTGCCGGCGAAGTTGCTCGGCTTGGAAGAGACGCGCGTTCTCAATGGCGATCGCCGCCTGTTGCGCAAGACCGATCAGAAAATCCAAGTCGGTGGGTTTGAATTTCTTGTCTGCCCCAGTTCGCCAGACAGCCAGCAACCCCGTCAGTTTTTCTTTTGAGAAGACGGGAACACCCATCAAGTGTTCGTGGGGATTTGCGTCGGTGCCTTTAACGATCAATGCTCGGGGGTCGGAAGAAGCGTTGTTGACGATCTCGCCCACGCGTTGGACGGCGATCTTTCCAAGGATGCCTTTTCCGGGCATGATCGGATCGTTCTTGATCTCTTCGGCGTCGGTTCCAATCGCCGAAATGGCCCGGAGCGTTTGTTGCGATTCGGCTAAATACACCGCGCTCGTTTCCACGTTTAGCAATTCCCTGGCGTAGACGGCGATTTGGTCGAGAACGATATTGAGTTCCAAGGTGGAGGAAATGTCACGGCCTACTTCCGCGATGGCGGCGGTTTGCTGCGCGCGGCGAACGGTCTCCTCGTAGAGCCGGCCCGATTCGATGGCAATCGAAGCTTGATGGGCGATGCTCGCCAGGAAATTTAACTCCGACGGAACGAACAGGCCGTCCCTTCTCAATCTCCAGGCATTGATCGCGCCGATGGTTTTGTCGCGCACGGTCAAGGGAACCGACATCATGGTTTCCTTCTCGCTCTCGTTTTCGGGGGTTCCGGGCACCACCCGACGGCGCGGATCGGCGGAGGTATCGGCGATGATTTCCGCTTTTCCGGCGGCTACAATGCTGCCGGTGATTCCCTGGCCGATGTTGATCGTGTGCGAAAGCAACTCATCCATGTACGCGCCTTGCGCGGCGACGATTTTCAGGGTTTGCTCGTCGTCTTGCAGAAGGTAGACGGCGGTATGGCTGGCCTGCAGGAGATCCAGGGAGCGCTTGGCGATGTAATTCAATGTCGTATGGACATCCCGCTCGGTGGCGATCACATTTGCGATCTCGGCCAGGGTCTCGATAATCTTGGCGCGTCGACTTTCCTCCTGGAAGAGACGGGCGTTTTCCAATGCGATGGCCGCCTGGGTGGTGAAAGCAACCAGGGTTTCCACATCCCTCATCGAGTAAAAATTCGGCTGGTCATGGTCGAGTGTGATAAAGCCGATCACTGTCTTGTCGCTGATGATGGGGGCGATCAGGTGGGAGCGAATCCAAGCGGAGTTGGGAAAGACCTGCCACTCCGGGTCCTTGGTCGTGTCGGAGATCAATTGTGGGCGTCTGGCTTGAAGCGCCCGACGAAAGTCTGGCACATCCTCGCATCGGATACGGAGCGTTTCCACCCACTCGACCAAATTGAAGGCGGCAAAACCGCGATGGCGGATGGACCGGGCGACTCCTTCTTCCACGAGCATGATCACAGCGGTCAGGCTTGGGACGACGCGGCCGATATTTTCCAGAATCCGATCCAGCACTTTGTTGAATTCGAGAGTGCTATTGAGGGTTTCGGCTATGTCTCGCAAGGCTTCCGCGAGGTTACGTTGTTCGCGTTCCGCTTGTTCGGAGCGCAGGCGGTCAATGGCTGTGGCAAGTTGCCCCGCGATGGTCAGGAGCAGGCGTTCGTCGTCGTTCGTGAAATAACCGAGATTTGAACTTTCCGCGTTGATCACGCCGATGATTCGATCCCCGATGCTCATGGGGACGCATAACTCGGAGCGGGAGTTAGAATTGACTTCGATATATTGCTCGGATTGACTGACATCCGGGAGGTTCATTGCCTGGCCGGTTTGGGCCACCAGGCCGGTGACGCCGACCCCAAGCGGATATTCGTGCATCATGTTTGGAACGGTTATGCCCCGATAGGATGGATGCGGGTAAAACTTATCGCCCGACTCGGAGACCAACAGGAATCCTAGAATATCGGGGTAGAGCGTATACCCGATGATCTCGGTCGCCTGCTCGATCAATTCATCCTCGTTGCGGGCGCTTGCCCCAACGACCGCCAGAGTGTGGAGGACCGAAAGCTCTTTGAGTTGACGCTCCTGCGCGTCGGACGCTTTCCGCCGTTCGGTGATGTCGCGAACGATTCCTTGCAAACGTCCATCCGGCAGGATCTTGGCGCTGATTTCCACCGGCAGGCGGCTACCGTCTTTGCAGATGAGGTGACGCTCGGTCGTGCGCGCGTCTCCGATTTGCATGGCGAACAGTCGCATGGGGCGTTCTTTGAGCTCCTCTTGATCCAGAAGATCGAGGAAATTAATTCTCAAAATTTCCTCTTGCGTATATCCCAGCATTTGACATCCAAATGGATTGACCCCAACCAACTTTCCGTTTTTTTCAGCGATGAAGATTCCGTCGGAGGCCTGTTCGATCAGGGTGCGATATTTTTCCTCGCTTTCCGCAAGGGCGAGCGCCACCTCGGATTGTTCAATGACCGCGCCCAGAATGCCGGAGGCCGCCTTGAGCGCCTCCGCCTCGGGCAAAGACCAAACCCTCTCATATCTGCATTCATCGAACCCGATAAATCCCCACCAGGCGTCGTTCACGAATACAGGAACGATCAGGATCGAAAGAATTTCCTCGCGCAATAATTCTTTTTGGGCTTCGGGCGGCAGGTCTTTGACCAGCGCGGAGAGGATATCGCCGTGTTTCAACTGTTCGATCAGGAAGTTGAAGCCATTCGCTTCATAATCGAAGTTTTGCAAGACGGAGTTGTCCGCTTGCGATGTGACGCCCGGCGCGCACCATTCGTAAATCTGATCCGCGAGGGTCTTTCCATTCGGGCCGCTCTTGTTGCGGAAGATATAGACGCGGCTGGCGTCTCCCGCCCGGCCAAGGCGTTCCATGATGGTTGGCGCGCAGATTTCCCAATCGTCGGTTTTCAGGAATTGTTCCGACGCGTAGGCGATTGCCTCGAGAATGGCCTCCCTGCGGCGCAGGGTTTCCTCGGCCCGCTTTTTTTCGGTGATATCCTGGGCCAGCGCAAAGACCACATTCTGCGCCATATACACGCCTTTGTAGAGACGCACTTCTTTTGGGAAAATCTCTCCATTACTTCGCCGCCCCCAAAATTCGAATTCTTGCGGGATGCCTTGGAACGCTTTTTTAATTGCCAATTGGAGCCGCTCGAAATCGTTTTTCCCCGGCGCGCCCAAAACTTCGGGCGTCTTTCCCACGAAAAATTCGATGGGGTAGCCGTACATTTTCGCCGCGCCCTGGTTGACATCCAGGAAGCGGCCTTCCTGATCTTGAATGTAGATCGCGTCTGAAACGCTGTCGAACAGACCGCGATAGGAGGTCGCGGTCTCGCGCAGGGCGTCTTGCGCTTCACGCTGTTTGCTGATGTCGAGCAGAAAGCCTTGCCAAAAGAGCGGCTTGCCCTGCTCGTCCCGGATCAGGGATGATTCCTCCTGAATCCAGACCACCCTTCCATCCTTCGAGATCAAGCGGTATTCCAGGCTGAATCTTTCGCCAGAAACCTTCGTGCGCTGGTCTTCCGCCAGAACGCGTTTGCGATCGTCCGGGTGCATACATTTTGTCCATAGGTCAGGGTCGGCGACCCATTCCGCGGGGGTATATCCAAGCGTCGTTTCCAGTTGGGGGCTAATGTAGATCGTATTGTCGCTGCCATCCGCGGGGTCGAGATAGACGATGGCGGGAATGTTTTCCACCAGCGCGTGGTAGCGCGCCTCGCTATCGCGGAGGGCGTCCGCCGCCTGGCTTTGCGCGGTGGTGTCGTAGAACAGGGACAGGATCGCCGTGCGCCCGCCCAGTTCGATCAATTCGTAGAACGCCAGGGTTTTAAGAATATCGCCAGACGCCGTTTTAAACAACGCTTCCAACCTGTGGGCGCTTCCCCCGGAGGCTAAAAAGTGTTCGAGCCATTTGGCGCGTTCGGCGGGAGTGGTGATTCCCAGTTCCGCCACCGTGTGGTCGATCAACTCCTCTCGGCGGTATCCGGAAAGGCGTAGATATGACTCGTTGGCGTCTATGAAGGTCCCATCCTCGAGGGTGGTTATGCAAATCGCGACCGGGCTGGCCTCGAATACTTTTCGGAAGCGATCTTCGCTGTACCGGATCGAATCTTGAAACTGTTTTTGTTCGGTAATATCCACGAGGATGCCGTGCCAATAGAGGGGGTTCCCTTCCGCATCCCTCGTGAGCGCGGCCATGTCGCGTACCCAAACGGTGGAACCGTTTTTATGGATGATGCGGTATGCCATGTCGAAGGGTTGACCGGTTTCATTTGCGCGTTCGCTTTCGCGGGCGTATTTTTCCAAGTCGTCGGGATGGATGATTTTCATCCAATGGTTTTCCCCCCCAATCCACTCGCCAGGAGCATAGCCGGCAATGCGCTCGATTTGCGGACTCACATAGATCGTCCCCTGTGAACCCCCGATGGAGGTGTCTATATAAACCGCGGCGGGAACCTGTTCCACAAGCGTTTGATAGCGGGCTTCTGTTTCGCCTAGCGCGTATTCGGTTTGTTTGACCGCCGTGATATCCTGGACGAATCCGAAATAATATACGATGTCTTCTTGCGCGTCGCGCAAAACCCTGGCGTTTACCGAAGTCCAGATGATCGCGCCGTCTTTGCGAAGGTTCTGGGCCTGAAAATTTTCAACAGCCCCATGTTCCGCCAGAGCCTTTTGAAACGCCTCTCCCGCCTCCGGCGCGACGTATATCTGTCGGGGAATATCGGCGACCGAATCGATCATGTCTTGGGGCGAATCGTAGCCATAGATCTTCGCCATGGTCTTGTTGACGCGCAAATATCGTCCCTGCAGCGTAGATTGAAAAATCCCCTCGGCCGCGTAATCGTAAAGCGCTTCGAATAGCTCTCTGAAGAAATCCATAAAATGATTATAGCGCGAGACGGGTCCCAGGTCGGTAACAATCTTCAAACAAAAAGACGCCTCGCGGCGTCCATGCTTGTATTGATGTTCTGAGGCGTCGACGGGATTCGAACCCGTGATGAGGGTTTTGCAGACCCTTGCCTTACCGCTTGGCCACGACGCCGAAAAAAGAGCGGGCGATGGGATTCGAACCCACGACCTTCTCCTTGGCAAGGAGACGTTCTACCACTGAACCACGCCCGCAGACCGGCCGCTTGCCTGGCCGAGAGTGCCGAGACCCAGGATCGAACTGGGGACACCGCGATTTTCAGTCGCGTGCTCTACCAACTGAGCTATCTCGGCCAGATGTATTCGGTTGTTAAGCGACGGGGATTTTACTTGGAGACTTGGGATATGTCAAGCAAGATAAAAATCGGCGCTCATTTTAGACCTCGAAGCGGGCGCGGCCTCCCTATCGTTGCGCGTCGCCCTCGCGAATCGCCCTCCACACCCTCTCCGGCGTGATTGGGTTCTCGTCCACATTGACTCCCACCGCGTCGAGGATCGCATTCCCCACCGCCGGCGCGACTCCGTCCATCGGAATTTCCGCCACAGCCTTGACCCCAAACGGGTGCGTCGGCTCGAACGTTTCCACGAAGATGGTTTCGAGTTCGGGCATCTCGTCCGCGCGGAAGATGTGATAGCGGTCGAAGTCGCGTTCGATGGCTTGACCTCGCGCGTCGTACCTCATCTCCTCACAGACCGCGTAACCGAGCGCTTGCGTCATCCCGCCCTCGATCTGACCTGACGCCGTGAGCGGATTCACGATCACGCCCGAGTCGACCGCCATCACCAGCCGGTCCACGGTGACCGCGCCGGTTTCCGTGTCCACCGTCACTTCAGCGAATTGCGCCGCGAACGGAGGGGGAGACGACGGCGACACATACGACGCGACTCCCATGATCTGTTCCTGTTCATTCTTGTGCAAGGTATCCAACGCGATCTCGGCGAGGGAGACGCTTCTGCCGTCAGGGGCGATTGCCTTCCTGTCGAATAGTCGAATAGTCTCATAGTCGAATAGTCCGAGCATTTTGGCCGCGCGGATTTTGATTCGCTCCGCGCAAATCTGCGCGGCCTTCGTTGCCGCCGTTCCCGAAATGTAAGTTGTTGAAGATGCGTACGCGCCTTTGTCGAACGGAGTGAAGTCTGTATCGGAGGAGTAGCAGATGATATCTTCGAGAGGTACGCCCAACACCTCCGCCGCCATTTGCGCGAGGACAGTATCCGAGCCGGTGCCAAGGTCGGTCGCGCCGACGAGTAGGTTAAACGAGCCGTCATCGTTCATCTTGATAGTTGCGCCGCCCATGTCGAGGTAGGGGATGGCTGTCCCTTGCATGACCATCGCGACGCCGATTCCACGGCGTTTGGTCGAAAGTCGAAAGTCGAAAGTCGCGTCCGACCTTTGACCTTCGACTTTTGACTCGAATTTGTGCCATGCCTCATTCCCAAACTTATCATCCCACCCAATCGCGGCGCGGCCTTGCGCCACGCATTGTTCGAGACCGACAGTGTGAATAATTTCTGGTCGCGGTTCGCGGCCTTCGTTCCATGCTGTTGAAAATGGATGATATTCGCCGGGCTGGATCGCGTTCTTCAAACGGAAGTCAATCGGGTCGAGATTCAACGCTCGCGCGATCTTTTCCATGTGACGATCCAGCGGCCAATAACCTTGCGGCACACCGTAACCGCGATACGCTCCTGCGGGCGGTGTGTTCGTGTAAACCACGTCCGCGTAAAAGCGGATGTTCGGGGATTTCCGATACTCACCATCGCCGACATACAACGCCATGGACTTGTGTCCCGTGTTGCCCGTCACGGTCAGCGCGTGACAGCCGTACGCGCCCGTATCAGAGAGAGCGTACATCTCGTTGGCGGTAATCGTCCCGTCGCGCTTCACGCCCGTCTTCATTCGCACGCGCATGGGATGACGCGAGCGCGCCGCGATAAATTCCTCCTCGCGCGTATATTCGTAGATGACAGGTCGCTTGGTGGCAATCGTGAGATGCGCGGCCACGTCTTCCATCAGCACTTCCTGTTTGCCGCCGAAGCCGCCGCCGATGCGCGGCTTGATGACGCGGATTCTTTTCACAGGCAGATCCAGCACGGGGGCAAGCATTCTTCGCACGTGGAAGGGCACCTGCGTGGATGTGCGAATCACGAGGCGGTCATCCTCGTCCCAATATGTGACCGCCACGTGCGGCTCGATGTGCGCCTGTTGCACTTTCGGCACGACGTACTCGGCTTCAAAGATTCGGTCGGCTTCGGCGAAACCTTTCTCGACATTGCCGATGTCAATGCGAATTTCGGCGGCGAGATTTTTCTCGGGATGTGAGTCCGCGAAGTTGACATACTCCGGCTCATCGTGAATCCGAATCGGGCTGGTCAACGCTTCGCGCGAATCCAGGATGGCGGGCAGGATTTCATATTCCACCTCGATCAGCGCGAGGGCTTTCTCCGCGATTTCAGGCGTCTCCGCCGCGACGAACGCGACGCGATCTCCCACGAAGCGGACCTTGTTATCCAACGAAAATGTGTCCAGCGGCCCGGGGATCGGGTCGGACTGCCCAGCGGTGGAGTAGACGACGCGCGGGATGTCCTGCCACGTCAGTACCGCCGCGACCCCTTCGAGGGCGCGCGCCGCGCTGGCGTCTATCCGCTTGATGCGCGCGTGTGCATGAGGCGAGTGCAACACTTTGGCGTGGAGCAGTCCGCGCTTTTCCAAATCCGCGGCGAAGGCGGGCTTGCCCTGCACCAGTTTCACCGCGTCCACTTTAATCTCCGGCTTGCCGACGGTCTGCCAGCCTTTTGTCTCTGGCGCGACGATGATCTTCGGCAATGTCCGAGTTTGCATGAGAGTGTCGCCATCGGGTTCGACAGGCGGAAACTCAATCGGCTCACCACTGATCACTGAAAACTGATCACTGATCACTTCCCCTCGCAACTCCGCCGCCGCCCGTAACACCGCCTGCACAGGTTTGAGATAGCCCGTGCAACGGCACAACACGCCAGCAATCGCTTCTCGGACTTCGGCTTCGGTGGGATTTGGATTTTTTTCGAGCAAGGCTTTCGCCGCGAGAATTTGGGCGGGCGTGCAATATCCGCACTGGATCGCGCCGTTTTCGACAAACGCGCGTTGAAGCGGATGCAAACCCTCGGTTTTCTTCCAGCCCTGTTCGGGATGCTCGCCGAGCGCCTCGATGGTGGCGATCTTGTGGCCTTTGGCCTGCGCGGCCAGCAACGACCCCGCGTTGACGGGGCGACCATCCAGCAAAATTGTGTCCGCGCCAGACAAGCCTTGCTCGTCGCCAAATTTGACGCCGTGAAAGCCCAGTCCGCGCAGGGCGGAGAGCAGGGTGGTGTGCGCTGGCGCGTCGAGGGCGTGGTCAATGCCGTTGATGTGGAGGGTGAGGTGCATGGGGAAGTCCTTTGTTGCCGAATAAGCAAAACCGAATGGGGCTAAAATTCGGTGAAGAAAACGATCTCGTCATCGAGTTTTTCCAAATCCAACAAAACCTTTCTCTTGCGAGGTCTCCCGTTTGAGTTTCTAAAGTCCGATTGAAACGAACCGCTTTTCACCAAAGTTTTATCCGTAATTTCGATGTATGAAATTTGCTTTAGTTCAAAAGAGACTTTTCTCAGTCGCGACCAGGCTCCGCGTTTTATTCTTTCGATTTCATAATCGGACAAACCTCCCTTGATGAGACTGTGCCACTTTTGAAACGATCTGTCAACATCGTTATATTCCACAATTCCCATCGCAAGAATTAATCCGACACTTCCATATTCCGAGATTCCCCTCGAGATTGCCAGGGAGTCGTTTACGATGATCTGATGGCTGCTTGTGTTCATTGCATGCGCTTTGAAATCCCATGGAATTTTGTAAAAACCATCAAATTCCACCTTGTCATACGTTACACCAGGAATTTGTAGAATTTGGGCAAGATGCTTTGTGCAAAGATATTGAAAGTAAAACCCAATCCATTCCATCTGTCGCCAATGGGAATATTCAGAGTCCCTCATTTCTGTAATAACGGATTTCCCATCCCAATGAACAGGGATATTGGTAAGACGGTTTGCAACCTTTTTTGCCGCGGATTTGAATTTCATTTTTTCTTTTCCTTCCTGATTTTCATCTTTGCCTTTTTCTCCAATAACCTTGCCTGGGCAGGTTGTTTTTCTCGATGTAAGGTTGCGGCTTTTATTTGGGATGCAGTAGGCTCATCTAGTTCAATCTTTTCGAACACGGCAATTAGCTGCTGCGGACGAACGCCCAAATATTCATTGACTCGCCTTTTGGACAGCTCAACATATTTTGCAATGATTTCGTAGCCAACGAATCTTCGGCCAAGAGACTTGGCTACTTTAAGCGTTTGCCCCGAACCGCTAAACGGATCAAGCACTAGCTCGTCAGGATATGAATACATTTTTATCAGGCGATAGGGAATTTCCTCTGGATATGGAGCGGGATGATCTATATAGTCGGGGGGGACTGGCGCTATATGCCAAATATTATTGGCGATATCCATTGTAAACAGCCGATTAATAGGATAAGCGGCTTTTTTCTTTTCATCCTCCGTTCTGGCTTGATAGATCGGATTTCCTGGTTTGCGAAACACTAATATATATTCGGTCATAATGTTTGGGTAAAAATATCCAGGATATGGTTTTTGAATGCTTACCCCAGCTCTTTTTACGCCAGCAGTACATTTGTGCCAGATTATATCTTGGTGAAATTCCCAGTTTCTTTTGGTTAATCGCGAAATCAAGTCGAACGGAACAGGAAAATGTTTCCCGTTCATTAACACCGTGCCAATTACAATCGCGCAAAACCCGCCAGGTTTTGTAACTCTGTATACCTCGTCGAAAATTATTTCCAGCCATTGAAAATATTCTTCGTACTCGACGAATCCCTCACTGTATTTTCTAGTTCGATAGTGCTGGTTCTTGTCATTTGCGTGAATGTCGTAATCAATAGCGTTCCAATAAGGAGGCGACGTAACGGTCAGGGCGACAGAATTATCCGGCAGCTCGTTCATTTGCTCGCTTGTGTGTGCGTAAATAGTGTTCATCTAAGAAAAGCCTCTTTGTTGATTTGTTTGAATTTTTCCGCATACTTTATGAGACGTTCCGCGCCATGCTCGTACGTTTCCAGCCAATTGATGACTCGTCCGCTCAAAACCTGATGGTGTTTCCCTAATCGTACAAGAGTCTCGTCGGGGTCTGCGCCAAACGAGAATCCCAACTTCTCTGAAAACATATCGGGCAGCCGAGTTTGCTCGCCAAAGACTTTGACCAAGCGTTCCCAGTATTTTTGTTGAAGAAGGATGGAGGCAGTGTAGTAAAAGCGAAGGTAAAGTTGATTCGATGATGATAGCCCTTCGTCTGCTTTCTCCGCTTCGCTTGAAAATTCAGGATGCCGTAAAAATAGCGGAATCAACGCCATCCGCACGCGCGCCTCCTCGCTCTGCGCCAGCGACTGGATGAGGGTCGCGGGGTCAAGCAATGGAGCGGGGCTGGTTTGTTCTCCCATCAAAAAGGGAACATCCCGCGCCCACAGTTCGGACACGAGCAGGTCGCCGGTGATTTCAAGCGGGGTGGTCATGGCTCTATTTTATATCACCTTACAGGGTCGAAGGTCAAAAGTCAAACGTCCGACCTTTGACCTTCGACTTTTGACTCTCCTACAGTACCTTCGTCACTTTCAACCCAACATTCGCATTCTCAAGCGCGGCCTGCGACCCAACCACCGCCACCGCCTCGGACTGCGCGACCTTTTCCAGCACTTCGCCGAACGCGATGAAGTCTTCGCCGTTGGCGGAGAGGACTTGGTCGCGCGTCTGCTGGCGGATCTCGTCGGTGCGGCCGGTGAGGCAGCGCAGCATGGAGGTGTAGCCCTTGGCGTCGGGGAGTTGGTAGGCGTCCAGGTCGCCGATGGCGGCGATGATGGCTTTGGTCAGTTCGTTGTCGGTGAGACGCGCGGAGTCGAGATGTTTCAGGAAGTCGGCGGCCTTGTCGTAACTTTCCAAGGTCGAGGCCACGTTGGGGTCGCGGTACGAAAGATAGGCGAAGTAGCCGCTACTGTCCTCGAAGGTGGCAAAGCCGCCATACGCGCCGCCCTGCACGCGCACTTTCTCCCACAGGTACGCCATTCGCAAATATCCCAGGATCACTTCGGCGGAGCCATCGTATTTGTAGCCCAGGTCATACAGGTTGGCGGCCTTGCCCACGTAGTTGACTTGCGCGGGGATGGCGAGACCTTCCTTGTCGGTCGAGGGTTGGAAGTCGAAGGTCGAAAGTCGCACATCCTTTGATGGGAGCGCGGCGAGGAACGCGTCGAGTTGCGGTTGGACGGTTTTCCAATTGGCCGCGTCCACGGTGACGTTGCACAGCATGACCTTGCGGTTGACGAGCGCCTCGCGCATGGCTTCCAACTTGGCGACCACCGACGGCCATTTTTTCTCGATGTCCGTCGCCAGGTCGCGCAGGGCGAACAGGTAACTCACGCCGCTGATCTGTTCCTGCGCCCAGCCCGCCTCGCTGAAGCGCGCTTTCAAGCGCTGGTTGGCGAACGCGTGTCCGCTCGAGGACAGCCCGGCCTCCATGCCGGATTTTTCCTCCAACACAATTTGCTTGAATCGTTCGCGGTCATCGAATTTGGCGGTGAGCAGGATTGCCTTAAGGATGTTCAGCAACTCGCCCGCTTGATTGACGGTGGACTTGCCGCGCAGCACGAACTTTAGAACGCTCTCGCGTGACCCGAGGCGGGTCGCGCTCACCGTGGATTGGCGGATTCCCCCGGTGCTTTTCCCGATCCTCTGCGAGAGTTTGACGTAGTCTTCAGTCGCGGTGCCCATCTCGAGCAGGGCGCGGCCAAAGATGTCCGTGAGCGGGAGCAGTTCCTTCGGCAACGCGTGGAGGTCGAAGGCGAGGTCGAGGTAGAGGATGCCGTTGGTGAAGAGGTCGTGATGGAGGGTGGTCACGCCTTGCGTCTCGCTGGCGGTGATGGGGATGGTTCGGCTTTGCTTCTCGAGGTCGGAGAGTTTGAGGAAGGGCAGGGAGGCGAGGGCTTCGGGCGAGTCGGGAGTCTCCTGGCGGAGTTTGAGGAGGTGTGTGTTCTCGGCGATGTCGCGGAGTTCGTCGGCGCTCAGGGTGGAACGGTACGCGGCCAGGCGGGCCGCTTCCTCCTCGTTTGAGCGGCGACCCAGTTCGGGGTCCGGGATGAAGCG
>CAZVAX010000033.1:0-36489 GCA_964625215.1 uncultured Anaerolineaceae bacterium | reverse complement strand
CCCGGCGATTTGATGTCGCTGGCCATGTATCGTCACGCCATGCCGCACACGGTCAAGCCGTTGCAAGGCCCGGGCGTGCAATATCCCGCCGAGACGCGCGCGGTTGTCCGCATGGCGGAGGTACTCGGCAAACCCGAGGAAGTCCTCACTCTGGCCGTCTCGCCGGTCAGCCCGTTGACCCTGCCCGACCACGAGGTGGACGCCATCTTCGAGATCGCGCGTCACAACATCGCCTTCGGGCCGTTGCCCTGTCCCACCGCCGGCGCGACCGCCCCGATGTCCATTGCGGGCGCGCTGGCCCAGCAAAACGCGGAAACGCTGATGTGCCTCATCCTCGCGCAGTTGACGCGTCCCGGCCTGCCGATGATCTACTGTGGGCGCCTCGCCATGATGGAACCGCGCACGGGCATCTCGGTGTGGGGCGGCGTGGAACTCGCCCTTGCCTCCGCCGGGACGATTCAGTTGGGACACCGTTACGGCTTCGCGGTCAATGTTTATGGCTTCTCCACCAACGCCCACAGCCTCGACATTCAAAGCGGCTTCGAGCGCGGACTGAACGCGGCCATCCCGGCCCTGGTCGGCGCGGACGAACTCTCCGGCATCGGCGAGATGGAAGCGGGCGTGAGCGGCTCCTTCGCGCAGATGGTAGCCGATAACGAATTTGCGGCCAGCATCCAACGCCTCCGCAAGGGGTTTGACGTGACAGACGACGCGCTGGCTGTCGAACTGTTCAACCCCGTCATGGACGGCTCGCGCAACTTCCTCGGACAGAAACACACGATGAAATACCTGAAGGCTGGCGAGGTGTTGCTCACCAAGCTCCACGAACGCGGCGCCTGGGAATCCTGGGAGCGCGGCGGCAAAATGGAATTCGCCCGTCACGCCCAAGCCGAAGCCGAACGACTCATCCGCGAGCATCAGGTCGCTCCGCTCGAAGACGCGCAGGAACGCGAGTTGGATAAAATTCTCGCGGCCGCGGAAGAAGAGATGAAGAAGAAGTAAACACGTACACACGTACACAAGTACACAAGTACGCAGGTCCGTGTTTACGTGTGTACCTGTGTACCTGTTTACCTGTGTACGTTTCAAAGGAAACCAATGCTCAAACAATCACACACCATCACCGAAGAACTGATCGAATGGCGGCGCGACTTTCACCAGAATCCCGAGCTGGGATTTGACGTGCATCGTACGGCGGGCATCGTGGCGGACACGCTCGAAAAGATGGGCTACCGCGTCACGCGCGGCGTCGGTAAGACCGGCGTCGTCGCGGAGATCGGCGAGGGCGGCAAATGCATCGGCATCCGCGCCGACATGGACGCCCTGCCCATCGAGGAGATGAACGCCACCGACTACGTCTCGCAGACCAAGGGCAAAATGCACGCCTGCGGACACGACGCGCATACCTCGATGGCGCTGGGCGCGGCCATGTTGCTCGCCAAGGAAAAATTCGATGGCCGTGTGCGCTTCTTCTTCCAACCCTCCGAGGAGGTGGCGGACGCGGAAGGCAAAAGCGGCGGACAACGCATGACCGAGGAAGGTTGCATGGAAGGCGTGGACTTCGTCTTCGCGCAGCACGTGGACCCGTACGCGCCGGTCGGGACCATCGCCATTGACCCCGGTCCCTGTTCTGGCGGCTCGGACTCGTGGTTTGCCACGATCCGCGGCGTGGGCGGACACGGCGCGCATCCCAACAAAACCATTGATCCGTTCTATCTGGCGGCGCACGTGATCCTCGCGTTGAACGCCATTGTCTCGCGGCGGCTCGACCCCTTCACCGCGGCCGCGGTCAGCATCGGGTCGCTCAACGGCGGCTTCACGGAGAACGTGATTCCCGAAAGTATCCGCATTACCGGCACGTTGCGCTTCACCTCGCCCGAAGTGCAAAAGCAGATCCATGCCGAGATCACACGCGCTTTCGAAGTGGCGAAAACCCTCGGCGGCGACTACGAACTCAAATTCGAGATCGGCTCGCTCCCGATGATCAATGACGATCACGTGTCGGAGGTCATCGAGCGGGTCGGCGTTGAACTGCTCGGCAAAGAGAACGTGCATCCCATTCACAAGACCCTCGGCGCGGAGGACTTCGGCGAGTTCATGAAGTTCGCCCCCGGCGCGATGTATACCCTCGGCACGCACGGCGCGGACGGCACCGACTACCCTCTCCACCATCCGCGCTTCGACCTCGACGAGCGCGCCCTGCCCATCGGCACGGCTGTGTTGGTGGAGACGGCGTTGAGGTTTTTGAGAGAGTAATTGGTAATTGGAGATTACCCCGCGTTGCGAGGAGATTGTTTCGGGCTCCCTTCCTAGCAATGACAACAAGACTAAGCGACTATTCGACTATCAGACTATGAGACTACCCCTGGAGGGCATCATGCACACCATTTTGAAGGGCAAGGGCAAGGAAGTGACCATCGGGATAGACAAACCGTTCGTGATGATCGGCGAGAAGATCAACCCGACCGGCAACAAGAAACTCGCGGCCGCATACACTGAGGGCAACGTGGAATTCGCGCTCACGCTCGCCAAGCGACAGATCGCGTGGGGCGCGGAAGTGTTGGACGTGAACGTCGGCGTGCCGATGATTGATGAGGTCGCGACGATCAAGAGGGTGGTCGAACTGCTCGTCGAGTCGGTGGATGTCCCGCTGTGCATCGATTCGAACGGGCCGGAGGTGCTGGCCGCGGGGTTGGCGGCCGCGCCGGGGAAGCCGTTAGTCAACTCAGTGAGCGCGGAAGAAAAATCGTTGAGCGCGATCCTGCCCATCGTCAAGGATCGAGGCGCCGCCGTGATCGGCCTGACCATCGCGGATGGCGGCATCCCCAAAACGCCGGAGGAACGTCTCGCCATGGCGGGCAAGATCATCGAACGCGCCGGCAAGTTGGGCATCCCGCCGGAAGACATCATCATTGACCCGCTGGTGATGACCGTCGGTCACGACAGCAAGGCCGCGCTCGTCACGCTCAAAACCATCGAACTGGTCGTGAAGGAATTTGGCGTGAACGTCAACCTGGGCGCGAGCAACGTCTCGTTCGGCCTGCCCGACCGTCATACCGCCAACCAAATTTTCCTCGGCATGGCGATCCAACTCGGAACGACCTGCTCGATCACCGACCCGATCAAACTCGGCCAAACCATCCGCGCCGCCGACCTGCTGATGGGCAAGGACGATTACGCCATGCGCTACATCAAATACTTCCGCAACGCAGAGAAACTCAAAGAGGCGGAAGCCGCCGCGAAGTAATTGGTAAATAGTAAATGGTAATTACCAATTACCATTTACCGTTTACTGATCACTGAAAACTGATTACTGGTAACTAACTATGCCCACCCACCAAATAGACCTCCAACCCATCGGCCGTCGCATGGAAGTTCCGCACGGCGCCAATCTGCTCGACGCCTGCCAACAAGCGGGCATTGAGCTCGTCGCGGTGTGCGGCGGCGCGGGCGTGTGCGCCACCTGCCGCGTCCGCCTCGTTTCGGGGACTCTCTCCGAAGTGATGGAATCCGAACGCGAGGATTTCTCCGCCGAGGAACTCGCGCGCGGCATCCGCAAGGCTTGTCAATGCGAGGTGTTGAGCGACATCATTATCGAGATTCCGCCCGAGTCGCTCAGCGCGCCGCAACGCCTCTCCATCGAGGGCAAGGAGGAGGAATTCAAGTGGGTCGAGGGCGTGGTGCGCGCCGTGGATGTCGAAGTCCCGCCCGCCTCGCTAGATGACCTGCGCCCCGACACGACGCGCGTCATTCAGGACGCGCGGGGACGAGTCGCCTGGCTGAACGACAAACGCGTCCGTTTTGACCCCGAAGCGGCCCGGCAACTCGCGCCGACTCTGCGCTCCAACGCGTGGCGCGCCCGCCTGGCCGTGCGCGGCGCCGACGAAGTCGTGGCGGTCCTCCCAACCGGGACTCCGCTCTTCGGCCTCGCGGTGGACGTTGGCACAACCAAAGTCGCGGCCTATTTGATCGCGCTGGAAACGGGCGAGATCGCGGCCAAGACCGGCGCGATGAATCCGCAGATCGGCTACGGCGAAGACATCATCGCGCGCATCCGTTACATCAACGATCATCCCGACACGGGACTGAAAACTCTGCAATCCCGCTTGATCGAAACGCTCAACAATTTGCTGGACGAACTGCGCGCGGAGGCGAAGGTGAGGCAGGAGCAAGTGGTGGAGGCCGTCATCGTCGGGAACACGGCCATGCACCACATCCTGGCTGGACTGCCCGTGAAGCAACTCGGCGACGCGCCCTACATGGCGACGGTCGGCGAGTCGCTCGATATCAAAGCGCGTGAACTCGGTCTGCATCTCGCCGCGGGCGCGACCGTGTACCTGCCGCCCAACATCACCGGCTTCGTCGGCGCGGATCACGTCGCCATGTTGATCGGAGCCAGCCTGCCCGGCACGAAGAAGACCATCGTCGCGCTCGACATCGGCACGAACACCGAAATCAGCGCCTACCGCGGCGGACAACATTGGTCAACCTCCTGTCCCTCCGGGCCTGCCTTCGAGGGCGCGCACATCGAGGATGGAATGCGCGCCGCGCCTGGAGCCATCGAGCGCGTCTTGATTGACGGCGACAAGGTGGACATTCACACCATCAACAACATGGACGCGGTCGGCATCTGTGGCTCGGGCATCCTTGACGCCATCGCGCAATTGACGAAGTCGAAACTGCTCCTCCCCAAGGGCGCGTTCACGGGGACGCATCCCAACCTGCGCGGGACGGGCAGCGCCGCCGAGTTTGTGCTGACGCCCGCCTCGAAGTCCAAGACCGGACGCGATGTGAGGGTGACGCGCAAGGATGTCAACGAGATTCAGTTGGCCAAGTCCGCGGTCCGCACAGGGACAGAGGTCATTATGGATCGCGCCGGAATCAAACCCGAAGACATTGACCAGTTCATCGTCGCCGGCGCGTTCGGGACGTATCTCGACGTGGACAGCGCCGTGACCATTGGCATGTTCCCGCGCATCGAGCGCTCGCGCTATTCGCAGATCGGCAACGCCGCTGGGACAGGCGCGCGCCGCATGTTGGTTTCGATGGAAGCGCGCAGGTTGGCCGACAAGATCATCCGCGAGGTGAATTACGTGGAACTCGCCAAGCACGAAACCTTTTCGAAAATTTTCTCGAAGGCGTTGATGTTGGAGTGAGAACGTACACAATAAACAGGTACATAAATACACAGGTCGCTGTTTACGTGTCTATCTGTGCATCTGTCTACGCTCTTAAATTCCCAATAAACTCCTCCCCCTTTCCCGTCAACTCATCGTGATCCTCCGGCTTCGGCGCGGACGAGAGCAGGTCGCGCGTTTTCTCGCGCAGGACCTTGTCCGCCGAGGGCTGACCGGCCTCCTGCCACTTCTCCATCGTGTAACGCGGGTAGACGCGCGGCACGTAATAGCCGGATTTGTAGTTCTTCAACGTGCTGGGCGCGGTGAGGAAACTTCCGCCTGCGCCTGCTTTGCGAATCTCCTCCAGCGCGGCGCTGACATCGTCGAGTTGGAAGCCGTTGGCGAAACGGATGGCCTGGTCAATGATCTCGTGGGCGTGAACGATGGTCAACGGGGAGATGGACTTCGAGCCGAGCGAGTCGCCGATGAACGGGGCGAGGCCGCTGTGGGTGAGGGAGAGAGCGAGGGTGTTCATCCAGTAGGTGTCGGCGGCCATCAAGTCCATGCCCCAGCCGGTTCCGCTTCCCGAGGTCGAGCAGTGCGGAATGCCGTAATGCGCCATCATCTCGGCGCAAGCCAGCGAGATCAACACGCTCTGCGGATCGTAAAAGTTCAACACGCTTTTCATGTCAAAGTAGACCGGCAACATGCCGAGCAAAATTGGCGCGCCGGGTTTTATGGCCTGCGAGATGACGAGTCCCGCCAGCAGTTCCGCGAGCAGAAGCGAGAGCGTGCCTGCGGGCGTGAGCGGCGTGGAGACGCCCGCCATGCTGTAGTTGGAGAAGATGATCGGCAGGCCGCGCGCGATGGCCGCTTCCATTTTGTCGGTCGTGCCGGCGTTCATCACCAGCGGCGAGAGCGGGTTGAAGTAGGGAATGATGAACGGCTTCGAGCCGAGGTCGCCGACCAGCGACTCAAACATATCCAGCACGGGCGGGAAATTGGCTTCGTCCGAGACGAGCAGGACGAGCGGCTTGGCGGTGTTGGCGAGCATGTCGAGGCTACCGTAAAAATCGGCCAGATGTTCCGGCACGTCGCGCACGATGCCGAGCGTGGAGACGGCGTCGTAGAGCGGCAGGCTTCCGCCCAGGCGCGTCATCTCTTGCATGTTGCGACGCGTGAACAATTCGAGGCCGTCGTCTTCGGGACGCTGGTAGAACAACGCGGTGACGCCGACGCCGAAGCGCAGACGATCCTCGCCCAATATGAACTTCGCCTCCCCACGCCGGTCGAACACTTCGATCCGCTTCGGCGCGGACCCTATGGCGGCTTCCACAATCTCGGGCGGAATCTTCACCAGGGCGCCCTCCACTGGCTCTGCTCGCAGGCCGAAGCGCCGGTGAAGCAGAGTCCGCACGGAGGGCGAGTCGACGCGCACGCCCGTGTCGGCGAGAATCCGAAGGGCGTAGGAATGAGTCTGGTGGATCTGTTCTTCGGTCAAAAGGGAAAGTCGAGGGCGGGCGTTGTTCATGGGACGACTCCGAAGGAAGTTGATGAATAAATTTTACCCGAAGGTTTTATACGATCGTTTTTCATTTCGCCAACTCCTGCGGACTATTGTACAATCGAGCGCATGTCCGCAACCAAACAGCCCACGCTCAACCTCCCCGCCCTGATCGTCACGACCATTTTTAGCGCGTTTTTCTACGCCGGGATGGAATGGATTTTCTTCGTCACCAAGCCGTCCGCGCTTTCGTTGCTTAGTTGGTTCGAGAAGATTCGCATTCTCTTCGTCACAGGCGGAGTGATTGCAATTGCCGCCCTCCTGATTCTCTTTCTGCTCCTCATCCCAGCCTTGCGCGCCAAAGACGAGACCCAGCGTCGTCTAGCCTATCTCGCCTGCCTCGCGCCCGCCTTCGTCACTGCCGTCAACGCGCTCATTCTCTTCGACAACTTCACCTACACTGTTTTCAAATTCGGCGTGGCAACCGCCGAGGACTACTGGCGGATTCCATATTTTATCGGCTTCATTCTCTTCCTCGGCTGGATGGCGCGACAGACTCACATCCGCGCCTACAAGCGACGCAGGCCCGCCACATTTCTCGTCCTCGGCTTGCTTGCCGTTTCGATCCTCGCCATCCTCACAGTGGCCTTTTCCCGCACGGACAATGTCTCCGCATCCGGTGAGACTTCAACTTCCGCGCAAACACGTCCCAACATCCTTATCATCGGCGGGGACGGACTCAGCGCCGCCTACCTTTCCGCCTACGGTTACGCCAAAGAAACCACGCCCTTCCTCGAGAAATTGGCGGGCGAGTCGCTCGTGGCGGAAAACGCCTTTGTCAATTCTTCCAGCACCACCGCCTCCACCACCACCATACTCACAAGCAGATACCCGATGGACATGCAAGTCTTCCGCTATCCCGACATCCTGACAGGGGAAGACTCATTCAAACATTTGCCTGGCATCCTCAAGGCCGCCGGTTACCAGACCGTGGAGATCGGCGCGCCCTCCTATGTGGACGCGGGAAAACTCAACCTGCTAGATGGGTTCGACATTGTCAACAACCGTTCGGTGGATCAACCCGCCGCGGACTTGCTTCGCAAAGCGCTGGGCAATTCGCCCCCGACCCAATTCATCACCACCGTGCTGGGCCGCGCGGAGGAACGCCTGCTCCACATCTTCTTCCTCCGCGAGATGAGCAACCCCTTCAAGGAGGTCAACGACCCGAAGTCGCGCATGACCGACGAACAACGCGTCCAGCAGATTACGGACTTGCTCGATTCGGCAGACCGTCCACTCTTCATCTTCGCCCACTTCATGGATACGCACGGACCCCATTTCTCGTCCAGCCAGAGCGCTTTCTCCACGGGCGATTCGGAGGAGGAGTGGGACAAGGCCCGCTACCAGGACGCCATCCTGAGTTTCGATGGAAACGTGGAAAAAATCTACCGGCATCTCGAAGCGACCGGCCAACTCGAAAACACTATCCTCGTCGTGTACACCGATCACGGATTCATGTACACCGTTACCAGCCGCGTTCCGATCATCGTCCGCTTCCCGGAAGAAGCCCACTCCGGCGGGCGGACCAATAACCTGCAGGTCATGGATGTGCCAGCCACCCTGCTGGATTATCTCGGCATGGATCAACCCGCCTGGATGAGCGGGCAGTCCTTCCTCGACGCGGAAGCGCCCGCCAGGCGCGAGATCGTCAGCATCGTCGCCAGCTCGCCCAAGAAGATAAAACCGCCGTTCTTCCAAATAAAATCCGTGGTGTTCATCGTCTGCCAACGATCCTTTGAACTGAACGTTCAGGAAAATACATTCATGGTCAAGAACGTGACAGGTCACACCGCGCCTTGCGACGAACGATCCCTGCCGCTGGAAGAAGAGATCCGCGCCGAGATTGTGGCGTATCTCGAAAGGTATGGGTACGATGTCAGTTCGTTGAAGTGACCTAATCCCCCGCCCGCCTCCACTCACAAATCTGTGATTTTCGTCAATTGCCCGAATTCTCAACTTGCCCTATACTTGGAATGTCGCAAAATCCCAATGGAGGCACAAATGACTGAACCCCGCAAGAAAATCACACTCCCCTACCTCTTCGATAAAGTGAAGAAAGGCGAGCCCATCACTTGGCTGACCTGCTACGACTATCCCACCGCGTATTTGCAGGAACAAGCCGGCATCGAAATGATCCTGGTCGGCGACAGCCTGGGCATGACCATGCTCGGCTACGACTCGACCCTGCCCGTCAAAATGGACGACATGATCCGCCACACCCAAGCCGTCCGCCGCGGCGCGCCCACCGCCTTCCTCATCGGCGACATGCCCTACATGACCTACCAGCAATCGGTGGAGGCGGCCATCCTCAACGCCGGTCGCTTCATGGCCGAGGCGGGATGCGATGCCATCAAGTTGGAAGGCGGCGCGGCGATGGCCAACCGCATCAAAGGCATCGTAGACGCGGGCATTCCCGCCATCGGTCACCTCGGGCTGACTCCGCAGTCGGTCTCCGCCTTGGGCGGCTTCCGATTACAGGGCAAGTCGGCCTCCCTCGCCAAGAAGATCGTGGACGACGCCAAAGCATTGCAAGACGCGGGCGCGTTCGCCATCCTGCTCGAACTCGTCCCCGACCGACTGTGCGAACTCATCACGGAACGCGCCGAGGGGTGCATCATCATGTCGCTCGGCTCCGGCCCGAAGGCGCACGGTCAACTGCTCATCTATCACGACATGTTCGGCCTCTATCCCAAGTTCAAACCGAAAATGGCCAAGGTCTACGGCAACGCGGGCGAGGTCATCCTCAACGGCTTGAAGAACTATCACGATGAAGTCCTCGGCGGTCAATTCCCGGCGCAGGAGAATTACTTCGGAATGCCGGATGAGGAATACGACGATCTGGTGAAAATGCTGGATCCGTTGAGACCGTAAAATTACATTCCCGTCAGTGCGAGGCGGCGTTCTCCCGCCGAAGCAATCTCCTCTCGGGCGAGGGGATTGCTTCGCCGCTCCGCGGCTCGCAATAACGGGATAGAATATTCCCCAAGGAGACAAAATGAACGACACCCAAAAACTGCTCAAAATCTCTCCCGACAAACTCAAAGCCTTCAACTCCGTTTTGCTCGATCCGAACTCGCAGGTGATGAAAGACTTCTTCGCGGTGGTAGCGAAGTATGGCGCGCCCGCGGAGATCAATCGCAAGCACAGACAAGCGCGCAAGATGGAGAACCTGTTCAAGATCGTGCAGGAACGCCAACCCGAAGCCATCAAGGATCTGAACTGGCTGATCGAACAACGCGACCGCGGCGCGTTCATCCCCGTCAAGGATTATCGCCGCCGCGTCCTCGGACCCAAAGCGGACGCGACCAAATTCAAGGATCGCTATGCCGTCACCCTCGAAGTCTCGGCTTTGCAATACTTCCCGTGGGTGCGCGTCATGGCCGAACAGGCGATTGCCAACAAGACTCTCGTCCCGGGCCGCTTCATCGCTGTCCGCAAGATGAAAGAGTCAGAGGCCGACGGCGACCTGCCCGCCATCGTCGCCGCGCTCGACATCATCGGCGCCTCGTTCGTGGAGACGCTCGACACCAAAGGCACGGACGGGTCGAATCCGCACCTCGGCGGTCCCGCCACGATCACGGGTTACTTCGGCGGCATCGGCCAGCCCAACGAGCACGCCCTCCAATGGCTGGACGAGTTCCTCTACTACTACACCAACTACGGCGTCCAGCATGTTTTGAATTTTAACGCTGGGACGATCCTGCTCGGTTTCCTGCTCTATCGCCTCGGCGTGAATATCCAATTCAAAATTTCCGTCTTCTTCGGCTCGGACAATCCCTACCACGCGCTGTGGATCATGACCATGGCGAAACTCCTCAGCCGCGACGATGGGACGAGTCCCCTCATCGGATTCAACTGGTCGAACTCGATCAACAACCAAACTATGGAATTGACCGCCGACTTCCGCAAAGCGTTCGGCTTCGAGAAGGTCGTCCGCTTCGAGCATCACATCACCGAGACGTGGAAGAACATCATTGTCCAACCGTATGACCGCCGCGCCGAATTGGTGCAAATTGCCGATCACGTGGCGAACATCGCGGCCAAGCACGAAGGCGGCGACCCCGAAGTGGAGCAGACCCTCGCCCACCCGTCCGATATTCTCGACTATTTCCGCGAGAAGAAGGAAGTCGTCGAAAGCGGCGACTGGGATAACCTGCAACGCAACTTCATGGAGAAGGTCGCGGCCGCCAATCACTCCGCCTGGGATTTGACCAAGGCCGGGCTGAGTTTCATCGCCGCGAAGAATTTGCATAAGTAGTTTTATTGTTAGATAGTTTTGTAGTTTGATGGTTCTGAGGTCTTGCGCCTTCCGCGCGAGGCCTCAAAATTTGTGCATGAAAACCAATCAGGACCGAATCCGTGAGTAAACTATTGCAAGAGATCAAGGATGACATTGCGTTCGTAAAATCGCAAACGCTGCAACCCAAATGGTACAAGTTTGTGAAGGTGTTCATCCTCATTGGCGTTGTGGCAGGATATGTCTATTTCTTTGGTTGGACAAAAACGATCGTTTTCTTTGCCGTCTTCCTCTTTTTGAGTCTGCTCGTTCACTTGCTCTATCGAGCCAGGACGAACAAGTGGACGCGCAGTTGGCTTGACTTTGTTGTTGTGGAAGGAAAGCCCAAAAACATCGGGATCTATTATTATGGGGCGGTACTGATCAACGCCGCCATCTCTGTCATCATCAGCCAGGTAATTCCATGAACAACCCCGCCATCGAAGTATTGGACTTGCATCGTTCCTTCGACGAGAACAAAGCCGTGCAAGGAGTCGGTTTTGAAGTGGAACAGGGCGAAATCTTCAGCCTGCTCGGCCCGAACGGAGCGGGGAAAACTACGACCATCTCCATGCTCTCCTGTTTGCTTCGCCCCGACTCGGGCGACGCGCGCGTGATGGGACATTCCATCCGCTCCGACCAGAATGGGGTCAAGTCCGTACTGGGAGTCGTCCCGCAGGAGATCGCGCTCTACGAGGATCTGACCGCCCGCGAGAATCTGACCTTCTGGGGAAAAATGTACGGGCTGCGCGGATCCGGCTTGAAGTCACGCGTGAACGAGGTGTTGGATGTCATCGGCCTGAGCGACCGCGCCCGCGAGCGCGTCGGAAAATATTCGGGCGGAATGAAGCGCCGCGTCAACATCGGCGTCGCGCTGCTGCGCAAACCCAAAGTCATCTACATGGATGAGCCAACCGTCGGCATTGATCCGCAGTCGCGGCGCAACATTTTAGACAGTGTGGTGGCGCTGAAAGACCAGGGCATGACCGTGCTGTATACCACCCATTACATGGAGGAGGCGCAGGAACTTTCCGACCACATCGCCATTATGGATCACGGCAAAATGATCGCCAGCGGCACGCACGAGGAACTGGTGAGGCTGGTGGGCGGACAAACGCGCATTGACCTGACCCTGAACGCGAACGCGGAAGCGGTGGTCGCCGCGTGGAAGAACGTGGAGGGCGTCACGAACGTGGACAGCGCCGACGACAAGATCAGCGCGCTGGTAAACGACAGCAATCTCGTCCTGCCGCGACTGTTCGAGGCCGCCACGCGCTGCTCCGCCCGCATCACCTCCGTGGACATCCGCGAGCCAAACCTCGAGGCGGTGTTCCTGCATCTGACTGGACGCGCGTTGCGCGATTGAAGAGGCGCACAAGTACACACGTAAACACGTTCCCTGTCTACTTGTGTACCTGTCTACGTTTACCCACACCATGAAAGCCCTCGACATCGCCCTCAAAGACATGACGCGTTCGTTCCGCAGTTTTTTCGCGGTCATTTTCATGTTCGTTGTGCCGCTGCTGGTGACGGGTATGTTCTATTTCATGTTCGGCAACATCGCCGAGAACGGCGGATTCAACCTGCCGCGCACAAAGGTCATTGTGGCGAACCTGGATGAAGGCGGACCGAAGTTCACCACCAACACCAAGAACATCCCTGGCGGAAAAAACGCCGAAACGATGGGCGAACTGATCGTCGGGATTCTGCAAAGCGACGAGATGGCCGACTTGATCGAGGTCACGCTCGCCGCGGACGCCGCATCCGCGCGAGCCGCCGTGGACGATCAGACCGCGCAGGTCGCGCTCATCATCCCCAAGGATTTCTCGCATCAATTCGCCGACCTGGACGGGACCGCCGTCATCGAGTTTTACCAGGACCCCACGCTCACCATCGGTCCCGGCATCCTGCGCGCCATCATGGATCGCTTCACCGAAGGGATGTCCGGAGTCAAGATCGCCGTCAACGTGTTCATGGATGAAGCGAACCCGGAAGAACAAATCTACACGGGCGAATTCGTCCAACGTTATTTGAACGTCTCGCTGGCCGAGGCCGAGGACATCGAGAGCGAACTTCTCAATGTGCGCGCACCTGCCAGCGACGAGTCTGACGCCGCGGCTGAACGTGAAAATATCCTGCTGGGAATCGTTGGTCCCATCATGGGCGGCATGATGATCTTCTACGCCTTTTACACCGGCACATCCACCGCGCAGAGCATCCTCAAGGAGGAGGAGGAACGCACCCTGCCGCGCCTCTTCACCACGCCCACCTCCCAGGCGACCATCCTCACCGGCAAATTCCTGTCCGTCTTTTTGACCGTCGGCGTGCAGGTATCCGTCTTGATTCTTGCCGCCCACTTCCTGTTTGGGATTAACTGGGGCGAGACTTCCTCGGTGATTCTTTCTGCAGTCGGCATCGTTGTCAGCGCGTCGGCGTTTGGCATCTTCATCAACTCATTCCTCAAAAATACCAAACAAGGCGGCGTCGTTTTCGGCGGCGTGCTTACCTTCACTGGCATGATCGGCATGATCAGCATCTTCGCCGTCAACTCGCCCACCGGAAAAAACCTCGGCGAAACCGTTTCCTTGTTTGTTCCACAAGGCTGGGCGATCCGCGGTCTCATGCAAGCCATGAACGGCGAGTCGCTGACCACAGTGTTAATGACCGCGCTTGTCTCGCTGGCGTGGAGCGCAGCGTTTTTCATCGTCGGCGCGCTGCGCTTCAACAAACGCTACGCGTAAGACGAAATTAATTTCGTCCTACCTCTGGAACTTCCCATGCTCCGCATCCTCGACATCATTTTCAAAGACCTCCTGCAATTGACGCGCGACTTCAAGACCTTCATGTTTCTGCTCATCATGCCAGTCTTGTTCACTTTCCTCTTCGGCTATGCCTTCGGCGGATTCGGCGGCGGCGACTCGGACTCGCGTCTGCCCGTCGGCTATATTTCGCAGGATGATTACTGGGTGACCGACGAATTGCACGGCCAACTCAACGAATCGGAAGTCATCCGCCTTGTGGAGAATCCCCTCGCTTCTCCCTCGGACCTAGAGCGGCTCGTCGCGGACGGGGAGTTAGCCGCCGCCCTGATCGTCCCGCCCAACTACGGGCGTGACCTGGTCCGCGACAAATCCAACCGCCTGATCGTCATCGCCGACACTGGCACGAGCGTCTGGACCACCATCGAAGCGGAGTTGGTCTCCACCGTGAGCCGCGTAGACGGCGCCGCCCGCACCGCCTCCCTGATGGAAGACCTGCTCGGCGAGCGGACTCCCTTCCGTTACGCCTTCGGTCAAACCCTCGACGCGTGGAACGACCCGCCCATTCAAGTCGTTGAAACAACCAGCAGCGCGATTCAAAAAGTGGAAAACGAAGGCGCGGCGCTGGCGCACACCTCGCCTGGGATGATGTTGCAATTCGCCATCGCAGGATTGTTGACCGCCGCGCAGGTGATCGTTTCCGAGCGCAAGTCGCGCACCCTCCAGCGCCTGCTCACCACCGCCACGCGTCGCATCCATATTTTGCTAGGCCATTATCTGGCGATCTTCACGTTGATCTTCGGCCAGTTCACGATCCTGATCGCCTTCGGGCAGTTGATCTTGAAAGTGGATTATTTCCGCGTCCCCTGCGCGATTCTGCTCGTCGCGTTTTGCGCCGCGTTGTGCATCTCGGCGCTGGGACTGTTGATCGGCGTCGTGGCGCGCAGCGAGGAACAGGCTATCGCTTTCTCCCTCATCCCGATGTTCGTATTCTCCGGCCTCGGCGGCGCGTGGGTCCCGCTCGAAGTCACCGGCGCGACCTTCCAAGCCATCGGACATGTCTCGCCAGTGGCGTGGGCGATGGATGGATTCAAGAACGTCATCGTGCGCGGGTTTGGGATTGAGTCGGTTCTGCTTCCGGCCGGAGCGTTGGCCGCCTATGCCTTGGTCTTTTTTACTCTTGCCGCGTGGCGATTGAGCGCGGCGGAGGAAAGGTAGAGATGCCCTCCTTCCACTTCCTCACCACCCACGTCGGATCCGTCCCGCACAAAGACCCGGTCGCGCTCACCCACCGTCTCGCCTCCCTGCTGGACATCCCAGCCTGGTTGCAGTTACCGCGCCGCAACTACCTCGAAAATATCTACACCCAATACGCCGCCACCCTGCCCGGCGCGCAGGTCGACCCCGAAAAAGAGAAGGCCGTCATGCACACCGACGCGCCCGACTTCGACGCGCAACTCGAAACCTTCTACCAATCCGTCATTGACGACGACCTCGCTCACTTCGCCCTCACGCGGGATTGCGCTCTCGGATTCTTCACCCTACTCGACGAGCTCCAACCCCAGCCCGCCGCGTGGGTCAAAGGCCAGGTGATGGGACCCATCTCCTTCGGCCTCACCGTCACCGACCAGGCCCTGCGCGCCAGCCTCTACAACGAAACCCTCGCCGACGCGCTCGTCAAGAACATGAGCATGAACGCGCGCTGGCAAATCCGTCAACTCAAAACCGTCGCTGAAAACGTGATCCTCTTCGTGGACGAACCCTACATGGCCTCCTTCGGTTCGGCCTTCATCAGCCTCAGCCGCGAACAGGCGCTGGCTTACATGAACGAAGTCTACGACGCGGTCCACGCGGAGGGCGCGCTGGTCGGCGTCCACTGTTGCGGCAACACCGATTGGGGTCTGCTGCTCGCCTCGCACGCCGACATCCTCAATCTCGACGCCTACAATTTCCTCGAAAACCTCTCGCTCTACCCGACCGAACTGCGCGACTTTCTGGATCGCGGCGGCGCGGTCTGCTGGGGACTCATTCCCAACGACAACCGCCTCCTCATCGAGACTCCCCGCTCGCTCGCGGAGCGACTCCTCACCGGCTTCCAACTCATCAGCGACAAAGCCTCGGCTCGCGGCGCAAGCATCGGAGCGGGTTTGCTAGCCTCGCGCAGTCTCCTCGCCCCGGCCTGCGGACTCGGCTCCACCACCGTTGAGATCGCGGAGCGCGCGTTTGATGTATTGGCGGAAACGTCGGAGGTGTTGAAGAAAGAGGTTTGAAGGTAGGATAACGCCCAACCAAGCGCGACCCAGCCCACCCGTCCGCGAGAACGAGTGGGCTGGGTTGATTCCGGTTCCGGAGGTTCCGTCGCTACATCCTGGCTACGCGCAGTTCAATATCTCCCCCATTCAGGCGGAGAGGATTTTTGACATCATCCCCGCGACAGATTGGTAGACCGGCGAATCGTCGGGCAGGTCAACCAGAGGTTTGCCGGAAAATTCGAAGGAGGTCAGTTCAGTGTTGGCGGGAATTGTGCCAAGCAGAGGCACATCCAATTTTCCCGCGAAGGCGCGCAGTTCGTCGGGCATGTCGCCGGGGAGACGGTTGACGATCAGGTAAGCGTTCTCGATGTGAATGTCGAGGGCGTGGCGCATTTCGGCGATGCGCTGGGCCGCGACCAAGCCGCGCTGGGTGGGGTCGCTGACGATGAGCAGGTGCTGGACGTCGCGCGTGGTGCGGCGGGAGAGGTGCTCCATGCCGGCTTCGTTGTCAATGACCACGTAGGCGTAATGTTTGCTCATCCCGTCAATGACTTCGCGCAGGTTGTGGTTGACCGCGCAGTAACAGCCCTGCCCCTCCCCGCGTCCCATGGCAATCAGGTCGAAGCGCGAACCTTCGGCCAGCGCGGACTGCACGTGGTATTCGAGGTAGTCGCGTTTGTTCATGCCGCCCGCCAGCGTCCCCATCGCCGCGCCGCCTGTGACCAACGAGGTTTTCACCTGCTCCAGCATATCCTCGCGGATGTCGCCGACGGTCCAGTCAAGGTCAAGGCCGAGCACCATGTTGAGGTTGCTGGACGGGTCCGCGTCGATGGCGAGGATGCTTTCGGGCTGGTTTTGGGCCAGCCATTTGATGACCATGCCCGAGACGGTGGTCTTGCCGACCCCGCCTTTGCCCGCGAGAGCGATTGTGGTTGTCATGGTGTTGTCCTTTTATGTCAATCATTCCAGATTAGCCTGCGCCGCAATCCCGAAGGGATGAAAGGATTATAGAACGCGGCATGTAGCCGATTTTTCCAAACCCCGTAAGGGGTGGTATAGGGTGTAAGTATGTCATCCCTTCGGGATTGGAATCGGTTACCTTCCATACAAATAATTCAACTCACGGATTCTATCGCGAAGTTCGTCAGTGAGCGCGGACGAGTCCATGCGCCACTCCCAGTTGCCGCCGAGACGGGAGGGGTAGTTGAAGCGCGCCTCCCCTCCGAGGGCGAGGAAATCCTGCATGGGCGCGAGGGCCATCACCGCGACAGAGTCCCAAGCAGCGCGGATAAGGTGGGCCGGGAATTCCTTCGCGGACGATTTCGTGCGCGGGAGGCCAAGGTAGCGATGAGCAAAGTCGCGCTCCTGCTCGGAGGTGGTTTCGTACCAGCCGCGCGTGGTGTCGTTGTCGTGGACGCCGGTGTATACCACACAGTTGCGCGGGAAATGGTGAGGCAGGAAAGGGTTATCGGGGCCGGAGAAACTGAATTGCAGAATCTTCATGCCGGGGAAGCCGTTGCCATCGCGCAAAGCGACCACATCATCGGTGATGAGGCCGAGGTCTTCGGCGATGATGGGAAGTTCACCGAGGGATTGTTTCATCGTGTCGAAGAGGTCAGCTCCGAGGGCGGGTTTCCATTGTCCATGCTCGGCGGTTTTGTCTTTGGCTGGGATTTCGTAGTAACCAGCAAAGCCGCGGAAGTGGTCGAGGCGGATGATGTCCACGGTGTCGAACGCAGCGCGGAAACGCGACAGCCACCAGGCGAAGCCGGTCTCTTTATGCTTTTGCCAATCGTAGAGTGGATTGCCCCACAGTTGACCCGTGGCGGAGAATCCATCGGGTGGGACGCCGGCGACGACGGTGGGCAGGCGATTCTCGTCGAAGTAGAAGAGTTCGGGGTTGGCCCAGGCGTCGGAGGAGTCGAAGGCGACGAAGATGGGGATGTCGCCGATGATCTTGAGGCCGCGTCCGTTGGCGTGGGCGCGCAGGGCCGACCATTGCTCGAAGAAGAGGAATTGGTAGAACTTGTAACGTTGGATCGCGTCGGCCAACGATTGGCGAGCCGCGGCCAACGCTTCGGGGTCGCGTTTGCGGAGCGGGTCGGGCCAGCCGCTCCACGCGCCGCCGCCGTTGGATTCTTTGAGGGACATGAAGAGGGCGTAGTCGTCGAGCCAGGAGGCTTGGGCCGACGCGAATGCGTCGAAACGGTCGCGGCCCGCCGAGGGTCCGGAAGAGAAGCGGAGGTAGGCCCGTTCGAGCAGGTTCAGTTTCCAGGGGATAATCCGTCCGAAGTCCACTTTCGTCGCGCGGAAATTCGTCTTCTCAATGAGATCGTTCGAGTGCAGGAATCCGTCGCGCAGGAGGAAGTCGGGACTGATGAGGTAGGGATTGCCCGCGAAGGCCGAGAAGCATTGATAGGGCGAGTCGCCGTAGCCGGTGGGACCGAGCGGGAGGACTTGCCAGAGATGGCAACCCGAGTCGGCGAGGAAGTCCACGAAGCGAAAGGCCTCGGGGCCGAGGTCGCCGATACCGTAGGGGCCGGGCAGGCTGGTGGGATGGAGGAGGATGCCGGAGGAACGAGGAAAGGTCATGGACACTCTTGCCGCGAATTTCGCGAATTAGCGCGAATTTTTTTAAAATTCATTCGTGAAAATTCGCGTAATTCGCGGCTGGGTTTTCAGCGTGAATTTTCTGTTTTTACCACGCGGCGATACTGTAAAGAAGACTCGCCGAAGTTTATGATGATGGCAAGTTGTAAGCCGGTTGCCGCGAGATAGTGATGGGCCTGCGCGTCATGGACGGAATTCAACCGCGAAACCGATTTGAGTTCAAGGATAACTTTTCCGTCCACAACAAGGTCGGCCTCGTAATCGCCAATCAAATCGCCCTTGTACAAAACCGGCAATTTCACCTTGCGCTCAAACGGAATCCCGCGCAGAAGCAGTTCCTTTTCAAGGGCGGCTTGATAGACCGATTCCAAAAAACCTGCGCCGAGGATGGAATGCACCTCCATCGCCGCGCCGATGATTGCATACGATAATTGTTTGAAAAGTATCTCTGCCATGGCGTCTCCCAAAAAGACGGTATTGTTGGACGAACTCCGATTTTCTTGCCGCGAATTACGCGAATTTTCGCGAAAGATAAAAAAAATTCGCGTCCATTCGCGAAATTCGCGGCGGGGGTTTATTGCTTTGGTTTCGAGAGCAACGACTCGTACAAATCAAGATATTTCTTCGCCGACGGCCCCCACGAAAAATCTTCGCGCATGGCGTTCTTTTGTTGGGCCAGCCAACGCTCGCGGTCGGAGTAGGCGGTGAGGGCTTTGAGCAGCGCGGTGCGGAGCGAGCGCGGCGTGGCGGACTTGAATCGGAAGCCGACCGCGTCGGTGACGGTGTCGTTGAGGCCGCCGGTGGCGTGGACGATGGGCAGGCAACCGTAGCGCATGGCGATCATCTGCGCCAGGCCGCACGGCTCGTAACGCGAGGGCATGGGGAACATGTCGGCGCCGGCGTAAATGTGACGGGCGAGCGCGGGGTCGAAACGCATTTCGGCGCGCACGCGTTCGGGCATTTGTTTTTGCAGGGCGCGGGCGGCGGTTTCCAGTTCGGGGTCGCCCGTGCCGAGCAACACGAATTGCCACGGCAGGTCGGTCAGTTTGGCAAAGACTTCGAGCAGAAGGTCAACGCCTTTTTGTTTGTCCATGCGCGTGACCATGCCGAAGAGCGGAATGTTCGCGTCCACTGGCAGGCCGAGTTTATCCTGCAAGGCGGTTTTGTTCTTCTCGCGAATGGCGGGATTGTCAATCGTGTATTGGAAGGGAATGAGGGAGTCATTGGCAGGGTCGAAAGCAACCGAGTCAATTCCGTTGAGAATGCCGTGCAAAATTTCCTTGCGACGATGGAGGAAGTCTTCGAGTCCGCAACCGAATTTCGGCGTGAGAATTTCCTCGGCGTAGGTGGGCGAGACCGCCACGGCCGCGTCCGCCGCGAAGAGTCCGAGCGGAAGCGGGAGGGCGCGCGCCCAATCGGGCAGGTCCGACTGCGCCACCGGAAGGTTGTACGATTTCAAAACATCGGTCGCGTCCGCGCCCATGAAAGGCAGGTTGTGAACCGTCAGCACCGAGGCCACGCCGGCCATCTCGCCGTCCCAGCGTTTGAGCAGGAGTCCATACGCGGCCAGCGCGGTGTGCCAATCGTGCGCGTGAATGATATCGGGATGCCAATCAAGGATGCGCGGCAGTTGCAAGGCCGCCAGCGAAAAGAACGCATACTTCTCCGTGTCCTGCGCGGCGTTCGAAGAATACACCGACCCCACCGCCGCGATCGGTTCGCCGCCGATCAGGTACACCGGCATACCATCCACCGTCGCTTCAGACACTTGCACAGCCACATCCTTGTCGCCGCGCGACAACGGAAAGATCGCCAGCGGGCGCGAGTCCGCTTTGATGACCGCATGATGCGGCAGGGCCAATCGCACATCCAGAGTCACGTCGCCGCGCGCCTCGGCGGACAGGTTTCGCAACGCACGCGGCAAGGCGGCGGCCACATCGCCCAGTCCCCCCACTTTCACGAACGGATCAGCCTCCGCCGCCAAAAACAGGACACGAATCGTTTTAGCCATCGGGCGCAATTGTAACGTAAATCGCCAAAATTTTTACAAACGCGTCATCCGCCGTTAATGGAAGTGAGGCATAATTTGACCCATGAAGAAGTCCCTCCTCCTCATCCTGACCTGCCTCCTGTTGACCTCCTGCCGATTCGCGCGACCTCCCGCCGAAACGCCTCTCACGATGCCCCAACCGGGCGCGACCTCCCCAGCCGACTCCACCCCCCAAGCGACTCCCGCCCCCCTCCCGCCCTTGCTCAACGTCCGCTACTCGAATGAATCCGTTGACGATGAACGCCTGCTCAGCCTGGATATTTATCGCACTGACCAATCCAACTTACCGGTGATGATTTACGTTCACGGAGGCGGGTGGTATCGCGGCGCAAAATCGAATGTAAATGAAAAACCGAAGGCGTTCAACGAGCGCGGCTTTGTGTTCGTGTCGGTCAACTACCGCCTCTACCCCGAGGCGTCCATCTCCACACAGATGAGCGACGTGGCGTCCGCCATCGCATGGGTGAAGAACAACATCGCGGCCTACGGCGGAGACTCACAACGCCTCTTCCTATATGGTCATTCCGCTGGCGCGCACTTGGTCTCGTTGGTCGCCACAGATGCGAGTTATCTCGCCGCGCATGGAATGACCCCCGCCGACATCAAGGGTGTGATCGCGCTTGACACCCAGGCCTACGATCTCGTCGCCCTGCTGGAAAATCTCCCCGAAACGAATGGCGGCGTCTATCGCACCGTCTTCGGCGACAATCCCGAGGATTGGAAAAAATACTCACCCATCGCCCACGTCGCCGCCGATAAAGACATCCCGCCGTTTTTCCTCGTCTACACTGGCGAAAAACCCGGCCGCAGCGAGATCACCGAACTATTTGCTGACGCGCTGGAGAAGGCTGGTATCTCCGCCACGTTGTTTCCCGCCGTCGAAAAGACGCACGGACAAGTCAACTCGCAATTTGGCCTGCCGGGAAACGCGCTTACCGAGGCGACGTTCGAGTGGTTGAAGAAAATTCTGGATGGATTGTAAGCCTCTGGTATACTCGCGCCATCCCAATTCCTGGAGGGCAGATGTCTGCTTTTCTAACACGCTTGCAAAATGAAAAAGTCCTCGTCTCCGACGGCGCGACTGGCACGAACTTGCAAAAGGTCGGTCTCATCGGCGGCGCGATTCCCGAGGGCTGGGTTCTCGACCAGCCCGAAAAAATCCTCGCGCTCGCAGAGTCCTTTGTGGAGGCCGGGTCGGACATCATCCTGACCTGCACCTTCGGCGGGACAAAACTGCGCCTGCGCGAATCGCCGCTCGGTCAACGCGTGGAGGAGATCAACAAACGCGCCGCGGAATTGGCGCGTCAGGCCGCGGACAAACGACCGGGCGCGTTGGTCGCCGGTTCGATGGGACCGACCGGGTTGCTGATCAAGCCCTACGGTCCCGCGACGAGCGAGGAGGTGGCCGACACCTACGAAGAGCAGGCGCGCGGACTGGTCGCGGGCGGCGTGGATCTGCTCGTCATCGAGACGATGTTCGCCCTCAACGAGGCGCAAGCCGCCCTGGAGGGAGTCCGACGCGTGACGGAGGCGCCGGTCGTCGTCTCGTTCAGTTACGATCGGGGGACGCGCTCGATGATGGGCGTCAAACCGTCGGACGTGGTCAAGACTTTCCGTCCGCTGGGCGTCGCGGCCATCGGCGCGAACTGCGGAACCACCCTCGAAAACATGGAAAAGATTCTCGCGGAGTATCTCTCCGCCGCACCCGACATGACGTACTGGATCAAACCCAACGCGGGACTGCCGGAACTGGGCGAAAACAACGAGGCCGTGTACAAGGTGACGCCGGAGGAGATGGCGAGGTACGCGCAAAAGTACGCGGAGATGGGAGCGCGGATCGTCGGCGGTTGTTGCGGCTCCACGCCCGCGCATGTGGCGGCGATGGCGAAGAAGGTCAAGCGGGGATAAGTAAACAGGTACACAAGAAAACACGTACACAAGTAAACAAGTACACAAGTAAACACGTACACAGGTACACAAGTAGACAGGTTTTGACCTGTGTACCTGTGTACCTGTATACCTGTATACGTTTTACCGTATCTTAAACATCTGCGTCAACTTCATCGCCAGGTTCAAGTCGCCTGCCAGTTTGATCTTGCCTTGCATGAAGGCGGCCATGCCGTCGAGTTCGCCCGTGAAGATCTTGACATAATCGGACGAGTCGGCGGAGAGGGTCATCTTTGGGGAGGGATGTTCGCCCTGCGCGGTGACGCATTTGCCGTCCTTGATCTCGGCGTACCAGTCGCCCGCTTCGGCTCCGCTGAACTTGAACTGGATCGCGGCGTCGAGGCCGGGGGCTTTCTCTGGAATGAACGCGCCGGGCATTTTGGACATCAAATCAGAAATTGTGAGGGGCATGTTAGTCTCCTAGTCTAGTAGTCGAATAGTCGGATAGTCTAATCGTCGCATGGTCGCGTGGCCTTGTCGTCGGCGAGCCGACCACGCGACTACGCGACCAAGCGACCAACGGACTAATTCTGAAGGTTCTCAAAGATCGCCGCGCCGCCCATGCCGCCGCCAATGCACATCGTCACCATGCCATATTTGGACTTGCGCCGCGCCATTTCGTAGATGAGTTGCGTGGTGAGTTTCGTGCCGGTGCATCCGAGCGGATGGCCGAGGGCAATCGCGCCGCCGTTGACGTTGACCTTCGTCTGGTCGAGTTCGAGCGTGCGGACGACGGCCAGTCCCTGCGCGGCGAAGGCTTCGTTCAACTCGATCAGGTCAATGTCTTCCTGCCTGAGTCCAGCCTGCTTGAGCGCCTTCGGGATGGCGGCGATGGGACCGATCCCCATGTATTCGGGCGCGACGCCCGCCGCGGCAAAGGTGACGAACCGAACGAGCGGCTTGAGTCCCAACTTGGCGGCCTTCTCCGCGGACATCACCATCGCCATCGCCGCGCCGTCGGACATTTGGGAGGAGTTGCCCGCCGTGACGGTTCCGCCGTCCTTGAAGGCGGGCTTCAACTTCGCGAGCGCCTCAATCGTCGTATCGCCGCGCGGACCTTCGTCGCGCTTGACCGTGAATTTCTTCGTCGCGGTCTTGCCATCTACGTACTCGGTCACTTCCACGTCAATGGGAATCAGTTCGGGATCGAAGAGTCCGCTCTCGACGGCTTTCGCCGCCTTGACGTTGCTCTGCGCGGCAAACGCGTCCTGGTCTTCGCGGCTGATTCCGTACTTGACCGAGACGTTCTCCGCCGTTAGTCCCATGTTGGTGTAGTAGTGCGGCAAATCCATCGCGAAGTGCGGATTGGGCGAAAACTTGTAACCCATCATCGGCACCATGGACATGGACTCCACGCCGCCGCCGATTCCGCACTCGATCTCGCCTGTCATAATGCGATGGGCGATGTGCGCAATGGATTGAATGCCCGACGAGCAGTAGCGGTTGATGGTCTCCGCGGGGACGGATTGCGGCAACTTCGAGCGCAGGCCGATCATGCGCGCCATGTTCATGCCCTGCTCGCCTTCGGGGAACGCACAACCGATAACCAAATCTTCCACTTCGGCGGGGTCGAGACCAGGCGTCCGTTCGAGCAACGCGTTGATGGTCGTCGCCGACATGTCATCGGGACGGACGGTTGCCAGGCCGCCTTTTTTCGCCTTACCTACTGGCGTTCTAACTGCGCTAACGATTACTGCTTCTTTCATGGTTTGCTCCTTCTCTGGTCAAAAGTCGAAAGTCAAAAGTCACGCGACCTTCGACCTTGGACTTTCGACTAATTTCGCAGCGGCTTTCCCGTCTGCAACAGCGACCACATCCTCGCCTGCGTCTTCTCCTCGCCGCACAGCGACATGAAGGCCTCGCGTTCGAGATCGAGAATGTACTGCTCGCTCACCCACGTCGGCTTGGACAACATGCCGCCCGCCATCACGTAGGCGAGTTTCGTCGCGATGTGCGAGTCGTATTCGGTGATGAACTTGCCCTCCGCAAACGACCACGCGCCGATCTTCATCGCGCCGAACATGTCGCGGCCTGGGGCGTAGATCAACTCGGGCGCGGGCGGATGGTATCCCGCCGCGGCCATGTGAAGCGCTTCGCGCTTCGCTTCGGTGAGCAGGTGTTCGCGGTTCATCACGATTCGGTCGGTCGGGGTGAGAATGCCCATCGCCCGCGCCTCCTCCGCAGAGGTAGCAACCTTCGCTTGGCCGATCTGCAAAAACGCGCGCTGGATGAACGGAAAGCCCTCGGCCATATCCGTCCGCATGGCGGGGTTGACGATTCGACGCATGATCTCCTTCGTCCCCGCGCCGGCAGGGATGACGCCCGCGCCGAGTTCCACGAGTCCGATGTAGGTCTCGGAGGCGGCGACGACGCGCGAGGCGTGCATGGTCACTTCGCAGCCGCCGCCCAACGCCAGTCCCGCAGGCGCGACGACGACAGGCTTGGGGAAGTAGCGCATCCGCATGTTCATGTTTTGTAATCCCCTCACCGCGGCTTCGAGTTGATCCCACATCTTTTGCTGCGCGGCCATCACCACCATGAACAGGTTCGCGCCCGCCGAGAAATTGTCGGCTTCGTTGCCGATCACGAGTCCGTCGAAATCTTTTTCGGTGCGGTCGAGCGCCTCGTTACACATCGCCGAGATGTCGGCGTCGAGCGCGTTCATCTTGGTGTGGAACTCCACCAGAGCCACGCCGTCCCCGATGTCGAAGAGCGACGCGCCCGCGTTCGACGAGATCAACTTCTTCGTGCCGCGCAAGTCCTTAAGGAAGACCATCCCCGCAGGTATCTTAATTTTCACATACTTTTCTTTCGCCACGTCATAGACGCCGACCTTCTCGCCGTTCTTATATTGATAGAACGACTCGACGCCCGCCTTCAGCATCGCGTCCACCCACTTCGCGGCGGGATAGCCCGCGGCCTTCATCTTCTTGACGGTCTCGCGCACGCCGAGCATGTCCCACGTTTCGAAGGGACCCGCTTCGCGCATGAAGCCCCAACGCATGGCATCGTCAATCGGCTTGGCTGTGTCGGCCACTTCGGGGATGATCGAGGACGCGTACTGGAACGACTGGAGAGTCAGCGCGCTGACGAGTTGCGCGGCTTTGTCGTCCGCGGCGAGCATGACCTTGAGGCGGTCTCCGAGATTCTCCAAATCTTTCGCGGCCTTGACGGAGTCGAAGCGCGGCTTGGTGGGCGGCACATGCTCCATCGTTTTCAGGTCGAGCGAATAGAATTCCTTCTTCCCATCGTCGGTGCGGACTTCCTTGTAGAAGCCGACTTTGGTTTTATTCCCAAGCCAGCCGCGCTCCACCATGGTGTGGATGAGTTTGTTCGGCGCTTCGGCTTGCAGATATTTCACCGCCAGTTTATCGTGCTGGACGAGCGGCGCGAGATTCTTGCCCACGTGTTCCCACACATCCACGCCCACGAGGTCAATCAAGCGGAACGTCGCGGTCTTCGGGTTGCCGATCAGCGGACCTGTGATGGAGTCAACTTCGTCCACGGTATAGCCATTGGACATGAAATAATCCATCGCGAAGGCCGCCGTCCCAAACGCGACGCGGTTGCCGATGAAGTTAGGCGTGTCTTTGCACAGGACGATTCCCTTGCCGAGACGAGCCTCGCCGAACCACGAGATGAACTCGGTCACTTCCTTGAGCGTGTCCGCGGTTGGGATGATCTCCAGCAATTTCAAATAGCGCGGCGGATTGAAGAAGTGTGTGCCGAGGAAGTGCTGCTTGAAACCCTTCGACCTCCCAGCGGCAATGTCCTTGATCGGAATGCCCGAAGTGTTGGTGGTGACAATGCACGTCGGCTTGCGGACTTCATCAATACGCGCCATCAAGTCCTGTTTGATTTTCAGGTTCTCGACGATGACCTCGACCACCCAGTCCGCTTCGGCGACGCAGGCAAAGTCATCTTCCAGGTTGCCGAGCGTGACGAGAGTCTTCAAGTCCGCGCCCATCAGGTTGGCGGGCTTCGCCTTCAAACAGCGATCCCACAACTCGGTCACGATCTTGTTGCGCGCGGCTTTGTTCCCCTCTGGCGCGTCCTTCGGCACGATATCCAGCAACGTCACAGGCACGCCCGTATTCGCCAGGTGCGCGGCCAACGACGCGCCCATTGTCCCAGCCCCGATTACAACGGCTTTGTTGATTTGGTAGTTCATGATGTCTCTCCTTTTGGTGTCAGGTATCAGGTGTCAAGCGCCAGGTCGCGTTGTAACAAGACCTGACACCTGACACTGGAACACTTGACACTTATCTCAACTCCGCTCCCGAATAACCAAGTATCTGCCTCGCCACCACCAGCCGATTGATCTGCCCCGTCCCTTCATAAATGTCCGTGATCTTCGCATCGCGGAACCATTTTTCGAGCAGGAACTCGCGGCTGTATCCGAGCGGACCCAAAATCTCCACGGCCTTTTGCGTGATCTTCGTCCCCACGTCGCCCGCCTTCACCTTGCTCATCGAAGACTCAAGCGCGTTCGGCTTCTTGTTGTCCGCCATCCAGACCGCCTTCAACACCATCAGCCACGCCGACTTGAGCATGATCTCGCAGTCAATCACCTCGCGCTCGACGTTGGCCAACTTCTGACGCGGCAACCCGTAGCGGATCTGGACGCCGTTCTCGGCGAGTTTCTCTTTCAGGAACTCGAGAGCGGCTCGCGCGACGCCCATGCCGGCCGCGGCCACCAACGGACGCGTCGCGTCGAACGTGGCCATCGCGCCCTTGAAGCCGGTGGTCGTCTTCTCCACGGTGGGACTGCCGAGGATCGCATCGAACGGGACGCGCGCGTCCACCAGCGAGATCGAGGCCGTGTCACTGGCGCGAATGCCGAGCTTATGCTCCAACTTAGTGACCTTGACTCCCGGCGTCCCCGCCTCGACAATGAAGGAACGCATGCCCGCGCGTCCCGCCGAGGGATCAATCGAAGCCCAGACGACGATGAATCCTTTTCCGAGTTTGTCATACTCATTGAGGGATTTATCTCCCGCAGTGACGAAGATCTTTTCGCCGTTCAGAATCCATTCGTTGGTCTTCTCATCCAGGATCGCACGCGTGCGGATGGACGAGGTGTCCGAACCAGCGCCGGCTTCGGTCATGCACATCGCGGCGAGGGTGGGTTTCTCCCCGCTGAAACGCGCCAGGTACTTGGCTTTCTGGTCATCGTTTCCAGCCGCCGCCACAGCCGCCGCGCCCAATCCGCCGCCCGGCGTGACGAGGTAAAAAGCCACGTCGCCCCAGCCGAGCATTTCGATCTGCGAAGCCAGCGACTGGTACGCGATGGACGGGCGTTTTTCTTTCTGCTCCTCGCCATCGTGACCGTTGCCCTTCTCCTTCTTAGGGGCAAGCGAACCTGCGCCCATGGCTTTCATGGCTGTGTGCATGAACTCCATGTAATCCCACGGAATCTCATGCTCGTGCTCATCGAAGTAACGCGACTTCGAGCGCATCATTTCTTCGGCGACGGTCTTCAACACAAACGCAGTTTGTGCAATTGGTTTGGGGGTTTCAAATTCGATTGTCATGTTTTCTCCTTCGGAGAACGTAGACACGTACGCAAGTACACACGTACACAGGTGAAATTGCAACCTGTTTACTTGTGTACCTGTTTACCTGTGTACCTCCTCACACCATCGTAAATCCCGTCCACATCGCGAAGCCGCGCCCCTCGCGCATCCACATCTCGACGGGATGTTCGCGGATGTAACCGTGACCGCCCAGGATCTGCACCGCGCGGTCCGTGACCATCATCGCCATGTCGGCCGCGCCCGTGGACGCGAGATAGGCTTCCACGTTGGCGTCATCTTTGCCGGCGTCGAGTTTCCAGGCGGCTTCCCAAGTGAGCAGGCGCGCGCCCTCGATCTCGGTGCGCATCTCGGCGAGCATGAAGGCGATGGCCTGCTTCTGCGCGATCTTCACGCCGAAGGCTTCGCGTTCCTTGGCGTAATCGCGCGCATACTCGAAGGCCGCCCGCGCCACACCGACAGCGGCCGCGGCATTGGCGACGCGCATGGAGGCCAGAATCCGCTCGAAGTCATGCCCCGCTTCGCCGCCGAGTCGATTCGCCTTGGGGACTTTGACTCCCTCCAGTTTCACGCGGTAGGTCGGCAGGGCGTTGAGTCCCAACATTTTTTCGCGCTCCGCCGAGACCGTCAGCCCCGACGCGCCTCTGTCTACGATGAAGCCCTGCGTCGCGCCGTCGAGATTGGCGTAGACAAGGATCGCTTCCGCCTCTTTCGCGAAGGGAACGTAGGCTTTCTCGCCGGTGATGATGTACTCGTCACCTTTTATGGTCGCGGTTGTGCGCAGCGCGTTCGGGTCGAAGTCGAAAGCGTACTCGATCAGCGCGGCAGTGTAGGGAGTCCAGTTACCTTCGATCACCTTGCCGAGATATTTCTGCTTCTGCTCTTCCGAGCCGCATAGCAGGATCGGCAACGCGAACAAACCCGGCAATCCCACCGCGATGGCGCCGGCCAGGTCGCCAAAGGCGAGTTCTTCCGAGGCCAACACGCCCGTCACGGCAGAACGGTCGCCAAATCCGCCGTAGGTTTCGGGAACCGAGGCTTGCAGGACGCCCAACTCCCAACCCTTGCCAATCAGTTTAGGCGGCAGAGCGCCCCCCTCCTCCGCCTCGCGCCCCGCCACGCGCAGGTCGTTGACCGCGTACTTAGCCACGGTTTCGACGAGCATTTTTTGTTCCTCATTTGGTTCGAACGAATACATGTGCCCTCCGATCTTTTTATTTGGCGGATAGCCCTTTGAATTGCAAATCCGCGATTTGATCCGCGATCTCCTCGATAGTCATGTGACCGTTCGAGCGATACCAGGTCAGCGTCCAGTTCAACGTGCCGAGCATGGCGCGCACCGCCAGCGCGGGGTCGGCGGCTGAAAACTTCCTTGCTTTGATCCCTTCAAAAACAACATCCCGCCACAGGGCCTCGAACCGGTCGCGGTTCGGGATGTGACGGGCGTGTTGCTTCGGGTCGAGCGAGCGATGTTCAAACAGAAGCACGGAAGCCAGGTCGGCGTTTTCGGCCAGCAATTGCAGGTACACATGAATCATCTGGCGGAGTTTTTGGTCGGCGGGAGCGGACTGAGTCGCCAGCGGCGCGATTTGCTCGGCCAGCATTTCAATGCCCCTATCGAGCAGGGCTAGTAAAATTTCCTGCTTGGAGGCAACGTGATGGTACAGGCTGGCTTTTTGCAGATTCACGGCTTCGGCAATATCGGCCATCGAAGCGCCGTGAAATCCTTTTTTGCGAAACACCTGGGCGGCGGCGTCGAGAATGTCATTACGCGTCATCGGGTCTCCCTACCGAACGGTCGGTAGGACTATATTACCCAATTGTCCGCCGAGAGTCAAGGTGTACAGACAGGCAAAATCACGGTGT
The DNA here is from genome assembly GCA_964625215.1 of uncultured Anaerolineaceae bacterium. Taxonomy (GTDB): domain Bacteria; phylum Chloroflexota; class Anaerolineae; order Anaerolineales; family Villigracilaceae; genus Denitrolinea. Next base: position 6,514 of record CAZVAX010000033.1, on the reverse strand, counting down.
TACAATCATGTAGACAGAAGGAGTTCCATGCGCAGCGAACAGGAAATTTACCGCCTCATCATTGACTTCGCCTCGCGCGACGACAACATTCGCGGCGTCGTTTTGAACGGTTCGCGCGCCAACCCCAACGTCACGCGCGACCCGTTTCAGGACTTCAACGCGGCCTGCCTCGTGCGCGACGTTCATCCCTACCTCCGCAACTGGGACATCGTCCGCTTCTTCGGCGACCCAATGATTGTCCAACTGCCCGAGGATATGTCGGACCCTCCCGCGGACGGCGACGGTCACTACTCGTACCTCATGCAATTCATGGACGGCAACCGCATTGACTTGAGTTTCTTCTCGCCCGACCAGTGGGATCGTCCGACCAAAGACAGTCTATGCGTTGCGCTTCTGGACAAAGATGGCCTCCTGGCAAACCTTCCCCCCTCCAGCGAAAAAGATTACCTGCCCCAGCCTCCCACCGACAAAGCCTTTCAAGATTGCTGCAACGAATTTTGGTGGGTCAGTCCCTATGTCGCGAAAGGACTCTGGCGCGGCGAGTTGATCTACTCTCAATCCTTGCTCGAGGTCGTCCGCGAACAATTGATGAAAATGCTGCGCTGGGACTTTGGGATCCAAACCAACTTCCAAATGTCGCCGGGAAAACTCGGAAAGAATTTCGAACGTGTATTCGACGCGACCACGATGGCGCAGATCGCGCAAACCTATCCCGACTCGAATTTCGAACACATCTGGGAGTCGCTCTTTATCGCCGGCGATCTCTTCCGTCGCGTGGCGAAGAAAGTCGCTTCGGAATTCGGGTTTGAATATCCCCAAGCCGACGATGGCCGCGTCAGCGCGCATTTGCTGCACGTCAAAGAACTTCCGCGCGACGCGCAAGAGATTTACTGATGTGTCGTATTCTCTCTGCCGTTCAAAACCCCGGCAGGCGTCATTGCGAGCCGCACAGCGGCGAAGCAATCTCCTCGTTGTCGCGGGGACTGCTTCGTCGGGAAGAACGCCCTCCTCGCAATGACGGAGGAATCTGTTTCTGATAAGATTGCTCCACCAATGACCCCCACCCTCCTCTACCTCATCGGCACGGCCTACAGCGGCTCGACCATCCTCGGCGCCATCTTCGGCGGACATCCCCAGATCGAGGATGTCGGCGAGATCGCCTACTGGACTCTCAAAACCACCGACCTCTCCGCGCGCACCTGCTCGTGCGGACAACCCGTCAGCGACTGTGAGTTCTGGTCAAAGGTTCGCGCCAACTGGCTGGCGAAATGCGGCGAAACCGCGCCCTCCGTTTATCGCGCCCTGCAACTTAAATTCGAGCGCAACGACTTCGCCCAATTCTTTGGGCGCATCAAAGGCGCGGCGGGCAATCCCGAATTCCAGGAATACGCCCGTCTCACGCGCGCCCTCGTCGAATCCATCGTTGAAGTCTCCGGAAAGCCGTACTTGATTGACACCTCCAAGTCTGCCGGGCGCGCCCTCGCCCTCTCGAAGGTCGAAGGCCTCAACCTCGCCTACATCCACCTTGTGCGCGGCGGCCTGCCCTTCATCGTTTCGAGCATGAAGCGCAAATTCAAACAATGGCAATCGCACGGCCACAGCCCGGCCTCCTTCGTTTTTCAATTCAGCCTCAAGTGGCTGTTCACCAACCTCGCCGCCGAACGCGTGGCGCGCCGCACGCAATTGCCCACCGCAAAAATTTTCTACGAACAAATGATGAACGACCCCGCTGCGACCCTCACCGAAGCGGGCAAAGCCCTCGGCCTCGACCTCTCGGCTCTCGCGCAACAAGTCGCATCCGGCGCGCCCATCGAATTTCACCACTGCGTAGACGGCAGCAAGATCCGCTGGGGCGGACCCACCCCTCTCCGCCTCTCGCCCGACTCCGACAAACCCGTCCCCTCGCAGACCAAATTTATCTTCACCCTCGTCGCGGGCTGGCTCGCGAAAAAGTACGGATATTGACATGGATATCATCACAGGCAAGATTCTTAAACTCAACGGCTGGCCCGACGGAAAAATTATCGGACTCGCCAAACAAGCCGCCGAGGGACTCTTCGCTTCGGGCCTCGACCGCGACTCGGTTCTCGCGCAACTCGGAGCGGTGCGCGCCGACCCCGGCCCTTTCCTCGCCGACGCGCGTTTCGCGGACCTGGCCCGCGAGTGTCTCCGCCTCTCCCAACCCGATTCCTCCCCCTCCGACGATCTGCGCGACGCGCCCCTCCCCTATCCCATCTGGGGCCGCGACAACATTGACGATGGCTCCCTCGCTCAAATGGACAACGCCATGCGCCTGCCCATCTCCGTCGCGGGCGCGCTCATGCCCGACGCGCACGTGGGCTATGGCCTGCCCATCGGCGGAGTCCTCGCCACGGACAACGCGGTTATTCCCTACGCGGTCGGCGTGGACATCGCCTGCAGGATGCGTCTCTCGCTCTACGAAGTCTCCCCTCACCTGCTCGGTCAAAAGAAGGGACTCTTCGAGGACGCGCTCTGGGAGCAGACTGCTTTCGGAATGGGTTCCGAGTGGAAAGGCAATCGTCGTGCCGATCATCCGGTTCTCGACGACAATTCGTGGGATGCGACGCGCCTCCTTCAATCCCTGCACGATAACGCCGCCAAACAACTTGGCACGAGCGGCACAGGCAATCATTTTGTGGAGTGGGGATCGTTCCGCTTGCATGAACCTCTCGGCGGACTCCAACCCGGCGACTATCTCGCGCTCCTCTCCCACAGCGGATCGCGCTCCGTCGGATTCAAGATCGCGGATCGCTACAGCAAACTGGCGATGGAGAAACATCCCGAACTCGACAAGAGCGTCCGTCACCTGGCCTGGCTCTCGCTCGACACCGAAGAGGGACAGGAATACTGGCTCTCGATGGAACTTGCGGGACGGTTTGCCTCGGCCAATCATTATGTGATCCATCATCGCGTCGCGCAGGCGGTTGGATTGAAAGAGGCCGTGGTCGTGGAGAACCACCATAACTACGCATGGCGCGAGAGATTGCCCGATGGACGCATTGTGATCGTTCATCGCAAAGGCGCGACACCGGCAGGCTTGGGCGTGTTGGGCGTGATTCCCGGCTCGATGGGCGACGCCGGCTACGTGGTCCGGGGCAGAGGCGTGGCAGAGTCGTTGACGTCCGCGTCGCACGGGGCGGGACGCGCGATGAGCCGCAAGGCCGCAATCAATTCCATCAGCAAGTCGGAGCGGGATTCATATCTGAAAGAGCGCGGCGTTACCCTACTGGGAGGTGGGCTGGATGAATCTCCCCAAGCCTACAAACCGATAGACACAGTCATTGCCGCCCAGCACGACCTGGTGGAGGTGATTGGCAAATTCATCCCGCGCATCGTGCGAATGGCGGATGAACCGGGCGATATTTAACCCTTCTCCAACATCGTAATCGCGTTCTTCACCCTCTCCAACACCTTCTCCCTCCCGATAATCTCCATGCTCTCGAACAGCGGCGGGCTGACTTTTTGTCCCGTCACCGCGACGCGGACGAGGCCGAGGACTTGGTTGATGTTGTAGCCGGACGACTCGACGTAGGCGCGCATGGGAGGTTCGGCGACGGCGTGAGTCAAGTCGGGGAGGGAGGCGAGGATGTCGTAGCATTGGCGCGCGATGGCGAGGGAGGCCGCGGCGTCGAGGCCCTTGGCAATCAGGTCGGCGGGATCGGGTTGGACGGTGTCGCGGAAGAAGAAGGCGGCGAAGGCGAGGCAATCGTCGAGGGTGACGAGGCGCTCGCGGATGAGCGGCGCGATACGCTGGGTCGCTTCGAGGGTGGCCGGGAGTCCCTCGCGGGTGAAATAGGGCAGGAGGCGCGCGGCCAGATCGGGCGTGGTCAAGAGGCGGATATGGGTCGCGTTGAAGTGGTCCAGTTTTTGGAAGTTGATCGCGGCGGGCGAGGCGGTCATGTGGTCAATGCTGAAGCGTTGGATCATCTGGTCGAGGGTCATCACGTCGTCTTCGGGGACGCCCCAACCCATGAGAGCGCTCCAGTTGTTGACGCCCTCGGGGATGAAGCCGAGGCCGGTCATGTCTTTGACGAAGATCGAGTAGCCGTCCTTCATCGCGTCGGCGGCCTCGCGCTTGGACATTTTGCCCTTGCCGCTGGGTTTGAGGAAAAGCGAAAAGTGAATCCAGATGGGCTCGTCCCAACCGAAGGCGCGCACGACGTTGACGTGGATGGGGAAGGTGCTGAGCCATTCCGCGCCGCGCAGGACGTGCGTGATCTTCATTTCGTGATCATCCACCATCGCGCCGAGGTGATAGGTGGGCAGGCCGTCGGTTTTGAGCAGGACGGCGTCGTCGAAATTTTTGTTGTTCACCGTGATGTCGCCGCGTAGGTGATCGTGCGCGACGGTAGCGCCATCCTGCGGCATCTTCAAACGGACGACGTGCCTCTCGCCCGCGGACACGCGTCGCGCCGCGTCCGACGGGTCGAGGGCGCGGCAGAGACCGTCGTAGTGAGGCGTCTCTTTGCGCTTCTGCTGTTCCTGGCGGACTTTCTCGAGGCGGTCGGGCGCGCAGAAACACGGATACGCCGCGCCCTTTTCGATGAGCGTTTGCGCGTGATGCCGGTAAATTTCGCGGCGTTCGGTCTGGCGATAGGGGCCGTAGGGGCCGCCGATGTCGGGGCCTTCATCGTAGTCGAGGCCGAGCCAGCGTAACCCGTCGAAGATCTCCTGCTCGGCGCCGGGCAGGGTGCGCGCGATGTCGGTGTCTTCGATGCGCAGGATGAACTGTCCGCCGGTTTGGCGGGCGAGCAGGTAATTGTAGAGGGCGTTGCGCGCCGTGGCCAGGTGCATGTGACCAGTGGGCGAGGGCGCGAGGCGGACGCGAGCGGGTTTGGTCATGAAAACTCCTGTTACGCAAATTGGCAATTTGCGCTACAAAACTTGTGACTAAAATTCCACTTCCTTATGCCGCATCACCACGCTCTCGACGAGCGCGATGCCGAGCATGAGCGAGACGAGACCCGAGCCGCCGTAACTGATGAAAGGAAGCGGCAGGCCCGAGACGGGGATGATGCGCAGGTTGACGCCGATGTTGACCGCGCCCTGGAAGAAGATCAGCACGGCCATGCCGTAGCCGATGAGCGAGCCGGTCACATCCCTGGCGAGACGCGAGGCGCGCAAGCACCTCCAAACCACAAAAACGATGATGAAGATCACGATCAACGCGCCGACCAGGCCGAACTCCTCGGAGATGGCCGAGAAGATGAAGTCGGTGTGGCGCACTTTAAGAAAGCGCAACTGTGTCTGGGTGCCGTGCCCGAGTCCCTTGCCGAACAAGCCGCCGGAGCCGATGGCAATCAGCGCCTGTTGCACGTTGTACAGGTTGCCGTAGGTGGCGTTCTCATTCGGAAAGAGGAAGGAAAGAACGCGTTCCTGCTGGTAATCCTGTAAAAATGGAAAGGCCGCGGCGACGACAACAACGCCGATCAATGCCAGCCAAAGCAAGTGTTTGACCTGCACGCCGTTGATCCAGATCATGGCCGCCCAAATGACCAGCATCACGACCACGTTGGAGAGGTTGGGTTGCAGGAGGATCCAAATCGCCAGCCCGCCGACCCAGAAGAGGCTTCCGAGAATCCACTTCAAGTCGCGCGGACGATCCTTGGTCGCTTCGAAGTAACGCGCCAGGATGAGAATCTCGACCACCTTCGCCAGTTCGGTCGGCTGGATAAAGAAGCCCGCCACCTGAAACCAGCGCGCCGCGCCGAATTGCGGCTGGGCGCTGATGAAGATCATAATGAGCAGGATCATCATCACAATGTACATCGGGCGGTAGAGGGCCGTCCAATAGCGATAGTCAATGCCCGCCACGATTAAAACCACAAGGAAGCCGATCACGCCAAATTGGAGTTGGCGCGTCACTGAGTTGGCGATCTCTTCGTTTCCGGCAATCGCCGAACGGATCATCGCCGCGCCGAAGGCCAGCGCGAAAACGATCACGCCCAACAGCCAGAAATCGAAGTGCCGCCAGGAAAGTCCGCGAATCATAGAACTCGTACCGCAAGATTCGTCTTGCCCAATCGAGGCAAAATAAATTTTGCGTTACTTTCGCTTGCGCCGCCCCACGCCCTTGAGAGGGATGTCCGCCACGAGGCGCTGTGAGCGACCCTCGTGTTCCACGCCAATGCGGACGGCGTCTGGCTCGATCTCCACGTGGCGCGAGATGACCTCCAGCAGGTCGTCTTTCAACGCGTCCAATTCGGCGGGAGTCAGGTCGGTGCGATCGTGGATCAACACCAGTTGCAGGCGTTCCTTGGCGCTGTCGGCGCTGCGGTTGCGACGGAAAAAGTTGAACATTATTTCCTCCCCAGCAAACGCGACCAGAATCCGCTTCCGGCGTCGAGATCGAGGAAGGGAACCTCCTCGCCAGCCAGGCGCTTCGCAATGTTACGGAAGGCCTGCCCGGCGCGGCTTTTCGGATCGAGCGCGACGGGGTTGCCGCGGTTCGTCCCAATCATCACGTTTTCATCCTCCGGAACGATGCCGATCA
>CAZVAX010000032.1:0-37111 GCA_964625215.1 uncultured Anaerolineaceae bacterium | reverse complement strand
TGGAAAATCCCTTCTTGACAGGTTGTTAAAGTGCTTAACTTGTGAGTGATGGGCTGAGGTCAATGATTTCGGGCATTTTTATTCATTTTCACGCGACTCCTTCCAGCGCATGGATGAATTCGCCTGCGGTCGCATACCGGTGGTCGGGATTTTTTTCCATGGCGCGCTGGATGGCGTCGGCGATGCCGTTGGAGAGGCCTGGAACGATGGCGCGCGGGTCGGGCGCGGGTTGGTTCAAGTGGGCAATGAGCAATGCCCCGATATTGTTGTGCTGAAACGGCAATTGCCCAGTCAGGAGTTGATAGGCCACAATGCCAAAGGCGTAGATGTCGGCGCGTCCGTCCAAGTTCGGCGAGTCCTGGATCTGTTCGGGGGCGATGTAATCGAAGGTTCCGATCACGTTCCCCGTCTCCGTCACGCGCGTGGCGTTGCCGGTAATTTTTGCAATTCCGAAATCTGTCAGTTTCGGAAAGGCTTCGTCGCGCCCGCCTTCGAGCAGGATGTTGGACGGTTTGACATCCCGATGTACGATTCCCTCGCGGTGGGCGTAATCGAGCGCGCTGGCAATGCCTTTCAAAATCGGGAGGGCCTCGGCCAACGATAAGCGCTGATGGAGCTCCAGCCGCCGACTCAAATCCTCGCCCAGGATGAACTCCATCACCATGTAATGCGTGCCGCCCGATTCGCCGTAATCAAAAACGCGCACGATGTTGGGGTGCTGTAATTTTGAAACCAGTTCGGCTTCACGCGCGAAACGCTTGCGAAAATTCGGTTCGTTGGCGAGAAGAACCGGCAGGATCTTGATGGCCACCGGGACGTTCAGGGTGGGATGCGTGGATTTGTACACCTCGGCCATGCCGCCGCGCCCGATCAACTCGAGGTTTTTATATTTGCCGAAGTCGGTTTGACGGATGACATTGGTAGCCGACGGCAGGGCGGGGGCGGGCGTTTTTTGGTAGTCAATTTCGATGTGATAGAAGGCGCGGTCCACGAAGCGTTGCAGGCGGCGTCGGGCCGGTTGGAAGAGCAAGCCCGCGATCAACGCGGTCATGCCAAAGGCCAGGACAAAAGTCTGGCCTTCCACGAACAACGACACGAGATACAGGCTTCCACCGAAGATTCCGCCCAGGGCAATGGTCAACGCGCCGTAGACGAGCGAACGATTGACGACGAAATCAATGTCCCACAGGCGGTAGCGAAGGATGGACACTAACATGCCGACTGCCGTGAAAATGAACGGGATTGTGCTGAAGATCGGTATGATCGCCCAATGATAAAAAACGCGTTCCAAACCGGGCGTATACGCGACGGGGAACAGCAATGGGAAAATGATGCGGCGCAGGCCCAGTTCGCTGATGGGACGCAGGGTGAAGGCCCAAACCACCCACTGGATTCGTCTTTTCTCGGTCGGGTCAGAAATATGGCGATAGCGATACAACAACGCGCCCACTCCCGATAAGATCAATAACAGGTTGATTGCCTCGAAAAGGCCGGGGACCACGAAATCCGGCAGGAACGCATAAACAACCATCCACACGACCATGGGGACTGCCAACCAACCCGTCCAGCGCGGCACAAAACGACCATCCGGGAATAGATACAGGATCATTGTCACGCCGGTCAGCACGATAATCAGCGAGACAAACTGAATAAATCCAAAGGGAGGCGGAAGGAAGGGCAGTTTAAATTGCGCCAGGGAAATCAGAAATATCGCAATATACAGGGCCAGCCAGTCGTCGGGCCGTTTCCAGGCAAGGAGAAGACCCACGCCGACCAAAGCCAATAATGATGGAAGCGCATCGACCAGAAGGAAATACCAGGCGTTGAACTCCGCCGACAGGCCCATCTCCGATAACGCCTCCGCCTCTTGCGGCCACAGGTAACCATCCGGGCAGAAATCCTGGCAAAGGGTTGTGCGGTCGGCGAAATAGACGGTCAGGGCTTTCGCTTCCGTTATAACAATGGCGATAGCAAGAACCAACCATATCCCCCGGATGATCCACAATGGAGCTCCACTGAGGCGCGTACGAAACAGGCTATCTGTAGAAGGAACTTGCGTTTCTTTGCTCATTTCGTCTCCATTCATTGACAATAAAACGATAGCCGATGACCGAAAAGTTTCTGTTTTCATTAACCCCCCGTTTTTTTAAGGCCTCGTACTCTGGAGGAATTGTCAGGCCGAAGCGCTCACACAACACTTTGACATCCCGATAATCGTTTTTGTCGAGTTTGTAACCGGTGTGGAATTTGACCATCCAGTCCGGTGTGATGCACTTGACCGGGAAGCCTTTGATCGTGCCAGCGCCCCAGCCGCCGTCGAGGATGACTTCGATGTTGTTTTGGGTGAGGAGTTGGATGAAGGCGATGACTTTGTCCGCTGGCATGTGAGAATGACTTTGTGGCATGGGCTTCCTTACTCGATACCCGCCTAAACAAGAATCAGAGAGGCAGAACGTGGATCAGGTTGGCAAAATCTTCGAGATTTCCTCCCTTTGCGATAATTTCCAGGTCGTTCACACATCTTCCAATTGGCACATCCAAATGGTGATCCATGTAAAGCGCGATCGTCATGAGATCAAGCCTTGGGCCTTCATGCGCTTTACAAAGGCTGATTCCCCCACAGAACGGCGATAGGCTTCTACCGCTTTGAGCTGTCGTTCCATTTCCTTGTCGAACTCATCCTGATGATCCCAATAATATGCGAGCGCAGAGTGGATTTGACCAAGCGTCAAATATGGAAACTGGTAATGCAATTCCTCCGCGCTCCATCCATACGCCAGGTGCGCGGAAACAAGTTCCTCCACTTTCATGGTTGTGCCGGCGATGGTGGGAATCTTGTTCTCGTCCAAAACGATATGTTCGTAACGGGTCTCTGCCAACATGGGAACCTCACTTGTCCGATAAAAGTATATCACGCACGGGAATGAATGCGCTTCTCCGCCAGCCGCAAATACTCCTCATTAATCTCATACCCCACGAAGTGACGTCCGGCCTTCAGGGCGGCGAGGGCGGTCTGGCCGGAACCCATGAACGGGTCGAGGACTACTTCGCCGCTGAAGGTGTACAACTGCATGAGCCGGTACGGCAACTCGACCGGGAACGGCGCGGGGTGACCGATCTTGCGGGCCGACTCAGCCCCGAAGGTCCACACCGATTTGGTGAACTCGAGGAACTCTTCCTTCGAAATAGTGCTTTCGCGTCCCTCCACTTTTTCGCGGCGGAAGTTGCCCTTCGAGAAGACGAGGATGTATTCGTGCGTGTCGCGCAAGGTGGGGTTGGCCGCGGACTGCCACGAGCCCCACGCGGTGGATGCGCTGGCCGAGGCGGCCTTGTCCCAGATGATCTCGCCGCGCATGAGGAAGCCCAGTTCGTGCAGGTCGGCGATGAGCATGGCGTGGAGCGGGATGTAGGGTTTGCGTCCGAGGTTGGCGACGTTGATGCAGGCGCGTCCGCCCGGGACGAGCACGCGGTAGGTCTCGACCCAGATACGTTTGAGGAAGGCCAGATATTCCTTGAGCGAGAGGTCTTCATCGTAATCTTTGCCCACATTGTACGGCGGCGAGGTGACCATTAGATGCACGCTCGAGTCGGGCAGCGCGGACATCGATTCGGCGGAGGCGTGGATGATTGTGTCGAGGGTTTCGGCAGGGAGGGGATTCTCGTGATACGCGACCTCCTGTTCCTGAGGCTGGTTCTCATAGAGGCGCGCGGAGTAGAACGCGGAGGCGTCGTGTCCGGCGCGGCCGGGGGAGCCGAAGGAGGAGGTTTTGGTGGATTTACGAGGAGGCATGGGTAGAAAAGATGAAGGATGAAAGATGAAGGATGAATGGGTTTCAAGTGTCAGGTGTCAGGTTTTAGGTGTGAACCTGTGTACGTGTTTACTTGTCTACGAATTGCGTGAGCGACTCTGGTGAAAGTTGCGAGGCCGTCTTCTCATACTCAACCCGCGTGCGTTTGACGGCGGCGTGGAAGACGTAATCGAAAATGGGGCTATGGTCGGGGCCGTCGTGGTTCATGTGGGCGTGAGAGTCGCGAGGGAGGAGGGGGACGAAGAGTTTTCCGATGCGCGGGAGGAAGGTCAGGGCTTCGAGGGGGTAGTAGAGTCTGCCGGAGCGGAGGCTGGGGCTTTGGAGAATCTCTGGGGAGAGAGAGTCCGCTTCGGGCGGGGGAGGAGGCGTCGCACCGTTGAAGGAGTCCAGCCAGAGAGGGATGTAGTTGCTGTGGGCGTAGAAGTCCTGCGTGGTGTGAGTCAATTTTCCAAAGGCCTGCCAGGCGGAGTCGGCGTCGCCGCGCGTGAGTGAGTCTACGATGCGGGCGCGTTGTTCTTCGATGTAGGCGTAGGCGGCGTCGAATTGGTTGCTGTCAAAATGAAAATGGTCGTGACCAAACTGGTAGCGCAGGCCGTCCTGTTCCACGTTGGCGCGCAGGATGACCTGCAAGGCGCGCGGGCTGAAAGTGGAAGCCAGCGCCGCGTTCGTGATGTCACGATGGTAGGGGATTTTCACTCCCCGATTATAACGGCTATAATTGCGACATGACTTTTTACACACGAACCGGCGACGATGGGACGACCGGCCTGTTGGGCGAGGGACGCGTCCCGAAGACTCATCCGCGCATCGAGGCGCTCGGCGCGCTCGACGAGGCCAGCGCGACCTTGGGGCTGGCGCGCGGCCAGGCCATTGACCCGCGCACGGCGCCGATTTTGCTCGAAGCGCAACGCGACCTGTACAAGTTGATGGCCGAGGCAGCCGCGACTGCCGAGAACGCGGACAAGTTTCATTTTATTGACGCGGCCCGCGTGGAATGGCTCGAAGCGCAGACCGACGCGCTCTCATCCACGCTGACGATGCCGCACGAGTTCATCCTGCCGGGCGACACGGCCTCGGGCGCGGCGCTCTCGTTGGCGCGGGCGGTCGTCCGCCGCGCCGAGCGACGTGTGGTGGAACTGCTCGACGCCAAAGAAATCTCCAACCCCGAATTGGGACGCTATCTCAACCGTCTCTCTTCATTATGTTTTGTGCTGGAATTGGCGGAGAATGCCGCGGCCGGGAAAAGGACGTCGCTGGCGAAGGGGGAGTAGAGGAAGTTGTAACGGAATCCCTTTGGTTAAAAAAAGCGCTATGAAAATTATTGGCTCATGTTCAATACTAGTGCAAATTAGATCCAAAAACCAACCAAACTGGGGCGTGATTCGCTTGTTCTAAACATGAGCCAAATTGTTCTTCCCCTCAAACGTTTCCTCCTCATTGACCACTGTCCCGCGGACTGGAAGTTCCTCGATTTGTATCTCTTCCGCGATGAGACGGTGACATTCTACGTCGGTCAATCGCAGTTGGCGTTTGCGCGGGTGTGGGATCACCTGATGGGCGGATTCAGAGGTCACTCGATGGTGGGACGGTTCGTTTGGGCGAACTGGCCGAAGTCCATGAAATTTGTGATCGAATTGATGAGTTCCCAGTCCGAGCAGTTCAATGACGTTGGTCATGACCTGAACGCCGCCGAACGTCAATTGATCGAGCAATACGCGCCGTGCTTCAACACGTCGCTCAATAGCCAGCCGACTCCCATCCCGGATTTTTATCTTACTCCCAACGCGCGTCTGCGGTGCGGACGATTCACCAAGTTGATACGTCAGGCCGAGCGGGCTGTGAAGGAGGAGGAGACGCGGGCGTTGCTCGAAGAAGGCTCTTTCAAAAACCACCCGCCAGAAGGGTGACGGTCTCGGCGCCGATTGCGATACAATGAAGCCGCCAAGGATAAATTCAACCCAGGATAGGAATCCCATGAACTACCAAAAGAAATTGACCGAACTCAAAGCCATCCTCGCCGAAGTCAACGACCTCAACAACGCCGCGTCCGTGCTCGGCTGGGACCAGGCCACCTACATGCCGCCCGGCGGCGCGCCCGCCCGCGGCCGCCAAATGGCGACCCTCGCCAAAGTGTCGCAGGAAAAATTCATTGACAAGAAGGTCGGCAAACTGCTCGACGGACTCGCCAAGTACGAAGAGACTCTGCCCTACGACTCGGACGACGCCAGCCTGATCCGCGTCACGCGCCGCGACTACGAACGGGCCACCAAGATCCCCCCCGCGTTCCTGGCCGAATTTAATGTCCACGGCGCGGAGACCTACCAACTGTGGACCGAGGCGCGTCCCGCCAACGACTTCGCGCGGGTTCGGCCCAACCTGGAGCGGACTCTCGACCTGAGCCGCAAACTCGCGGACTTCTTCCCCGGCTACGAACACATCGCCGACCCGCTCATCGACTTCGCCGACTATGGCATGAAGGCCTCGTCCGTGCGCGCGCTGTTCGCGGAGTTGCGCGCCGAACTGGTACCCATCGTCAAGGCCATCGCCTCACAGCCTCCCGCCGACGACTCCTGCCTGCGCAAGCGCTACCCCGAAGCGGATCAATCCGCGTTTGGCGCGGAGGCGGTCAAACAACTGGGCTACGACTTCAACCGCGGCCGCATTGACAGGACCCACCATCCCTTCATGACCTCCTTCTCCATCGGCGACGTGCGCATCACCACGCGCACCAAAGAGGACTTCCTCGGCGAATTGTTGTTCAGCAATATCCACGAAGCGGGTCACGCCATGTACGAACAGGGCAACGACCCGGCCCATGAGGGCACCCCCCTCGCGGGCGGGACGAGCGCCGGAGTCCACGAGAGTCAGTCGCGGCTGTGGGAAAACGTCGTGGGCCGTAGTCGCGGCTTCTGGGAATATTTCTTCCCCAAACTCCAAGCCAAGTTTCCCGGACAACTGCGCGGCGTTTCGCTCGATGAGTTTTATTGCGCCATCAACAAGGTCGAGAAGTCGCTCATCCGCACCGACGCCGACGAGGTGACCTACAACCTGCACGTCATGTTGCGCCTCGACTTTGAAATGCAACTCCTCGAAGGGACGCTCTCCATCCGCGACCTGCCCGAGGCCTGGCACGAACGCTTCGAGCATGACCTCGGAGTGGTCCCGCCCGATGACAAGGATGGCGTCCTCCAGGATGTTCACTGGTACGGCGGCACGATCGGCGGATCGTTCCAAGGCTACACGCTCGGCAACGTGATGAGCGCGCTGTTCTACAGCCAGGCTCTCAAAGCGCATCCTGAAATCCCCGCCGAAATGAAGCAGGGCAAATTCGATACGTTGCACACTTGGTTGGTAGCGAACATCTACCGCCACGGACGCAAATTCACCGCCCCCGAACTGGTGAAGCGCGTCACCGGCGCCGACTTGACCATCCAGCCGTACATCCACTATCTCAAAACCAAGTACGGCGAGCTCTATACCCTCTAACCGTACCTGCTCTCAACACGAAGGCGCGAAGCCACGAAGCCACGAAGAAATATACTTTGTGACTTCGTGCCTTTGTGACTTTGCGGCAATGTTTTCGCCCTATTAGGGCTTCCGCCCCTCTCAGCCATGACAAAATCATCCAAACTCACGACATTCGTCAATTGACGCTCGTTTGCCGTTGGAGTACCCTACATTTACAAATTCAACAAAGGAGTAATTCCCATGGCAATGAAGATCAAAGAAGATTGCATCGCGTGCGGCGCGTGCGTTCCCGTCTGCCCCACCAACTCCATCAGCGAAGGCGACGGCGTCCTCTACGTGATTGACCAGGCCACCTGCGTGGAGTGCGAAGGCCATTTCGACACGCAACAATGCGTCACCGTCTGCCCGGTTGAGTGTATCGTTAAAGCCGAGTAGAATGGAGTGGAAGCCTGCAAGGGCTTCCATTTCATTTTCGCCGGAGGAATCCATGGAGCAAAACCAAGTCGCCGCCTGTCCCAATTGCGGCAAAACCGACGCCAAGAAAATCACCTACACCTGGTGGGGCGGCGCCCTCGGTCCGCGCATGTTCAGCCACGTCAAATGCAATAACTGTGGCGCCGGGTACAACAGCAAGACCGGCAAATCCAACACCGTACCCATTACCATCTATGTCGTGGTGACCTTCGTCATAGCCTTCTTCATCTTCTATTACCTGGCTATGAGCTTCTAAATTTGACGGCTGCCCATGCCGCCGTTATAATTCGGACAACAATCGCATATTTACCTTCGGGGCAGGGTGCCACTTGCGCCGCATGAAGTGCAGGTGAATTCCCGATCGGTGGTAGAGCCCACGAGCCTGTAACGCCGAATTCATTCGGCGCTACGGCATGATCCGGCGCGACTCCGGAGCCGACAGTAACAGTCTGGATAGAAGAAGGTGACTCAGGCCTTTGCGCGCCTGGTCGGATTCACGCCCCGAAAACGCTCGTTGTTTTCGGGGTTTTGCTTCCGCCTCGCGCGTGACCTTTGGCCTGTCTCCGCGCCCCGTAGGATTCCCTCCCGCGAGGCGTTTTTTATTTCCCCTCCCCGTTGGGATGACCCTGTTGGGGCGACCCTGCGTGGTCGCCCTCGCCGGGCGGACAGATACGTCCGCCCCTACGAACCTATGACCACCCTCACCAAACGCGTAACTGCCCTCCGTCCCTGGCTGGGACTCGCATCCTTGGCGCTCTTCCTCCTCGCCTGGGACCTCGCCGCGCGCCTCTCGAACCTTCCTGCTTTCATCCTCCCCTCCCCAGCCGACGTGTGGATTCGCTTCCTACGCGCGTTGACGGATGGGAGTCTGCTCGTCAACGCCGGCGTGACCCTGCTCGAGGTGCTGTCGGGCCTGCTGGCAGGCGCGCTCTTCGCCACGGTGACGGGCTACCTCGTCGCCAAGTCGCGTTTACTGGAGAATCTTCTGGCGCCGTATCTGGTCGCGAGTCAGGCCGTGCCGCTGGTGGCAATCGCTCCGTTGCTGGTCATCTGGTTCGGGCCGGGACTGTTCTCGAAGATATTGATTTGCGCGTTGATCGTCTTCTTCCCGGTGCTGGTCAATACGGTTGTGGGCATCCGCGCCGTCCCCGCCTCGCTGCACGATTTGATGACCTCCCTGCGCGCCACCCCCGGACAGATCGCGCTCAAACTCGAAGTCCCTGCCGCGCTGCCGGTCTTCCTCGGCGGACTGCGCGTGGGCGCGACTCTCTCGGTTATCGGCGCGGTGGTGGGCGAGTTGGTCGGCTCGGACGCCGGGCTGGGATTCCTCGTCAACGTGGGGCGCGGTCAATACGACACGGCCCTGGTCTTCGTGGCCGTATTCACGCTGATCGTGATGGCGCTGGCGTTGTACGGGATGGTGGCCCTGCTGGAAAAAAAACTTTTGATCTGGCAGGAGCGTTAACTTTTTTTGCGCGTAAAGGGCATTCTCTAATGCCCGGCGGAATGCGACGTTAGAGAACGTCGCCTACACAATCAATACATCAAGGAGTCAACATGTTTCGCAGAATCGCATTTCTCACTCTCGTGCTGGCAATCGGCCTGATGGCCTGTAGCCCGCGCGGGAAAATCCAGTTGCCGTTGGGGTACATCCCGAATGTCCAGTTCGCGCCGCTATACGTTGCGGTCGAGAAGGGATATTTCGCGGACGCCGGAATCGAGGTCAAGTTCGATTACTCGTTCGAGACCGACGCGGTGGCGTTGGTGGGCGCAAATGAGCTGCAGTTCGCGGTGGTGTCGGGCGAACAGATCATGCTGGCGCGCGCCCAGGGCTTGCCGGTAGTGTACGTGGCCGCCTGGTACCAGCAGTACCCGGTGGCGGTCGTGTCGAAGGCCGAGCAGGGGATCAAATCGCCGGCGGATTTGAAAGGCAAGAAGATCGGATTGCCAGGCTTGTACGGCGCGAATTACATCGGGCTGGACGCGCTGCTCTTCTCCGCGGGACTGAGCGAAAAGGATGTGACGTTCGACTCGATCGGTTACACCCAGGTGGAATCGCTGGCCGCCGACCGCGACCAGGCCGTGTCGGTGTATGCCGCCAATGAGCCGGTGCAGTTGCGCGCCCAGGGATATGAACTGAATGAAATGCTCGTGGCCGATTATGTGCAACTGGCCTCGAACGGGTTGATCACCAACGAAACGACGATTGCCGAAAACCCCGACCTGGTTCGCCGCATGGTCTCCGCGTTGGTGAAGGGATTGGCGTACACCATCGCGAATCCCGACGAGGCGTATGAGATTAGCAAGAAGTACGTGGAGAATCTGGCCGAGGCCGATGAAGCCGTCCAAAAGGAAGTGCTGGCGCGTTCCATCGAAATGTGGAAGGCCGAGCGCCTGGGCTACTCGAACATAACGGCTTGGGAAAACATGCAGGAGACCCTGCTCAAGATGGGCCTGCTCACCGAGCCGCTCGATCTGAGCAAAGCGTTTACCAACGAGTTTGTTCCGTAACAAGGTAAGGGCATAGCGAGACGATTGACGACATCAACGAGAGACGCTTCGCTATGCCCCAACGATCAATGAATCCATCTTCTCCAATCTTAACCATCCGCGACCTCAGCGCGACCTTCCCCGACAATAACGGCGGGTTGCAGGCGCTCGAACGCGTCTCGTTCGAGGTCTGCCCGCGCGAGTTCGTGGCGGTGTTGGGACCTTCGGGGAGCGGCAAGTCTACGCTGTTGCGGATCGTGGCCGGACTGCTGCGTCCCACCGCGGGCGAAGTCCACTTCATCCAGCGCGCACAGCCCAAGATCGGAATGGTCTTCCAACAATCCAACCTCATGCCGTGGCGGACGGTGATCCAAAATATCATGTTGCCTCTCGAACTGGACGGCGAAGGCGAGATGAAAGCGCGCGCCAAAGCGCAGGAGTTGATCGAACTGGTGGGGCTGGAGGGATTCGAGCAGAATTGGCCGCGCGAACTTTCGGGCGGAATGGCCCAGCGCGTGGCCATCGCGCGGGCGCTCATCCATGACCCCGACCTGCTCCTGCTCGACGAACCCTTCGGCTCCCTCGACGCGCTCACCCGTGAACGCATGTGGACCGAACTCTCGCGCATCTGGCAGGCGCGCCAGAAGACGGTCATCATGGTGACTCATTCCATCTCCGAGTCGCTCTTTCTCGCCGACCGCGTCCTCGTGCTGACCGCGCGCCCGGGCCGCGTCAAACTGGATCTAAAAGTGGACCTCCCGCGTCCCCGTGCGGACGAGATGCGCTACACCGCCCATTTTGGAAAGTTGGCGCGGAAACTGAAAGAGGCCATTGAGTGAATTGGGGTCTACCGTTTTTAATGGGAAAACCAAAAACATCAGCCGCGAATTACACGAATTTTCGCGAATGGGCATAAAAAATTCGTGCAATTCGCGAAATTCGCGGCAAAAGGCTTGACGCTCGAAGCTTCATCCCGCCAGAAACGGGAGAGCCGTGAATCAAAAGAGACAGTCGCTTCAATGCGACTGTCTCTTTTGATTACTTCAGCGTGCAAAGCGCCTGGCGGATTTCTCCAAGGTGATACGCGGTGTGGACGAGGATGGCCAGCGCGCCGCCGATGGAGCGATTCGCCGCCCAGCTGAGTCCGTGCAGGGTTTTGAGGACGCGCTTGTGAGTTTGCTTGAGTTGCTCGCGGAGCGCGGTCCATTCCTCGGGGGTGACCACACTGACCGCCTGCCAGATCTCGCCCCAATTCACTTTCCCCGAACTTTTGTGGAGCAGGTAGTTTTCCAGCACGTCGAGGTAGAACGTCACGTGCGCCACCTGCGCGGCCAACGTGGCGCATTTGCCTCCCACCGGGCGTGACGCCTCGGCAAACGTGACCGTCTCCAGGGTTTCGAACAGCGAATCGTGTTCGTCGAGATAGATTCCGTGATGGCGGACAAAGGTCTCATCGAGAATCTTGAAATACTCTTTGGCGAGTTTATCTTCGGGGACGGTTTTGGTTTTGGTCATTCTGACTCCTTTTCGGTCAAATAAACTTCGATGCGTTCCTTCCCCTTCCCGATATTGTCGCGCTTCAACTCGATGCGACCCACCTCCCCCGTCCGCTTCAAGTGCGTGCCTCCGCAGGGGACGCGCGCGAACCCGGCCACTTCCCAATAGCGACGTTCGTTCGCCTCGTCGCTCCACGCGCTGAGGATGGGACGGTCCTCGGAAATGATTCGGTTGGCCTCGCCCGCCAGGAGGGGGAACGAAGCGGCGATGCTCTGTCGCCATTTGAAGTCAATGCGCGCTTTATCCGGCGAGATGTGCGCGCCGATCTTCTCGATGCCGTTCAAGTTTTGGTACGCCAATTCCAACACCAGTTCCGCCGCGAAGTGCAAACGCATGAGACGGTACCGCCGCTCCCAGTCAATCGTCATCGTGACCGGATCGCCGACGTTCAGTCCGTGTCCCTCGGCCAGCGTGTACACGATTTCCTTCCCCTCCTTGCGCGCCCGCGTCACTTCATGCCCGCCGATCGCGCCGCGGTCGCTTTCCTGTCCGCCGGAGAAGGCGTACAAGATCGTCTCGGCTACGGTCACATCGTTGCCGTCCGCGCGAGTGATGCGGGTGTCGAGTTGAGTCAGGTAGGGGTCTTGCCAAAAAAGTTTGACGGTCATTGCTTTGTGGATGGAATTTGTTTTCCATCCAGCGTGTACATATCCGATTCCGCAAGTTGCAGCCGAACCAAAGGGCCGTAGGCGGTTTTCAGCGCGGCGTTGATGCCGTCCACCACATCCTGCATACGCGCCTCGTTCTCCACCGTGCCGCGATAGACTTTTTCCTTGCGCCCGTCATCGCGCTGGACGAAGTGCGCCCATTCGCAAGTTCCGTCCACTTTTTTCTTGGCGAGCAGTTTGTAGATGCCGATCTGCGGAACGTGCGGCGTGACGTAGGAAGGCAAAATCTCCTCTCCCTTTTCCACATTCATCACCGCGATCTTACTGAGCGGGACGCCTTTGGGCAGGTTGCGAAGAAACTTGGCGTTGGGATGATCTTTCATGCCTGGCTTCCTTTCACGGATAGAGATTCCAACATCTTGCGCGTCGCCGCGGCCACCTCCTCCACGGCGGAATCGAACGCCGCTTGATTGACCCGCGACGGCTTCCGGTATCCACTGACCTTTCGCACGAACTGAAGCGCGGCCTCGCGAATCTCCTCCTCCGTGGCGGGACGCTCCGGCAAGCGCAAGGGTTTGATGCTGCGACACATGGCTCTCTCCTTTCTACCAGCCCAACAATAAAACCTCCGCCAGCAACCTCGCGTTGACGTTCCTCTCCAACCGACGCAACGCCTCCCCCACCTCGCTCACGCGGCGACGCGCGGCGGGCAGGTCGAGACGCGCCGCGAGCGCGTCAATTTCCTCGGTGCGGTCCACGTTGGCGAGCGGAGAGTCGGCTTTGGAGACGCGCAACAGCACGTCGCGCCAGAAGGATTGCCAAACAAGCAGGATCTGTCGCATGGCGTCCTTCTCTTTGGCGAGTTTTTCGGCGTAGGCGAACTTGTCCACGCGCGAGGCCGAGAGGAGGCGTTGCAGATCGTCCAGCCGCGTTTGGCGAAACTCCATCAGCGTCTTATCCTCCGCCAGGCGAAACGCGTAGCCTGGCCTGCCTCCGCTGAGATGCGCCAGCAATTCGGCCCGACTGTTCTCTACTCCTCTATTCTCTAACTCTCTTTTCACTTCCTCAATGGACAGCGGACGAAGCCGCAACACCTCGCAGCGCGACACGATGGTCGGCAAAAGCGACTCGGCGTTGTCGGCGGTGAGGAGCAGGATGGCGTGCGCGGGCGCTTCTTCGAGGGTTTTGAGCAACGCGTTGGAGGCGCTGTCGTTGGCCTCTTGAAATCGCAAAAAGAGGGCGATGCGATATTTCGACGAGTATGGCTTGAGCGTGACCGTGCGCTTCATCTCGCGCGCCTGTTCCACTTTGAGGATGCCGCCCTCGCTCTCAGCCTGGATGACGGTCAGGTCGGGGTGTTGCATGAGGCTGGTCTGCTTGCAATCGCGGCACTCGCCGCACGATTTGCCGGGCGCTGGCGGATTCTTGCAGTTCAAGGCGCGGGCGAAGGCCAACGCGAGAGTACGCCGTCCCACGCCGGGAGGTCCCGCGAAGAGATACGCATGGCGCGCCTCGCCCGTCGCGATGTGACGGCGAAGCATGTCTACTGCCCAGGTGTGTCCGAGTAAGCGCCAGTTGTCAGTCATCAGTGATCAGTTTTCGGTGTCCAGTGTTCAGGTGGGACAATCGTAAATCGTCAATCGTAAATCGTCAATCGCGACGCATCCCCTAACTCCTAACTCGCAACTCCTAAATTATTCCTGCCCCGCCTTCAATCGTAAAAACGAATCGAAGCGTTGCGGATGGATCGTTCCCGCCTTCAACGCGGCTTGCACGGCGCAACCGGGTTCGTGGGTGTGCGAGCAGTCGCTGAATTGACAGGCGGCCACCAACGGCGCGAGTTCGGGAAAGTAGGCTTCCATCTCCTCCGGCTCGGTGTCCCACAGCGCGAGACTTTTCCAACCGGGCGTGTCGGCCACGTATCCGCCGCCGACCACTGGAATCAGATGGCGCGCCACAGTGGTGTGCTTGCCCTTGTTGAGGGCCGTACTGACCTCACGCGCCTCCAATTCCAACCCCGGCTGGATCACGTTGAGCAGGGACGACTTGCCCACGCCGCTCGGTCCGGCCAGCGCGCTGAGTTTGCCGACCAGCGCGGCTTTGAGTTCCTCCACGCCTGCGCCGGTTTTAGTGGAGGAGTAAATGACGCGGTAGCCGATGGATTCATACAAGCCGAAAATTTCGCGCGGGTCGCCCGGAGCGACGGCGTCAACTTTATTGGCAACGATGATCGCGGGGATTCTCTGCTTCTCAGCCACCACCAGGAAACGATCCAACATCCGCAGTTTGGGATCTGGATGCGCGCAGGCGAAAACGAAGACCGCCTGATCCACATTCGCCAGCAGGATTTGTTGATAGACTCCCTGCGGCCTCGGGTCGAGCCGGACGATGGCGCGGGCGCGCGGCTCGATCTCTTCGATCACCCCCGATCCCTCCGGCAAAACGGTGACGCGCACGCGGTCGCCCACCGCGGCGATGTCGCCGGTGGCGCGTCCCTGCTTGAGTTTTCCGCGCAGTTGACAAACGACCGCGCCCGACCCGGTCTCTACCGTGAAGAAACCGGATTGGGCGCGGATGACGAGGCCGGGGAGGGTGGTCACTTGGGTTTCGGCGTCGCGGTGGGAATGCCGCCGAACGGCGTGGGAGTGCGCGTCACGCCGAAACTGGATTCCCACCAGTAGAGGGTTTGGGGATACCCGTAAATGTACGCCTCCACGATGCGACGGAACACCGGCGCGGCGTAGTCGGAGCCTTCGCCCTGGCTTTCCAGCACGACCGCGATGGCGATGTTCTTCAGCTTGGCGTCCTCTTCATTGAAGAAGGTGTACCCGGCAAACCAGGCGTGCGGCGTGCCGGAACTGGATTCGGCGGTGCCGGTCTTGCCGGCCACGGGGACGCTCATGCTCCCAATGCGGAAGTTGGCCGTGCCGCGCCGCCCGCGAATCACCATCATCATGGCTTCCTGCAGGGCGGCGAGCCGCTCCGGCTGGATGGGGAGGGAGCCGGTCGGTTCGGGCGCGAAGGTGTAACTGGCTTGACCATCCGGGCCGACGATCTTGTCAATGATGTGCGGACGATACAACGTGCCGCCGTTGCCGATGGCCGCCATGAAGCGCGCCACTTGCAAAGGCGTGACCAGCACATCGCCCTGGCCGATGGCCTGGTTGGTGGCCGCGATCTCGTCGGTGGGATCAAGGATCGTCCCGGCCTCCTCGTCAATTTCGATGCCGGTGGGCGAGCCAAGACCGAAGGCACGCGCCATGTTGGCGATATCGTTCGGGCGCCCGCTTCGGAAGAGGTCGAGGCCGATGTGCCAGAAATAGGGATTGCACGAACGCATGAGTCCCTCGGAGAGGGTGAGCAGACCGGATGGGACGCTGTCGCTCGAGTCGCAGAAGAGGCCGCGGCGCACACGATCCTGGCAGTGCTCCCAGGTCCAGTCGTGTTTGACGATGCCCTGAATCTCCGTGAAATCGTACTGGCAATCGTAGGTGGTTTGGGGTTCGTAGAGTCCGCTTTCGAGCGCGGCGGAGAAGGTGATAACCTTGAAGACCGAGCCGAGCGGATACTGTCCCTGCGCGGCGCGGTTGTAAAGCGGGCGTTCGGGATCGTTCAATAAATCGTTGAGCAGGTAGCCGTTGTTGTAATTTTGCGGGTCGAAGAGATTCGAGTCGAAACCGGGGGAGGAGGCCAGGGCCAGCACGCGCCCGGTATCGCGTTCGATCACTACCACCGCGCCGGTGAAGCCGGCGATGGCGCGCTCGGCCTGGTATTGCAGGTTCTTGTCGAGCGTGAGGTAGACTGAACTGGACTCTTCGGGCGCGGCTTGCGCCAACTGGCTGACAATCTGTCCCTGCGGGCCGACAATGTAAAGCGTGCCGCCGTGTTTCCCGGCGAGCAGGTCCTCTTCCACGGCTTCGATGCCCGCGTAGCCGATGCGTTCGTTGCCGCAATAGCCGCGGCGTTTATAGGCGTCTATGTTTTCGGGGGAGATGCTGAGGGTGTAGCCCAACACCTGCGAGGCGCTTCCGCTGTTGGCGTAGTAACGCGAGGTGTATCGGTTGGTCACCAGCGCGTCGAAGCCCATGCCCAGCAGGCGCTCGCCCTCCTCGGGCGTGGTGGTGCCAACGCCGATGTACCAACCCGGCCCGGAGGCGATGATCTGGTTTTCGATGGACTCGGGATTCACGCCCACCAGGCGTCCCAACTCGGTGGTGAGGGAGGTCAGGCTGTTGAAGTTGACGAAGCCCGTGTCCACGCCCAGCGCGACCGCCTCGGTGGTGTAGACGAAGGGTTCGCCGTCCTTGTCGTAGATGTCGCCGCGCGTCGGCGCGACGCAGTCGAGCGCCAGGCGATTGCCCCCCGCCAGTTCCGGCAGGATCAGGCCCGGGTCCCAGGCGAGGCGCCAGAGTCCGTTCTCCAAATGAAGGGTGGCGGTGAAATCGCGCGCGATGGGACCGGCGAGCGTCGAATTGTAGGCGATGCGGAAATTAGCCTGGGCCACCGAAGGGCTGGGGGCGACTGAAGCCACTTCATAGTCCAGGCTGGACGCGCTCATAGTGTTGAGGGCTTCGCGATAACGCAGGACGAAATCATCCTGGGTGATGGCGGCCTGGCTGGCCGCGTCGAGCAGGCCGTACATGCCGGCGTAATCGTTGCCTTTCAATCCGTCGAGGAATCCATACATCGTGCCGGTCGGATCGGGCGCGGGCGTGACGCCCACGAAAGGCGGCGGCAGGGTGGAGGTGGAAGTGGGATCGGCGAAGAGGGGCGGCGCTCCATTCCCCGACGAGCAACCGGCAAGCAGGGCGAGAATAACCGCGAGACTCAACCAGCGAAGCAGTTTCATGGTCTTCCTTTCAAACGGGTTCGCCGCGCAAGATGCCGGCGAAAACGGGGCAGTCATAATTCAAGAGCGATTGGCACTTCATGGGAACGTCGGCGGCGGGCGAAAGGTTCATGCGCGAAAGCAGGCGCGCCGCGTGGCAGAGCGGCAGTCCCATCACGCTGGCGTAACAGCCGCGCATCGAAGCCACGGGTTGAAACTGCGGATGCTGGATGGCGTACGCGCCGGCCTTGTCGAGCGGGTCGCCGGTGGCGACGTAGGCTTCGATCTCGGCGTCGCTGTACTCGCGCATCGGAACGTCGGTGACGCACACATCGCTGAGGATGAATCCATCGCGGACGCGCAGCGCGGCGATGCCGGTGTAGACCTGGTGGACGCGCCCGCGCAGTTGACGCAACATCCGCTTCGCCTCCGACGGGCCGGCCGGCTTCCCGAGAATCGCGTTTCCGTCCACCACGGAGGTATCCGCCGCCAACACGATCTGACTCTCCGTAGCGCGCGTTGCCGAAGCCCGCGCCTTCGCCTCCGCCAACCTGACCACATACTCGCGCGGCGACTCGCCGGGCAACACGCTTTCGTCCGCGTTCGAGACGATGACCTCGAAGGTCCAACCGCCGAGCGCGATCAAGTCCTTGCGGCGCGGGGAGTTGGAGGCCAATACCAGTATGGGGCGTTCGTTCATGGAGGGAAATTCTAACACACCCAAACCCCGGCCTCGTAGGGGCGAACCTACGTGTTCGCCCAATGTTCGCATGGGCAGACATCGGGCAGACATCGGGCAGACATCGGGCAGACATCGGGCAGACATCGGGCAGACACATAGGTCTGCCCCTACGTTTTTCATCCTTCATCCTTCCCCCTTCCTCCCTTATAATTCCCCCATGCTCTCTTTGGTTCCACTCGAACCGGTGGATTACCTCGTCATCGGTCACGCCGCGCACGACCTGATCCCAAACGGCACGCGCTTGGGAGGCACGATCGCCTACTCCGCGTTGACGGCGCGCGCCCTCGGTCTGCGCGTGGGCATCCTCACAGCGGCTGGGAGCGAAACCTCGCTGGCCACATTGGATGGGATTCCCACCATCGTCATCCCATCCGAACACAGCACAACTTTCGAGAACAAATACACACCTGAGGGGCGAAAACAAATTTTGCATCACCGCGCAACACGTATTGACTTTTCCCACATCCCCGAAGTTTGGCGTCACGCCAAGATCATCCACCTCGGCCCGATAGCAAACGAGATGGACGCGTCCCTCCCGAAAGGACTCTCCCCCGACCTGCTCGGCCTGACCCCGCAAGGCTGGCTGCGCGGCTGGGACGACTCGGGCCGCATCCATCCCGTGCAATGGGAGGACGCGTCCGCGCTCGAGGCCGCGGGCGCAGTGGTGTTGAGTCTCGAAGACGTGGGCGGCGACATGGAGCAGATCGAACACATGGCGCATCACACGCGCATCCTGGTTGTCACCGAGGGCGCGGCAGGTTGTGTCCTGTATTGGAACGGCGACCGGCGCCGCTTCCACACGCGCGACTTCCCCGAACTCGACGCCACCGGCGCAGGCGACATCTTCGCGGCGGCCTTCTTCATCCGTCTCTTCGCCACGCGCGACCCCTGGGAAGCCGCCCGCTTCGCCACGTTGCTCGCCTCGCACTCCGTCACCCGCGTGGGCCTGGATGGAATCCCCACCAAGCAGGAGATCGAGTCCTGCTTGGTGGAAGTGTTGATATAAGGAGGAAATATGAGTCGTGTCAAACCATCGTTTTGGATTTTCCTAGGAAACAAGTCCTTCCCTTCAAATACATTGCCACTGTTTATTGTAGGGATTAGTGGCTTATCGTATTCGATTGTTTTATTTTCATTTACGATGCCTGACATTCTTCCGTGCTTTACTGTGCTAATCGCTATCCTAATTCTTGCGATTGGAATTAGGCTTCGTTATGAATGGAAAAAGTTTCAAGAACTCTCTTTGATATTTAAAAATGGCGTTGAAACAATTGGAGAAGTTACAGAGGTCAATTTTTTCCGAAACCCTGGTTACATAAAATACAAATATGAATATCGACAAGAAATATATGGATCCGTGGACTCGCTTTATAAGAATCGAAAAACAAAAGGTATAAATGTTGGACAAAAAGTAATGGTGTACGTTAATCGAGAGAAGCCCTATGAGGCTTTCATTCGCAATCTCTATTTGTACACATTCTAGCTAATCGTAAAACGAGAGCGTGGTCTCGATACGGCGGACGAACACCGCCTACTCGACCAGCTCGTCCAAAAATCGTAAATCTGAAATCGTAAATCGAAAATAAAATGACACGCATCTACACCTTCGTCAACCAAAAAGGCGGAGTGGGCAAAACCACCACCGCCATCAACCTGGGCGCGTATCTGGCGCAGTTCGGCCAGCGCGTCCTCATCATTGACCTTGACCCGCAGGCCAATGCCAGTTCCTCCCTCGGCGTGGACAAGAACACGGTAGTGGGCAGTACCTACGAGGCCCTGCTCGATTCGATCTCGCCGGTTCCCTTCGTCCTCCACAACGAACGTTTGAAAATGTCGGTGTTGCCGTCCTCGCCCTCGCTGGCCGGCGCCGAGGTGGAACTGGTCAACGAACTGGCGCGTGAGACGCGTCTCAAGCAGGCGCTCGAATTTCTCGACGGCGCGTACGACTACATCCTGATTGACTGTCCCCCCTCGCTCGGCCTGCTGACCGTCAACGGGCTGGTCGCGGCCCGCGACGGAGTCATCATCCCCGTCCAATGCGAATACCTCGCCCTGGAGGGACTCGGCCAACTGACCCAAACCATCGGCCGCGTCCGCAACGTGCTTTTCCCGGAATTGAAAGTGCGCGGCGTGGTGCTGACCATGTTCGACCCGCGCGCCAACCTCGCCTCCGACGTGGTGGCCGAAGTGAACAAGCATTTTCCCAAGCAGGCGTTCAAGTCGGTCATCCCGCGCAGTATCCGTCTCGCCGAAGCGCCCTCCTACGGACTGCCCATTTCCGCCTTCGCGCCTCACTCCTCCGGCGCGCAAGCCTACGAAGCCCTCGCCAAAGAATTACTCAAAGGCGACGGCGTAAAAATCTAAACACAAAGACACCAAGTCACCAAGTCACAAAGTCACAAAGACCCAAAAATAACTTCGTGTCTTTGAGCCTTTGTGCCTTCGTGTTGAACGATCAAGGAGAAATTCATGCCTCAACGATCCGGTCTCGGCAAAGGACTCGACGCCCTCATCCCCGGCGGCGGCGACGCGCGTCCCGCGTCCGCGGGCGGCGTTCTGCAAGTCCCGGTGGAAGCGGTCTCGCGTAACCCGCGCCAGCCGCGCCAGCGCATTGACTCCTCCGACCTCGAAGAACTGGCCGCCTCCGTCCGCGAACATGGCATCATCCAGCCGCTCATCGTCTCGCCGGGACGCGGCGGCAGTTACGTGTTGATCGCGGGCGAGCGACGCCTCCAAGCCGCCAAACGCGCCGGGTTGACTACCGTCCCCGTCATCGTCCGCCAGGCCAGTGACCGTCAACACCTCGAACTCGCCATCATCGAAAACGTCCAGCGCGCCGACCTCGGTCCGCTGGAGGAGGCCGAGGCCTACCAGCATCTCGTCCAGGATTTCGGACTCTCGCAAGAGCAAGTGGCGGACCGCGTCGGCAAGAGCCGCGTCGCCGTGACCAACACCCTGCGCCTGCTAGGACTCTCGGCCCGCGTCAAACAAGCCCTCACCGACAAACTGATCACCGAAGGTCACGCCCGCGCCCTGCTCGGACTCCCCACCGCCAAAGCGCAGGAGGCCGCGCTCCAAACCGTGCTGAAACTCGGCATGTCCGTCCGCCAAACGGAGGGACTGGTGCGTAAGTTGACCGGCGAAAAACTGACCAAGATGAAATCCAAACACCGCGTCAGCGCGGACGTGTTGGACCTCGAACGCAAACTTCGCTCCAGCCTCGGCACCAAAGTCTCGCTCAAACACAGCAAAAGCGGCGGCGCGGTGACGATCTACTATTACTCGGATGAAGAACTCGATACGCTGTTGGAAAGACTTCTGTAATCAGTCAAAGGTCAAAAGCCGAAAGTCACCCGACCTTCGACCTTTGACTTTCGACCCGCGACTTTGACCATGAAACTCCTCCACAACGCCCGTATTCACACCCTCGACGCCGCGCGTCCCACCGCCTCCGCGCTGCTCATTGACCGCGCCCAGATCCTCGCGGTCGGCGGCGATGAATTGCTCGACTCGCGGGCCGAACGCGAAGACCTGGGCGGGCGCATCGTGTTGCCCGGCCTCACCGACGCGCACATCCATTTGCAGCACTACGCCCTCTCCCTCCAAAAAGTGGACTGCGAAACCACCACGCTCGAAGAATGCCTGCGTCGTGTGGCGGAGCGCGTGAAGTCAACGAAAGATGGAGAATGGATTCTGGGTCACGGCTGGAATCAGAACGAGTGGAGATACCCCCCTCCCGTCCCCCCCGCAGGGGGGGAAGCCGACTCCCCTTCCCTTGAAGGGAAGGGGCCGGGGGTTAGGTCGGGAGATTGGCCTTTCGCAAGTGATCTCGACTCCCTCACTGCCTCCCACCCCATCTACCTCACCGCCAAATCACTCCACGCCGCGTGGGTCAACAGCGCCGCGCTCAAATTGGCAGGCATCACAGCCTCCACGCCCAACCCCGAAAACGGCGAGATTCAACGCGACCCGCACGGACAGCCCACCGGCATCCTGCTCGAAAGCGCGATGGACTTGGTGAGCGAAAAAATTCCGCAACCGGGTTTCGAGGCCGTCATCGAAGCCATCCGCGCCGCGCAACCCATCCTGTGGAAGATGGGACTCACCGCCGTCCATGATTTTGATCGCCGCATCTGCTTCATGGCCCTGCAGGAACTTCACAAGCGCGGCGAACTCAAATTGCGCGTCACAAAAAGCCTGCCCGTGGACGATCTCGAACATGCGCACGAACTCGGTCTCCGCACCGGCTTTGGCGACGACTTTCTGCGCATCGGCCACGTCAAAGCCTTCATGGACGGGGCGCTCGGCCCGCACACTGCGGCCATGTTCCAGCCCTACTTGAACGACGGCGAGAATCGGGGTATCCTGAATATGGACGGCGAGCATCTCTTCGAGCTCGCCCGCCGCGCCGCCGATGTGGGTCTCGGCATGACCGTCCACGCCATCGGCGACAGAGCCAATCACGAAGTCCTCGACGCCTACGAACAACTGCGCGCCTACGAACGCGAACGCGGCCTGCCCGCCCTCCGTCACCGCATCGAACACGTGCAGATCATCCATCCAAACGACGCGGCGCGCCTCGCCGGACTAAACGTGATCGCCTCCATGCAGCCCATCCACGCCCCCTCCGACATGCACGCCGCCGAAAAATATTGGGGACACGACCGCAGTCAACTCGCCTACGCCTGGCGGACTCAACTGACTCACGGCGCGACTCTCGCCTTCGGGTCGGACGCGCCGGTCGAGTCGCCGAATCCGTTTTGGGGACTCCACGCCGCGACCACGCGCCGCCGCGCCGACGGTTCACCCGGACCTTCGGGGTGGATTCCCGAACAAAAGTTAACCATGCCCGAGGCCCTCGCGGCCTACACCCTTGGCCCCGCGTTCGCGGCCGGAATGGAGTCGCGCGCGGGCCGACTGGCCCCGGGTTGCCTCGCCGATTTGATCGTCCTCGAAAAAGACCCGTTCACTTGCCCCCCCGATGACCTGCTTGCCATGCAGTCCTCCGCCACGATGGTGGACGGCGAATGGGTCTGGAGGTCCGAATGACATCCCCCCTGCGATTAAGTCCCGAAATGCTCGTGCCGCGCCTCGGCGATTACCTCGTCCAAAAAGGGATGATCTCCGAAGATGACCTGCTCGACGCGCTGGCCTACCAGCAGGAACAAGTGGCGCAAGGCAAGGTCTGCATGCTCGGCCAGGCCCTGGTGGAATTGAATCGCCTCACGCGCGATCAACTCGACCAGGTGGTGACGGAGCAGATCATCCAATTGCGCAACGCGTTGCAAGCCGCCAATCGTAGTTTGGAACAACGCGTTCAGCAGCGCACCGCCGAATTGGAGGACGCGCTGGCGCGGCTTTCGGAACTCTCGCAACTCAAGGCCAATTTTATTTCGAATATTTCCCACGAACTGCGCACGCCGTTGACCCACGTGAAAGGCTACGTAGAATTGCTGGTGACCGGTTCGCTCGGCCCAATTGCTGAGGAACAGAAACACGCCCTCACAATTTGCCAGCAATCCACGGCGCGGCTGGAAGGATTGATAGACGACTTGATCATGTTCTCGCTGGCCTCGCGCGGCGAACTCAGTCTCAAACAGGAGCCGGTGGACGTTGGCCGCCTCGCCAGCCTGGCTGTCCGCCCGGTGGAACAAAAGGGCAAGGAACGCGGCGTGAGCGTCCACGCGGTGGTGGACAAGAACCTGCCTCTCGTCCAGGCCGACCCGCAAAAGATCGCCTGGGCCTTGGGCCAGCTGCTCGACAACGCCATCAAGTTCACCCCCGCCGAGGGACGCGTAGTTTTGAGCGTCAAACGCGAAACCGGAAACCTCGTCATCGTCTCGGTCACCGATACGGGCATCGGCATTCCGCAACCCCGGCTGGACGAGATCTTCGAACCCTTCCATCAATTGGACGGTTCCTCCACGCGCCGGTTTGGCGGCACCGGCATCGGCCTCTCGCTCGTGCGCCAGATTGTGGAGGCGCATGGCTCCATGCTCGAAGTTGCGTCGGTGGAGGGGAAGGGCAGCACGTTCCGTTTTCCGCTTCTGACGGTTGAGGAAGCGAATTGATCCGGCGCGGAAACCGCCATGGATATTCAAAAACTCAACGAACTCTTTGAACTATTTCACAACTCGGCGCGCGGCGAGGATTGGAAGGCCGCGCTGGAGGCGCTCGCGGGGGAATTGCGCCAGTTCATCGTGTTCGATAACCTGGCCGTCTATCTCGTGGATTCCCAAACGAAGGCGTTGGAAGTCACCTATGCCCGCGCGCTCGGACGCGGACGCGCTGCCGAAGCCGATGCCGCCTGGGGCGACAAGTTCGCCATCGAGGTGATCGCCAGCGGCGACATCCTCCACCAAACTCCTCCTGTCGTCCGCAAACCGGATACGGGCCGCCTGGGCGAGGTGCATTTTCTCGGCCTACCCCTGCGCCTCGGCGACGCCGTGAAGGGCGCCGTGGTCTTCATCCGTTTTGGCGGGCCGGCCTATTCCGAAGAACACCTGCACGTGGCCGCCCTCGTCGCCATGTGGATGGCGTTATTGTTCGAGCGCCGTCAATGGCTGGATGCCTACCAGCAATTGGAGGAAGTCCAGCAACGGATTCGTTTGCAGGACGATTTTCTCGCCACCATCTCGCACGAACTTCGCACCCCGCTGGGTTTCATCAAAGGCTACTCCACCACCCTCCTTCGGCAAGACACCAGTTGGGACGCCTCCACCCAGCGCGAATTCCTGACGATCATCGAGGAGGAAGCCGACAGCCTCAATCGGTTGATCGAGGACCTGCTCGAATCGGCGCGCCTGCAAAGCAACACCCTCCAGTTCAAATTCCAGCCTGTGCGACTCGACGCCATGATCCGCGACGTGATTCTGCGCATCCGGCAACGATACCCCGGCCTCTCGGTCGCGCTGGACTTCGGGCCGGTTCCGCCCATCCACGGCGACAACGTCCACCTGGTGCGCGTCTTCGAAAACCTGTTCGGCAACGCCATCAAATACGCGCCCGGCTCTGTCTTGACCGCCACCCTTCGAAGCGACGAAACCTCCCTGCGCTTCCGCCTCGCCGATCACGGGCCGGGCATTCCCGCCGAACACCTGCCGCGCATCTTCGAGCGCTTCTATCGCGTTCCCGACGCGGATGGGACCAACCTTGGGACCGGGCTGGGACTCTACATATGCAAGCAAATCATTCTGGCGCATCGTGGTAAGATTTGGGCAGAATCTCCGCCCGGCGAAGGCGCCGTCTTTTTCATCGAATTGCCAATCGAAGCCCCGCCGCCACCGTAGAACTTTGAGAGGAGACTGCCATGGCAAAACGTGTTTTGATCGTAGACGACGAGCCGCGTTACCTGCGCCTCCTGGATGCCAACCTGCGCACAGAGGGATATGAAGTGGTCACCGCGCACGACGGCCAGCAGGCCATCGAAGTCTTTTCGGCCCAGCCCATTGATTTGATCCTGCTTGACATCATGATGCCGCGCCTCGACGGCTTTGCCGCCTGCCAGCGCATTCGCGAATTTTCCAGCGTACCCATCATCATGCTCACCGCCAAGGGCGAGGAACAGGACCGCGTGCGCGGCCTCGATCTCGGCGCGGACGACTATCTCGTCAAGCCGTTCTCAGCCACCGAATTGCTGGCGCGCGTGCGCGCCGTGTTGCGCCGCGCCCAACTCCCCTCCGAAGGCGGACAGACGCGCTTCTTCACCCACGAAAACCTGCGCATTGACTTTGCGCGCGCCGAGGTCTGGCGCGGCGAACAGGTGGTGTCCCTCTCCGCCACCGAATATCGCCTGCTCCTGCAATTTGCCCACAACCTCGGCAAGATCCTCACCTCTGAAGAACTGCTCACCAGCGTGTGGGGTCCGGAATACAAGAGCGACAAGGAAATCCTGTGGGTGAGCATCGCCCGCCTGCGCCAAAAACTGGAAGAAGACCCGCACAACCCCAGGCATATCGTCACCCGCTCCGGGCTGGGCTATCTCATGCCGCCCATTGAATCCTGATTTCAAGGGACCTTCACCATGATTCCCAAGAAAGTTCTCATAATAGATCGGGACCAGGCCAGCCGGGGCTTCCTCGCCAAAACGTTGCAAATGATGCAATACACCGTGGAGGAGGCCTCGCTTGGCAAAGAGGGGTTGATCCTTACCTGGGGCGGCCGGCCCGACCTGATCATCGTAGACCCGGCGCTGACCGACCTGCCGGGAGAGGAGATGATCCGCAAACTGCGCCGGGACCAGCGCAGTGAATCGATTCCCGCCATCGCCCTCAGCAGCGACCACAATCCGGCCCGCAAGGAGGCCTGTCTGCAAGCCGGGTTCAATCAATACCTGGACAAATCCATGGATGCCATTCCCGTTTTGCTGGGCATGGTGAGTCAATTTCTCGAAATGCCCCACCCTCCCTCGGAAGACAAATCCAGCGGGCTGTTGATCGTCTTCCTCAGTTCGAAGGGCGGCATCGGCACCTCCAGCCTGTGCGCCAACCTGGCCCAGAACATCGCCGCGCTCGAAAAGAATTCGCGCGTGGCGGTTGTGGACGGCGTCTTGCCCATCGGCTCCATCGGGCCCATCGTGGGTTACACGGGCGAGAAAAATCTGGTCTCGGTCTGCGCCATGGATCCCGGCCAGTCCCGCGCCACCGACGCGCTCAATTCCCTGCCGGTCATGCGCAATTGGCAATTTCACCTTCTGGCCGGTTCCCCCGATCCGCAAAGCGCCATCAAACTGCAATC
This sequence comes from uncultured Anaerolineaceae bacterium, assembly GCA_964625215.1. Taxonomy (GTDB): domain Bacteria; phylum Chloroflexota; class Anaerolineae; order Anaerolineales; family Villigracilaceae; genus Denitrolinea. Next base: position 10,399 of record CAZVAX010000032.1, on the reverse strand, counting down.
CAACCGCATCGAGAGCGTCGTCCGGTCCATGAAGGCGAGTTACGAATTTGTGCTGGTGGACATCGGGCGCGCGCTTTCGCGCATCAGCCTGCCTTTGATCAAAATAGCCGATGTGATCGTGCTGGTCACCAGCAACGATTCCAACACGGTAGCCCTCACAAAGATCGTGTGGGATTATCTCAGGCAGCAGGGCGTCACATCCAATCACATGTACACCATTCTGAATCGCGCCGTCGGGTTGGAGGGACTGACCAAACCCCAGGTGGAAGAGCGGCTGCAATTACGAATTCTCACCGCCATGCCTTACATGGGCGAGAATCTCGTCCTGGCAAACGAACAGCACATTCCCATCGCCATCAAGCACCCCACCCACACCGCAACCATGATCTTGCAGGAAGCCGCCAAACTAATCGTGTCGCAGGCCCAAAAAATTCGCGAATTCTCCGGGTAAGAAATCGAGGAGGCTATATGACGTTCGAATATGACGAGAAGGGCAAGTACTTCACCGAAGTCGTGCAAAAGATCGCCGTTCCGGCCTTGGTGCAGACTGCCACCCATTTGATTCGCGGACAAATCCACGTCCGCCCGGACGAGCGCATCAAGAACGAACTGGATCGCGACGAACCCTTCCTCGCCATGACCAACGCTTCGATCCTGGACCCGGAAGGGCGCGAACTCTACCATGCCGGCTTCCTGGCTGTGGGACGCAACCAGATCGTGTGGGCCATGCCCGATGAAGAATCCGACCCTGGGGAAAACAAATGACCGCTCCGCGCGACTCGCTTCCCGCCTCCTCCGGCGGCCTCACCGCCGCCGACATGGTCAAGTTCAAGAACTACCTGATCCAGAATCTTTCCCAGGCCCTCGAAGGGCAGGATGTCCCCGCGGCGCGGCAACGCGAGTTTGTCACACAAAGCATCCACGAAATCTACGAACGCGCCCAACTCAAATTACCCGAAGACCTGCGCGCGCAACTGACCCGCGACGTGCTGGACGAGACGCTGGGCTACGGTCCCATCCAGCCTCTGCTCGAAGACGAGGCCGTCTCTGAAGTGATGGTCAACGGCCCTAGAAAAGTGTACGTCGAAAAAAATGGACAGTTGATCAAGACCCCCATCGTCTTCGAGAACAACGCCCACGTCCTGCGCGTGATAGACAAGATCATCCTCCCGCTTGGCCGGCGCGTGGATCCCGATAGTCCCACCGTGGACGCGCGCCTCCCCGATGGGTCACGCGTGAACGCCGTCATTCCGCCCGTCGCGATAGACGGTCCCTCCATCACTATTCGCAAATTCCGCAAGGACAAACTCACCGTGTTGCAGTTGGTGGAATACGGCTCGCTCACCCAAAACATGGCCGAATTCCTGCGCGCCTGCGTGCTGGCGCGCTTGAACATCGTCATCTCCGGCGGCACCGGCTCCGGCAAAACCACCCTGCTCAACGTGCTTTCCAGTTACATCCCAGAAGAGGAGCGCATCGTTACCGTGGAAGACGCGGCCGAGTTGCAACTCCAACAGGAACACGTGGTGCGCCTCGAAACCAAAACCGCCTCCATAGACGGGCGCGGCGCCGTCGCCGTCCGCGACTTGGTGAAGAACTGCCTGCGTATGCGTCCCGATCGCATCGTGGTGGGCGAGTGCCGCGGCGGCGAAGCCCTCGACATGCTCCAGGCCATGAACACCGGCCACGACGGTTCGCTGACCACCGTTCACGCCAATTCGCCGCGCGACGCCATCTCGCGCCTGGAAACACTCGTGCTGATGGCCGGCATGGACCTGCCTCTCAAAGTGGTGCGCCAGCAGATCGCCTCCGCCGTGGATGTGATCGTCCAGCAGTCGCGCCTCAAGGACGGTTCGCGCAAGGTGATTGCCATCACCGAGGTGGCCGGGATGGAAGGCGATACCGTGGTGTTGACCGACGTGTTCAAGTTCGAGCAGACCGGCGTAGCCGAAGGCGGAAAGATTCAAGGCGCGCTCAAGCCTACCGGCATCCGTCCGCTCTTCACGCCGCGCCTCGAAGCCGCCGGGGTGAAACTCGGCCCCGAGGTTTTCGGCGCCAACCTCAACGAAATGCTCGGGCGGCAGCGAAAAGGATGAAAAATAGGAATAGCGGGTCGCGGGAATTCGGGCAAGAGGCAGTATAATCCAGCCACATTCGCCGCGCGCAAGGACATGCCATGGATACTCGTTCACAGATTACCATTCGCACCAAAAAACTGGGCGTCCTCATCCGGGACGCGCGCCTGGCCTCGCGAAAATCGGTGGGAGAATGCGCCGAAGCCATCGGCGTGACCAAAAGCGTCTTCAAGGCCTACGAAGAGGGACGCCGCGCTCCCTCCCTGCCTGAACTCGAAGTGCTGGTCTACTATCTTAAATTACCGATCAACCATTTTTGGGGCAACGAAGCCATCTCCGACGACGCGCCTCCCACCGAACCCCTCGACCTGCCGCGCCTGCTCCTCGTCCGCCAGCGACTGATCGGCGCCCTGCTTCGCCAGGCGCGCGAAAAAGCCAACATGTCTGTGCGCGCCCTCGCGCAAAACACCGGCCTGCGTTCCGCCCACATCAAATCCTTCGAACTGGGCGAGCGACCCATCTCCCTGCCCGAATTGGAAATTCTGCTCGACGCCCTCGGCAGCCGCGTGGACGAGTTCTTCGACCAGAGCGGCCCGGTCGGGCAGTGGATGTCGGAACAGCGCGCCATTCGCGATTTCCTCAAACTCCCCTCCGACCTGCGTCAATTCGCGAGCCAGCCGGTCAACATTCCCTACCTGGAACTGGCGCGCAAACTCAGCAACATGTCCACCGACCGCCTGCGCGGACTGGCCGAAGACCTGTTGGATATTACGTTCTAACCAGTACCGCAACATTCATGTTGCTCCGCCAGGGGCAAGATAAACCTTGCGGTACTATCCACATTCCCAATGCAACCCGCCGACAAACAACCCCACGAATTCGAAGCCGAAGGCAAGCGCGCCTTCGCCTCCAAACGCTACGCCCAGGCCGCCGAAGCGTTCCGCCAGGCCGCGCAGGGATACGCCCTCGGCCGCGACGGTTTGCACGCCGCCGAGATGAACAACAACCTGAGCGTCTCGCTCCTCAAAATGAATCGCCCGCAAGAGGCCTACGAAGCCGCCGCCGGCGCCGATAAAATCTTTGAAGGCGCGAACGATGTAAAACGCCAGGGCATGGCCCTCGGCAACCAGGCTGCCGCGTTGGACGCGCTGAAACGATACGAAGAGTCCCTCGCGCTGTATGAGCGCGCCGCCGCCCTCTTAGCGCAAGCGAACGCAAACGACTTGCGCGCCATGGTTCTCAAAGAGGCCGCGGCCATCCGCCTCAAGCAAGGCAAACTCAACGACGCCGGAATGCAAATGCTCGGCTCGCTTGCCGCCGCCGAAAAACCCAGCTTGCTCCAACGCTTCCTTAAATTCCTGCTTCGCTTCCGCCCATGATCGCGACCAACCTCCAGGTTCGCCCCGCCACCCGGGAAGACTATCAGGCCCTTTCCAGCCTGATTTTTTTTGAAACCCACGCCCACCGTCACCTCGACTGGCGCATGCCCCTCGACTGGTTGGGTTCGCCCTACTTCTGGGTGCTGGAGGATGAACGCCGGGCGCTGGCCGCGCTGGCCTGCCCGCCGGACCCGCCCGAGGTGGCCTGGATCCGCCTCTTCGTCCATGCCGGATCGTTCTCGCCCGGGTGGGCCTGGCCGGCCCTGTGGGAGTCGGCCCGCCAGACCGTCGCGGAACGAGGCGGCGCGCAGGTGGCCGGCATCGTCCGCCAGGGATGGTTCCAACAGTCCCTGCGCGAAAGCGGGTTTACGCGACTCCCCTCCATCGTGCTGCTCGAATGGCGCGGACGTCCCGCGTTGCTGCCAACCCTCCCGCCCGGAATTCGCCTGCGCCCCATGACCGCCGCCGACCTGCCCGAGGCGGCGCGCGTGGACGCCGACGCTTTCGGCCCCTTCTGGAAAAATTCGCCCGAGGCCCTCACGCAAGCCTTTTCCCTGCGCGCCTCCGCGGCCGTGATCGAGCAGGATGGACTCCTGCTGGCGTACCAACTCTCCACCAGCAGTTCCGCCGGGGCGCACCTCGCCCGCCTGGCGGTCCGAAGAGAGGCGCAGGGACGCGGCCTGGGTCGCGCGCTCGTTTCGGATCTCATTTATCAAATGCGCAATCGCAACGTGGACCGGCTCACCGTCAACACCCAGGCCGATAACGTCGCCTCGCTGGCCCTCTACCAGCGGCTCGGTTTCATTCGTACGGGGGAGGAGTATCCGGTCTTTTGCTTCGATGTGGAAGCATCCCCAGGAGGTTGACATGGCGCGTCCAGATGCAGTGATCGTCAACGCGTTGGTGCGGCAGGCTCTCACCGCCGCGCAGGAAGTGATGGGCGAAAACGGTTTGAACGCCGTTTTGCGCGCCAGCGGTCTTGAAAGATTCATCGGCAATTTTCCGCCGAACGACCTCAACCCGGCCATTGCCACCTCGCAATACGCGCGCTTCAACGCGGCCATCGAAGAGTTCTATGGGCGCGGCGGGCGCGGCATGTTGAAGCGCATCGGCAAAGCCTCCTTCGAATACGCCGTGCGCGAACAGGCCGCCTTGCTCGGCCTGGCGGGCGCGGCCCTCAAACTTCTCCCCGAACGGCAACGCGTCAAATTCATCCTCAATGCCACAGTGAACGCGCTCAAAAAGAGCAACCCCCAAGTGGACGCCTGGGTGGACGACAGCGGCGAGCGTGTGGCCTACGTAGACGCCACGTGCGGCATCTGTCATGATCGCCACAGCGACGCGCCCATCTGCTACCTCTACCTCGGTTCGCTCGGCGAGGCCGTGCGTTGGGCCACCGGCCGCGAACACGTCATCACCGAAACGCTCTGCACCGCCAAGGGCGACCCGCATTGCCGCTTCGAAGTGGGAGAGGCCAAGGATGAGTGACTTCTCGCCGCGCCTTTTACGACTTTTCGCTCGCGCCCTCTCCGCCGAACTGGGCGCGGACAACTATGCCGCTGTGCTCGAAAAGGCCGGCATCTCGCTTCCCAACCTGGACCCCAAAGCGGGCGCGACCATCCCAGCCGCCGCGGCCTCCCAAGCCTACGCGGACTTACAAAAGGCGATCCGCACATACTACGGACGCGGCGCGCGCGGCATCCTGTTGCGCGTAGGCGCGCAATTCTGGAACCGCCTGCTCGACGAGGCTCCGTTCACCCTCAAACCGCAGATCGCCCTGACGCGCGGCCTGGCGACGAAAGAACACCCCCAACCCGCGCTCGAACTGCTGGCGCGGCTCTTCTCCACCAAATCCGGCGACCTCACCGTCCACACCCTCGACCTCGACCTGCTTCTGGTGGATCATCCCTCGCCCACCACCCGCGGTCAGCGCGAGGATGAGCCGATCTGCTGGGTAACAGTGGGTATGGCGCGCCAGGCCCTGTATTGGGCGAGCGGCCGCGAGTTCGATGTGACCGAAACCGCCTGCCGCGCACAAGGCGCGAGCCAGTGTGAGTTCAAGGTGATTTCTTCATAACCAAATTGAGAAATTCGAGAAACCTGGTTTCTCAAAGGAGCAAAAGATGAAAACCTTTGAATGGGAGTGGACTTCCTTCGACGGACTGAAAATGTACGCAAAAGGCTGGGCGCCGGATGGCGAACCGAAAGGCGTTATCTGCCTTGTGCATGGGTTGGGGGAACACATCCTGCGCTATGAGCATGTGGGCGCGGCCTTCGTCGAGGCAGGCTACGCCATGTTGGGATCCGACCTGCGCGGGCACGGCAAATCGGGCGGCCCGCGCGGACACACGCCCTCGCTGGAGGCTTTCTTCAAAGATATTGACGAAATTGTTCGTGAAGCGGCGAAACGCTACCCGAAGGCGCCGCGCTTTCTCTACGGACACAGCCTGGGAGGCTTGCTCTCGTTGTCGTATGCCATCGAGCGCAAGCCGGAGGCGCGCGGCATGATCGTCTCCTCGCCGGGATTGCGCACCGCCATTCACGAGCAAAAAGCCAAGTTGATTCTTGCCAGGATTCTCGGCTTGATTGCGCCGACCATTACCCTGCCGAGCGGGCTAGTCGCCGACCACATTAGCCGCGACCCGCAGGTAGTGAAAACCTACGTCAATGATCCGCTGGTGCACGACAAGATCTCCACCGGCTTCGGCCTCGCCGGATTGAAAGCCACCGACCTGGTGTTCGCGCGCGCGGCGCAGTGGTCGGCGCCGGTTCTATTGGCCTATTGCTCCGCCGACCAGATCGCCTTCCCGCGCGGCAGCGAGGAATTCGCCCGCCTCGCCCCGCAGGGTCTGGTCACGTTGAAGCGCTTCGAGGGTCTCTACCACGAGCCGCACAACGAACCGGAAAAGGCCGAGGTGTTCCAAACGTATATCCAATGGCTGGACGGTCAGATTAAGGGAGGCTAAACCCTCCCTTTTTTTACTGGACAAATCATTTTGAACGTGGCACAATCCCGCCACTTATGAAACAAAAGGAGCAGAAGAAATCACATGCCTAACGAACAGGGAATGAGCAAACGCCAAATGATCCGCGAAAAGCGCGCCCGCGAGCAGATGCGCAACCGGCTGATCAGCATCGTTTTGATCGCGGTCGGGGTGTTCTTTGTGTTTGGATTGATCATCTGGCCGATCATTGATGGGATTCTCCACCCGTACGCGCCAGAACTGGCCGACCCTCGTGAACGTCCGAAAATCAGCGACAACTCCATGGGCGATCCGAACGCGCCCATCACCATCACCGAGTATTCCGATTACCAGTGTCCATTTTGCCGCATCTTCTGGGATGAGACCGAGGAGCAGATAGTGCAGGCTTTTGTGACGACTGGCAAAGTCCGCTTTGTGTATCGCTCGTTTGGATCCTTCATCGGTTCCGAGTCGCAGGCCTCGGCCGAGGCGGCGTATTGCGCCGGCGATCAAAATCGCTTCTGGGATATGCACGACATCATCTTCCAAAACCAGACCGGCGAGAACGTGGGCGCGTACACCGACAAAAAATTAGTCGCCATGGCCGAGGCCATCGGGCTGGATATGGAGGCCTTCAACGCCTGTTTCGACAGCGGCCAATTCGCCAGCCGCGTTCTGCAGGACGGGAAAGACGGCGTTGCGGCGGGGGCCGAAGGCACGCCGTACTTCGTCATCACCTATACCGTCAACGGCGAACTCAAGACTCGCGTACTCTATGGCGCGGAACCTTTCGGCACGTTCGAAGCCGAAATTCTGGGCGCGCTGGCGGAGATGGGGTTGCAGTAGTCTGATAGTCGGTTAGTCGCTAGTCTGATTGTCAAAAAAAAAAGAGGACGCTTCCGCGAGGAGGCGTCCTTCGTTTAACGCACAGGAGGCGATTTCTATCGCCGGACTCACGCGTCGTTCACGCGACTTCGCGACGGATGAGGTCCCACAGGGCCGCGACGTGTGAACGTTCGGTGGGGAGAGCGCCGATAGAGACGCGCACCATCCAGCGACCGTCCAGAGTGGCGGGAGTGAGGTACGCGCCGCCCGAGGCGTTGACGCGCTCGCACCAATCGAGCGTGTGCTTGTCGAGCGCTTCGCCCGTCAAACCGGCCGGCTCGTGGCGGATGCAAACCGTCTGCAACGGAACGGGCGCGAGCACGCGCCAATCGGGTGTGGATTTGACCTGCTCCGCGAACCACTGCGCGTTGGCGATGTCGCGACGGAGGCGCGCCTGCAACCCTTCGACTCCCTGCTCCCGGATCAGAGTCCACAACTTCAACGCTCGAAACCGACGCCCAAGCGGGATGCCCCAATCGCGCAGATTCTTCACCCGCGCGTCCACCGCGCTTTGCAGGTAACTGGGGTTGGTACTCATCACGCGGATGAGATGTTCCGCGTCGCGCACGTAGTAGACCGAGCAATCGAAGGCCGCGCCCAGCCACTTGTGCGGATTCAACACGAGCGAGTCGGCCAGCTCGACCCCGTCCCACATCCAGCGACATTCGGGCAGGATCATGGCGGAACCCGCCAGGGCCGAGTCGACGTGAAGCCAGAGGTTGTACTTGCGCGCGATTTCGGCGATGGGACGGATCGGGTCGAGGGCGGTGGTGGTGGTCGTGCCGGTGGTGGCGACAATGGCACAGGGAGTCAGACCCCGCGCGAGGTCCGCTTGAAGCGTCCCTTCGAGGGCCGAGGGGATCATGGCGAAGGAGTCGTCGGCGGGGATGAGGCGCAGGTTGGCGCGTCCAAATCCGGCGAGCAGGGCGGCTTTGTCCACGGAACTGTGTCCGAAGGCGGACATGTAAACGATGAGAGGTTTTTCTTCGCCTTGCAGGCCGCCGCGCACGAGCGAGTAGTTGGAGGCGCGTTCGCGGGCCGAGAGGAGCGCGACGAGGGTGCTGGTGGAGGCGGTGTCTTGAATCACGCCGCTCCACGCGTCGGAGAGGCCGAGCATTTGACGCAACCAGTCGGTGACGAGTTCTTCGAGTTCGGTGAGGGCCGGGCTGGAGACCCACGAGAGGCCGAGGACGCCCAGGCCCGTGCTGAGGTAGTCGCCGAGCACGGAGGAGAGGTCGCCGTTGCTGGGGAAGTAGCCGAAGAAGTTGGGGTGTTGCCAGTGCGAGAGGCCCGGCACGATGATGTTGTCGAGGTCGCTGAAGATGGAGTCGAACGATTCAGGTTGGGCGGGCGGGGCGCTGGGTAGCTGGGCGCGGACCGAACCCGGCTCGGCTTTGGAACGAACCGGCAGGTCGGCGACGCGGGCGCGGTAGTCGGCGATCCAGTCAATGACTTGGTGTCCGATGCGGCGGAATTCTTCTGGGTTCATGGGGGGACTCTCTTTTTTTTGGCGGCTTCTGGAGTTTGGCGCTGTTGGGAATCTCGAAGTTCTACTTCGGGATTCGGCCTTCCGAAAGTAGAACTTTCGGATTCCTGCTGAATGAACCGTTTTAGGAAGGGGCTTCCTCCACGATCTCTTGGACGCGTCCGACCAGCCCACTCGTGAGGCGGACTTTGATTCCGTGCGGATGCGTGGGCGATTTGGTGAGGATGCTCTGAATAACCCCACGCGTGAGTTTGCCCGTGCCTTGGTCTTGCTTGAGGACGATGAGGACGGCGAGGCCGGGTTTGAGGGAGGAGCGGATGGGAGGAGGCATTAATAATCCTTCGGCGGGTGAACATCGTTCAGGAAGACGGTGAAGTCGAGATCGCCAGGGGAGTGGCCGAAGCGCGTGAGGAGGGTCGCGGCTTCACTGCGATGTTGTGTGCCGTGATTGACCACGTGGACGAGGCAATGCCAGAGGATGCGCTCGCGCGTCTTGCCTTCGTCAATGGGATAGGCGACGGGCTTGTCCAAGTCTTCTTCGCGGAGGGTGGCAAGGTAGGCGCGCATGAGATTCTCTTCCTCACGCCAACGCGTCGCCACCGACTCCAAAGTGGGGAACTCCGCTTCGGGCAACTCCTCCACCGCCGCGCCGCGCTCGAAACGGACGCGCCAGGCGAACTCGGCTTCGAGGATGTGGGTCAATGTGCCGCGCAGGCCGCCGTAGGGAAATTCCGCGGGCGCGAGGAAGTGGTCGGCGGGGAGGTTTTGGGCGGTGGCGAGGAGGCGTCGGTTGGCCCAGAAGTTGTAGTCGAAGAGGAGGAGGAGGGAGGGGAGGTTCATGGAGCGTATTTTACCCGCTAAATCCTATGAAGTTTTGAACGGCGGTAAACGGCAAGGGATGAATCCCCCGCCTCAGCACGTGGAAGTCGGCTGAGCCGACTCAAGCTAGCCCGTTCGAAGCACAAACTTATTTTTCATTTCTCAGTTCATTATGTTTGCGAAGTAAATCATCGAAGATCTTCTGGTCTAGAGGCATTGCAAGTGCAGTTGTGGATTCCCAAGCTGAGTGTACTATACCGATTATCTTGCCATCTGATGAACGAATTAGAGGAGATCCACTCATTCCTCCTGCTATCCTAATATCAAGCAATAATTCATTTGGTTTTCCTGTGTTATCAAATGGCGAAATCGCTGATATGAACCCTTGTTGCAAAACGGGTCCCCATCTATAGACTTTACCATCTCTTTGAAGCATAGCATGACCATAAGGATATCCACAAAGTGCAACCGGCTCTGGTATTTCGTATGATAAGGTATGTTGAAATTCTACTGGTTTGATACCTTTAAATTCCTCTGTTGCAGCTCTCGAAAATTCAATCATTCCGATATCAATGCTAGAATTTGTCACCATCCCCATCTGTTTGACACGACACAGGTCTATGTGCCATCGTGTTGGTTTTGTCGGATGAACAAACATCAGTAATATTTGCTCGTTCGGAAATCCATAATCCGATTGCTCCATCAACAGACCCTGCACTACGTGTCTATTAGTCATAACTAAGAAACTATCTCAAAACCCTTTGAGCGCATATAATGATTGCGCTGACAAAG
>CAZVAX010000031.1:0-37254 GCA_964625215.1 uncultured Anaerolineaceae bacterium | reverse complement strand
CCCACGTCCACGCAAGGGACGCAGGCCTGGGATCGGTACGCGTTCGTGAATAATAACCCGGTCAGGTATACGGATCCGACAGGGCATAGCGCTGAATGTGATCTCAATCCATGCGATGAAGAAGAGACGGAAAGTCAACCCCCGCCTTCATGTCTACCAAATGATGCTCAGTGCTTATTGGAAGACATCCAATCTAAATATGGTATTATCGTAAATAATGCTGATGGATTATGGACTCCTGATCAATTGGTGGCAATAGGACTGGGTATGCAAAAGTTAATGGCTGCAATGGGTAATGAAGCTTTTCAAGGTTTGTTTTCTGGTGTAGTTTTTTCTATTGGCGATTGTAGTGCTAAACGCATGTGCACGACGGGCAATAGAGATGTGATTATAGACACTCGTGTAGGTAATGATATGGCTTACATTCAACGTGAAACTGTTCATGAATTAGCTCGTGTCTGGAGCGCAATTACAGGTACGCGAATGAGCAAAGCTTTTATGACGGCGACGGGCGGGTACTATCAATCAGACGTTTACGTCCCGGGCAGTACTCCACCGACTACTCATGCTTCTCTTGGGCGTGGGGAAGATTGGGCAGAGTCTGTAACTGCCTTCCTTTATCCGGGATATGGAACACTTGACCCAACTCGGGCCAGTTTTGTTGGAGGTGCATTATCAAATCCTTTCCTTTACTTCTTTAATTATATGGGAATGGGTAGATGATTATGAAGAAGTTTATGCAATTTGTGATTGCGGTATGTCAGTTAATTAATTTGGTAGCCTGCACAACCAAAGCATCAATAACCCCTCCGGCAACCTTGCGGATTGTTAGTGAAAGCACCAACATTGATTCGGGGTTGTTTAGTCAATCCATATGCAAACCTCCATGTTGGCAGAATCTAACCCCCGGATTGTCTAGCACTGAGGACTTAGATCAGTTTGTAAAATCACTTGAGTCCCACGGATGGCGCGAGTTGGTGTATAGAAGAAAACAATCTGAGTGCCTTTGGAGAAGAATTGTAGAATTGGATAATAGCCATCTTGTAGATTTTTACTCGGTAGATGAAAAACTTACATTTATTGATCAATCGATAATACCACCAGAGACAACTTTACAGCAAATTGTGTTTCAATATGGTTCGCCACAATACTTTCAAGCTGTTATATCGATTGGGCATGAAGTTGATGTTTATGCTGTTGAAGTATATTATCCAAGCTTAGGTATGGCATTTGTGATTTCGCCTCCAAGCGGTGATTTGAATCAGATTCTTCCAGACATGCCTATTCGTTCCATTCAGTATTTTCCCGTAGGTGATATGAAATCCTATCTGACAGGAAAATATGCTTGTGACTTCGGCTACGATATTGCTGCAAACATGGCAGATGATGAAATTGCAAAATATGTGCAAGAATGGCTAGGTTTCGGAGAAGTAAAAGTAATTCCTCGTCAGTGAAGGTCTTACCTCGCTCGGCGCGGGACTCTGTCCCCGCCGAGGTGTGGCCGAAGGTCTGAAACCCCCTCCTGCCTCCCCCGCGGGGGAGGTAATGAACAGCGATTGCACTTTAACAACTTGACGCCTCGCAGACCACCTCGGAAGCACCACGCTCTCCACGGACGCGAGCGGGACGGTCAGCGCCGCGGCGCTCTACAAAGCCTTCGGCGAAACGAGGTATACTCTCGGCAACCTCGGCACGGACTACAAGTTCACCGGTCAGCGTGAGGAGGCCTCGCTCGGAATCTATTATTTCAACGCTCGCTGGATGGATCCTTATCTTAACCGCTTTACCCAGCCTGATAGCATTGTCCCCACGTCCACGCAAGGGACGCAGGCCTGGGATCGGTACGCGTTCGTGAATAATAATCCGGTCAGGTATACGGATTCGACGGGACATACTGATGTTTGAAAAATCAATTTCCGCTTAAAGTGCGTTTTTGCGAGAGAAAACTGGCTTTTTGGATGGAAATTATTTCATCAAAAATCAGTAGTTCTCTTGTGTATCCCCGGTTTTCTTCTAATCCAAGCGGGATATTAATTTTCCCTTGGTGAATTGGCAGGAAGCAATGAAACGCAATACCTTCAAACCCGTCGTGATAGGCTTTGTCATGATAACTGTTATGCTGATCTGCTATCAGATTGTCGCGCCCTGTCCCGGCAACTTATTTGATGAAGGAAAGTGGGATCCAGTGCAGTTTATTCACTCTGCGTGGCCGCAGGAACGGATTAGGCTTGGTTGTTACTATCGTACATTTCTACCTTTTGATAGTTGGGATATTTCAACTGAACGATACCTAAATCGAGGAGTCGGCGTGAGTATAAATGGTCTTGCTATGGAGAATTTTGATTTTCCTCCGGCAGGTCAAGAAATAGACTTGAGCGACATAATGCTCTGTGCAGATAGATCGAGAAAGAATCCACTGGAAGACAGAGTGTATCTTTACATTGATGGTAGAAAATTGCCCGATTCAAGTTTTAGGCGTGTCAATTATTTTGGGGGACAATTGATTATTTATCTTGAGGCTAATTCTGGTATACCGGCGGCTTTGGATGTTGACTGGTATCCTCTTTTATTTTTCGGTGACCACACCGCTAAAGTGGTCATTGAAACTTTGATGGGAGCGACGCTTGAATACGAATGGCATTTTACAGTAACCTTCTGGTGAAATTTTCCTGCGCGCTCGGCTTGTGACTCTGTGCCTGCCGAGTTGTGAACGATGGTTTCCGCACAAACGGGACTCTGTCCTTCCTGGTTTCGACAAGCTCACCCCAAGGCTCGGCGATCACATCGGCAGGCGCTGGGTCGAGCTTGTCGAGACCTCCTCCGTCACCACGGACGCGAACGGAGTCAAGACCGCCGCCGCTATCGTCGTTAGCAAAAAACGCAAAACGAGCGCCGCTCTGAAAAGAGGGCGCTCGTTTTACCATTTGCCAATCCCCAATTGCCAACCTACGCCGGAATCGGCTCTTTCTTCGCGGGCGGCGGAGGCGGCGGGGGAGCGACGAACCCCTTCGGCAGGAGTCCCGCCTCGGTGACGATGCGCGGGACGATGTCTTCCCATCCGACCGGCATGATGTGCAGTCCGTGGATGCCCTGGCCTCTGAGTCCTTTGATCTTCTCGATGATCTCCAGGGCGATCTTCACGCCTTCCTCTTGCATGGCGGTCGGGCCGCCGCTCTCAGCCGCGTCCATGCGTTTGAGCAGCGCTTCGGGGACGAACACGCCCGGGACTTGCGTCATGTAATGGGACATCTTGGCGCTCTTCAGCGGCGTGATGCCGACCATGATGAAAACCTTATCCAGAATGTTTCGTTTGGCAAGTTCGTTGAGCCAAATTTCCATCCGATCCACATCGTAGACCAGGTTGGTTTGGAAGAACTGCGCGCCGGCGTTGACCTTCTTGTGTTCGCGAAGCGCCTGGAATTTCGGGTCGCTGGCGAACGGGGAGGCGGCCGCGCCGAGGAAGAACTTGGGCGGGAACTTGATCTCGCGCCCATCCAGGTAGTGACCCTCGTCGCGCATACGGCGCAGGATCCAGATCATCTGGATGGCGTCCATATCGTTGATGTCCATGCGGCCGCGCGGCTTGGGCGCCAGCACGGGACTGTCGCCGGTCACGCACAGCACGTTGCGGATGCCCAGCGCGGTCGCGCCGAGAATCTCGCCTTGCAGGGAGGCGCGCGTCCGGTCGCGGGCGGCAATTTGCATGACCGGCTCGGCTCCTTTCTGGACCGACATGGCGGAGCAGGCCCAGGAGGTCATGCGCGGAGTGGCGGAGGCGTTGTCGGTGTAGTTGATGGCGGTGACGTAGGGCTTGACCAGTTCGATGTTCTCGATCAACTTCTTGGTGGACATGCTGAGCGGCGGAGCGATCTCGCAAGCCACCACGAACTCGCCGGCTTTGAATGCCTTCTCCAAATTGGAGACCGGCTCAGTGTAACCGGGCGCGTGGTACTGGTCATCGCCCTGCCACCAATCGGGCTGGCGGACTTTGCGGAAGATCATGTCCCAGGTCTTGTAGCGTTTCTCGCCTTGGTCGAGAACCAGGCTCTTAAGAACCTTGCCCGTGCCGCTCGCCTTGACCGTGTCCATCACGTCTTTCCAGGTTTCCGTGCCAACCTTTTCCCAGTCCAGCGGCGGCAGGACTTCGAGCAGTTTCTCCTCGCGTCCCATTTTGAAGGAGCGCTCATAAATCTTGTACCAGATGCAGGGACGCGTTTTGTCCACGTAGCAATGCTCGGGCGTGGAGCCGCCGCAGGGTCCGTTGCGAAGTCCTTTTGGACATTCCATCGGGCAGATGAAGGCCGTCTCTTGCAGGAGGCAGTTGCCGCACATGCGACAACCGAAGAGCGGCCCCTTGATCATGTATTCGAAATCTTCCATCAGTTTGTGGCTGAGGGGTTCTTCCTTGAACGGGGAGTAGGCGGGTTGCCAACGACGTCCGGGAGTAAAGATGGGCATGGGTCACCTCCGAAAGAAATGGTTTCCGTCATTGCGAGGGCAGTGTAGTTCTGCCCGAAGCAATCCCCGCGTGACGAGGAGATTGCTTCGTTGGGAAGTGCGCCCTCCTCGCAATGACAGATGGTATTTAGATCAACGGCAGTAAATACTCGTATGCCGAGAGCGCGGCTTTGGCGCCTTCGCCCACGGCCACGAGAACCTGCTCGGCGTAACTGTTGGTCACGTCGCCGGCGGCGAAGAGGCCCGGGACGCTGGTCCGGCAGGCGCCGTCTACGATGATTCGGCCCTGGGGGTCCGTAGCCGCTACCCCGTTCAGCATGGAGGCGTTGGCGTTGAGTCCCTTTTCCACGAACATGCCGTCGGCTTGGTATTCCTTCGTTGCGCCGCTCTCATCCTGAACGACCAGAGTGCGGGCATAGTCGTCGCCTTTGACCTCGACCACGTGCGATTTCTTCAACACGGTGACGTTTTTCGCATCCATCAGTTTTTTGCCGAGCGGCGAGTCGAGCGGCTTGTCGCCTTCGCAGACTACCACCACTTCTTTCGCGACGGTGGCGAGTTCGCCCGCGGAGCGCAGGGCCAGTTCTTCGTTGCCGATCACGATGGCAGTTTTGTCAATGAAGAGCGGGGCGTAGGAAAGCGCCGAGTAGCACAGGCCCTTCATCATGTAATCTTTTTCGCCGGGGACTTCGAGGCGCGCCTGGCGGACGCCCGTGGCGAGGATAACAGCCAGCGCTTCGAGCGCCGGGCCGCTCTTGGTCGTGACGATGAAGCGGCCGTCGGCTTTCTCGATTTTTTCTACGGTGTCCATGTTGCGGGCGAAGTCGAGGTATTCCAATTCCTGGCGGAACTTGTTGACCAGTTCGAGGCCGCGGATCACCTGGTAATCTTCGATCCACGGCAGGGCCAGGCGGTAGTTGGTCTTGCCGCCCAGGTCGCGGCTGACCAGCAACACGTTCAGGCGTTTACGAATGGCGTAGACGGCGGCGGTGAGTCCGGCCGGGCCGCCTCCGATGATGATGAGATCGTACATGCGATTCTCCTTTCTTGGGCTCGTACCGCAATATTCATATTGCGCATGTTGGGTGCAAAATAAATTTTGCGGTACCGGGCGCGTTCCTAATACGCGGCCTTGACCGTTTCGATGTCAATGTCGTGTTCCACGTCGTCTTCGGGAGGCGCGGCGATGAAGCCTTCCTCCATCATGCGTTTGGTCAGGTTGCGCGAGCGCGCGATGATGTGCGTGGCGCGCTCGAACTCTTCCTGATAACTGCATGGCTTGCGCGCCAAATCCTGTTCGATGGCTTTCATGGCGACTGCGGCGGCTTCGCGCGGGAACACCTCCCAATCGTCCATGTTCGGCAGGATGAAGTCGGGCGCGAGTTTGTCGCCTACATGATCGGCCATGGCTTGCGCGGCCGCGAAGCACATCTCGTCGGTGATGGTCTTGGCGCGGACGTCGAGCGTGCCGCGGAAGATGCCGGGGAAGCCCAGCGAGTTGTTGACCTGGTTGGGGAAATCCGAGCGCCCGGTCGCGACCACGGCCGCGCCGGCCTCTTTGGCCTCCCAGGGCCAGATCTCCGGGACGGGGTTCGCGCAGGCGAAGACGATTGAATCTTTCGCCATTGTTTTGACCCACTCGGGCAGGAGGACGCCCGGGCCGGATTTGGACAACCCGATCACCACGTCCACGCCTTTCATCGCGTCGGGGATGTCGCCTTGGCGGCCTTCGGCGTTGGTGATGTTGCACAGTTTCCACTTGTCCTTATACTCGGCTTTGCGCTTTTCGATGTCTTCGCGATGTTTGCCGAGGATGCCTTTCGTGTCCACCATGAAGCACTTGGAGGGATCCGCTCCCCAACCGAAGATGAGACGCGAACAGGCCACATTCGACGCGCCCGTTCCGATGAAGGCGATCTTGACTTCGCTCATCTTCTTGCCAACGACTTTCAGGGCGTTGATGAGTCCGGCGAGCGTGACGGTGGCCGTGCCTTGCTGGTCGTCGTGCCAGATGGGAATCTCGGCTTTCTCGCGCAGGGTGTCGAGGATGTAGAAACATTTGGGGTTGGAGATGTCTTCGAGGTTGACTCCGCCGATGCCGGGCTGGAGCAACAACACGGTGTTGATGATGGCGTCGGGGTCTTTGGTGTCGAGCATGAACGGAACGCCGTCCACGCCGCCCAGGTATTTGTAGAGCAACGCTTTCCCCTCCATCACAGGCAGGCCGGCCTTCGGGCCGATGTCGCCCAAGCCCAGCACGCGCGTCCCATCGCTGACGACCGCGACGGTGTTCCATTTGTTGGTGTATTCGTAGACCAGTTCGGGGTCCGCCTGAATCGCCTTGCAGGGCGCGGCCACGCCGGGCGTGTACCAGATGGCGAAGTCATCGAAGCTATGCACCGTGCATTTCAATGTGGTCTCGATCTTGCCGCGATAGAACGGATGCAGTTTCATCGCGTCCGCCGCGGGCTTCTTGGCTTTGGCAAGCAGTTCGTCCACGTTCATGGGATGGTTCCCTCCCGTAGCGGCGACTCGCGCCCTTATGCGCGGGTTGTCGCTACATGACTCGGAGACTTGACATGTCTCTTTCGCGCCGTGTCAGTCACGCTTCTTCGCGGGGACAACGAGTCTGGTCGTTGGACTTTCGCGGAGACATGTCAAGTCTGGGTGACTAGTTATTCAAATATGCGTCTGCGTAAATGACCTTGTTCAGCAGAATCTGAGTCGTCTTCCAGATGGCGGCCTGTTCGGGGTCGGCCATGTCGAAGTCTTCGATCTGGGGTTCTTCACTGTTGCCGGTGCGCTCGGCGATCTTGTTATAGACGCGCGCCAGCGGAGTGGATGTATCCATCGTCTCGATCCAGCGGATCACATCATTCTGCTTCTGGTCGAGCGGATTGGCGATCATCATCTGCAAGCCCACGCCCATCAGCATGGCGAGGTAGACGCGGTTGATGAGCGGACGATTCTCGTTCGGCACCGCGTTCGAGACGTTGCTCAGTCCCACCGAAATTTTCGGAGCGGGATCCCAGGCATATTGCAACATGCGCACGGCTTCGATCAGGTGCGGACAATATTGCTGACAACCGCTGGTGGTGAGGACGAGCGGGTCAATGATGAGATCGTCCATGTTGAAACCGATCTCCATCAGGTGAGGGATGAGCGTCTCGACCGCGATATTGACGCGCGCGTCGGCTTCCACGGGGATGCCGCTGGCGCCCATGGTCAGCGCGATGATCTTGGCGCCGTACTTCTTCGCCAGCGCGGGGACTTTCTCCAGCCGCTCCGGTTCGGCAGAGGTGGAGTTGAGAATCGGTTGCGCCTTCTTGACAGACTTCAGCGCGACCTCCATCCCTTCTGCGTTGGTGGTATCAATCGAAAGCGGGACATCAACGACCGTCTCAACGGTTTCGATGATCCACGGCCACACTTCCGCGAAGTCTTTCTTACGCGGGCCGAGATTGATGTCCACCGCCTTCGCGCCGGCTTCCACTTGCTTGACGGCCAGGTCCATGAAGAACTCACGGTCCCTTGCGGCCAGGGCCTCTTTCACTTTTTCCGAGATGATGTGAATGTTTTCGCCTATGATATACATTTGTGCCTCCGGTTGTTTGATTGGTACACAGGTACACAAGTACACAAGTACACAGGTATACAGGTACGTAGCAGGTCACGTGTTTACGTGTGTACCTGTCTACGTATTTACTTTCTCAGAACTCTTCCTCGCGCGGCTTCAACCTCATCGTCAAAAACACGATGTCCGAACATTCGCCGTCGGGATACATGAAGTAGTCTTCCAAGGTGCAGCGCGCTTCGAAGCCCATCTGCTCGAAGGCGCGCACAACTTTCGTTTTGTCCGCGATGACTTCGGCGACGAGGGTGGAGAGTCCCTGCTTGCGGGCGAACTCGATCAGCACGCGGATGATCTTCATTCCGAGTCCGCGCTTGCGATAATCCTTCGCCAGGAACAAGCGCACCTCGCCGATGTGTCGCTTCGGGCCTTGGAAGAAGTGCAGCGAGCCGCTGCCCACCGCGCGATCCTTGACGAGCGCCAGCACCGGCAGGATGTTGCCATAGTCCAATCCGTCGCACCACTTTTGCAGGATGGCCGCGTCCTTCACGTTTTCGCGGAAGTAGCGCATGTCGTCCTCGCCGAGGGGCGCGTAGAGTTCGTCGAGGTGGGCGCGGTCTTCCTTCACCATCGGGCGCAGCAGGATATGAACGCCGTCTTTTAGCGTAACCATTTCGCGGAAGGATTTGATTTGGTCAGGCAGCATTGTCGCTCCTTTTTACTTCCTCAGCGCCTCCGCCACACTCGGAAACTTGCCCATATCCGTGTGTGGCAGGAACAGCGCGGAGGTGAACGCTTCGTAAAAACTGTTGTCCGCAGAAAGTTCGATGTAGGTCATGCGTTTGGCGATCTCGGTGACGCGTTCGCGCTTGCGCCAGTCGAGCAGGGCGTAGTACGTTCCCTTCACCGAGGTATTTCCGAGAAACTCAAAACGCGACCACTCCATGTCGGGGAGCAGGCCGATCTGCACCGCCTTCTCCACGTTGATATATTTTCCAAACGAGCCGCCCACCAGCAACTTGTCCACGCTTTCGAGCGGGACACCGACCGTATCGGCCAGGACGGTGAACCCGGCGTAGATAGCGGCCTTGGCGCGCAGCAGGTTGTCAACGTCGACGCGCGAGAGGACGATATCCTCGCCCGACGCGGTTTCTTTTCCCCACGCGACCACGTACTCCCCGCCGTGCGCTCCCTCGCGGACCCTCGGGGTGGGCGCGTCCAAATTGACGTTGCCGGCCTTATCGAGGACTCCCGTGATGAACGCCTCCGAGAGCAACGCGATGAGTCCCGAGCCGCAGAGTCCTTTTGGCTTGACTCCGCCGATGACGCGCCAGGTCGGTTCGAGCGTGTCGCTGTTGATCCACACTTCCTCGATGGCGCCCTGCGTGGCGCGCATTCCGTTGACCACGCCCGCTCCCTCGAAGGCCGGCCCTGCCGAACACGCGCATGTGACCAACCAATCCTGGTTGCCAAGCACCGTCTCGCCGTTCGTGCCGACATCGAGGAAGAGCGTCACGTTTTCCGCCGACTCCAATCCCGACGACAGGACTCCCGCGGTGATGTCCGCACCAACGTAACTCGCCACGCCGGGCAGACAGTCTACCGTCGCTTCCGGGTTGGCGTTGATTCCAACTTCGCGCGCGGTCATTAGCGGCACGTGGTTGACCGCGGTCACGAAGGGGGAGAGGCGGATGTTGTTGGCCGGGATTCCGAGCAAGAGATGGATCATCGTGCTGTTGCCGGCGATGGCTACTTTCACCACCTGGGCGGGCGTCACTTTCTCGTCTTCCAGTTTGACGCGCTTGCAGGCGAGTTCGAGCAGGCCGTTGATCGTGTCGAGGACGCGTTGGCGCATTTCCGCTTCGCCGCCGTTCTTGCTGGCGTAGATGATCCTCGAAATCACATCCTCGCCGCGCGCGATCTGTCCGTTGTACTCCGCCGCTTGCGCGTGGACTTTGCCGGTGATCAAATCCACCAGCCACAACGAGACGGTGGTTGTACCGATGTCAATTGCCGCGCCCCAGAGAGGGGAGTATTCGTCCGCGCGGCCGGGGAGCAGGTCAATGAGTCGCGAGGTCGCGTCGTCGCTTGGTCGCGCGGTCTCGAGGATGGCGGTCGCTTGCCAATCGCCCTCGCGCAATGCCTCTCCAATTTTTCTCAACACGGCGACGGAACACGCAACACGCTCCATCCGATGTTGCAGTCGCAGCGCGGTTTGTAGCCTCGCCCAATCGTCGGTCTGGTCTTCCATGCTGGGAGGCGTGAGGGACAAATGCACGCGGCGGATGGTCTGGTCGCTTTGGTAGTCGTAGTCGGCCGGGATGGCGACCTCACCCACCACGCGGTCGGTGGTGAGGCGGCGCTCGATCTTTTCCTGCGGCGGGACGAAGATCGCGACATCGCCCTCGACCACGGTCTGACATGCCAAGGCATAGCCTTGTGCTACATCCGTCTCAGACAACCGCAACGTGCTTCGACGACGGGCCTGGCCCTCCGTCACCTGCACCGCGCACCGCCCGCACCGCCCCTGTCCACCGCACGGCTGGCCGATTTCGATCCCGGCTTGCGTCGCCGCCTCCGCCAACAGGGTGTTGGTGGGAACCTGCACGACAACGGGCGTCTGCGAATCGGGGAGCGCGAAGGTGACGGTGTGTTGCATGGTTTTGGGTCGAAGGTCAAAAGTCAAACGTCGCGTGACTTTTGACCTTCGACTTTCGACTTAGTTTAGAGCCTGCTTCATAAACGCGGGCAAATCCACCGCCTCGCGCGGGCCGACGCGGATCTCCCAATCGGGCAGTTCCGCTTCGAGTTCGCCGGAGAGGACGGCCACGTGGCCCGGCAGGACGACGCGCTTTTTCGAGACTTTGTCCGCGACGTTGAAGCCTTTGACGGCCTTCGCGATTCGTTCCGCGTCGAACTTGCCGGCCGCCCACGCAGTCAGCACGGACATGCCTTCCGCGTCGGTGACCACGAGCCAGGCGGGGAGACCGCTACCCTCAACCTCGTTAGCCACCGCGAAGTAGGTGATAGAGAAGTTGGTGGTGACCAGAACGGGGCTTTCGGGCTTGGGTTGGTTGATCTCGTAGATACCGGGTTGCACCTGGATCGGTTTCTGCGGGTCGGTATAGATATTCTCGCGCAAAACGAGCAGCGGGTAAAGCGACTCGGGTTTGAACTCGCCCAGCACGATGAAGCCGGCGTACTTGGCGATGGCTTGCGCCGCGGCGATGCCTTCATCTTTCGTGTCGCAGGGGAAGGCAATGACCGGATAACCGAGCGGGCGGAAGTTGGCTTTGATGGCGAGTCGGCGGACTTGCGTGGAGCGCGTCAGCCACTCGGACAAATTCTTGCCGCCGAGATCGAGAACCATATCCTCGACACCCTTCGCTTGGATTTTCTGGGTCAGGTCGGCGAGGGCTTCGAGCGAGTCGGCTTTGACGGCGAGGGCGGCTTTGCCCTTGGCAAGGTCCGCGAGCGCGTCGGCGTTGGAGGCGTCGGCGGCGTAGAGCAATGGGGTCTCGCCTCCGCAGGCTGATAGTCCGGCTTGAAGCGAGGCTGAGTCACCGATCAGGATGAGCGGACGTTTGGTCGCGCCGCGCACGGTCTTGACCGCGGCGGCCATGTCAGCGTCACCAACGAGGGCGAAGCCATCCACGGTGAAGTCCATGCCCACGTAGTTGACCTTGTACGCGTCGGCTTCCGCGACCTTCTTGGCGAGGTCGGGGTCGGAGGCTTTGACGCGGATGAAGAGGCCGGGCTTGTTGTAGAAAGTTTTTTCGTGGCGGAACATGACCACTTCATTGCCGGCCTTGACCTCGGCGCCAACGCCCTTGAGCGTGATGAGGCGGATGGGCGGCGCGGCGGATTCCGCGAGTTGCTTTTTCGAGGCCTCGCTCACATACGGGCAGGAGGAGAGTTCGACCTGCTTGGCGGCGAGTTTCATCGCGAAGGCTAGGCAGGTGGGGAAACCGCATTCCTTACAGTTGGTCTGCGGGAGCATTTTGTAGATTTGAATACCGCTGAGTGCCATAGTAACTCCTTGTAGGTGTCAGGTGCGAGGTGTCAGGTTTCAGGTTCCAAGTTCCACGTTTCAGGCGACCTGACACGTGACACTTGATACCTGACACTTTTATGCCGTGACCAACTCCGCGATAGCGGCTTTGACTCGTTTTACCGACTCGGGGTGACGCAACACCACCGCGTCCGCGCCGGATTCGATCAGGGCCATGGCGGTGAGTGTTTCCCAGTTGATGGCGCGGGCATTCCAGTCGCCCCAGGCTTCGGGGACTCCTTCGCCAACCTTGGATTCCTTGGCCTTCCAGGCTTCGAATCCTGGCGTGACCATCATCGGGAGTTGCGTCATCGCGTCACCTTGCAGGGCGGCCATGCGCAGACGCTCCATCACCGAGTAGCCGTACTCGATGCCGTAGCCGAGCGCGCCCGTTGTCGGATCCATGATGATGCGGTCGGCGGTGAGCCCCATGTCGGTGATGAGGATGTTGAGCTGTTTGGCGAGATTCACATCCATCGGGGTGCGCGCCTGCACCACGTGACCGTTCGCCATCGCCGTGGCGACGATGGTGCGGTAGTTCTTGTCTTCGCAGATGCCGAGCACGAGACGTTCGCCTTTGGTGGCTTCGGCCACCGCAACGAGCAGATCGTTATCCTTCTCGGCTTGTCCGGGCCCCCACACGATGAGGGGTAGACCGGTCGCGGCGAGCACGGCCTTGACGGCTTTGACCGCGTCTTCGGGAGTGTCGGCCAGATTCAGCGCGAGGACGATCATGTCGGCTCCGGCTTCTTCGGCTTTCTTGGCCCACGCGGCGGGATCGTTCATCGCCTCGCCCCAAGGCTCGTTCAATAACGACGACCAGTCATCCGGTTTGCGCGACTTGATCTCGATGGCGATGACCGGCGCGTTGGGCATGGGCGCTTCGAAGTGCAGGTAGGGCAGGGTCTTCTGTCCGCCGAGGGTGACGGACTTCGAGCGCGTGCCTCCCTCCGCGGCGGTCGCGCCGATGGTGACGGCCTTGACGCTGCCGGGCCATTTGTCCTTTGGGATTTCGATGGGCATGTTGTTTCTCCTTTGATAGGGATAATTCTTTGTACACGGATTACACGGATTTGACGGATTGCACGGATTCCTTTTTGTTTTTTTTCTTCGCGTGCTTTGCGGTTAATTTAAACCTGCTTTCTTGCGCGCTTCGTTCTTTCGTTCTATAAAGACTTCCACCGGCGATTTGCGCTCCGCCGCAAGACCGAGATCCTTCAAATCGCTTTCATCCTTGGCGGCGATGTGACGGAGGATGTGCTTGTACGAGATGGATGCGGCGGGGTAGATGATGCCCGCGGAGTTGTGGTTCATGTAGGCGACGCGAATGCCTTTATCTCTCAGCATGTGCGCCGCGGCGGCCAGCGGAATATCGGAGGGGAGTTCCGGCACACCTTCGCACATGACCTGTTCGGCGGTCAACTCGCGCAGGTTTTCGCGTCCGTAGGCTCGAACCAACTCCTCGTATCCGACCACGCCCACGCCTTCGCCTTCTGTTCCGAGGACAACCATCTCTTCCACGTTGTTTTCGAGCAGGAAGCGGGCGATGTCCGCGACGGGCGAGTCAAGTTTGCAGGTTGGCACGCCGATGGTCATCAGGTCGCGGACGAGAGTTACAGTCATCAGTAATCAGTTTTCAGTAATCAGTTTCCAAATTTGACGTGTCTCTGCGAGAGTCCGGTCATCCAAGGTCATTGTCCATGCAGAGATTGAGGAAGTGGCGGCGCGGATGAGATAGGTCAGGTCTTTCTCGAATAGTCGTGAGGTTGCGGACAAGTCTCGCTTCTGGCATGAGATTCACCGGATAGATCTAGGAAATCTCTGTTCTTGATTCTGCCTTTTCTTCCAAATTTTCCATGTGTCTGATAATGGTCGGAAGAATTTCGAATGGGTTTTCAATCCATTGAATGATTTTCATTCGATTAACCGCATTTTTTCCCAAGTGCGGCAAGACATCTTCCGAAACAATGACTGCCCAGTCGCCGTCCAGCGTGGAAATATCGCCCATGTAAATCGTTGACTCTTTGCCGTTCCCCAGGATGGCAGGAGTATTGGCAAATGGAAAAAAAAGGATGCGGGAACGCAGGTCATCCAATTCTTTGTCCCCGGCTATTCCCAACGCGGGCTGTATCACCGAAACTATTCTAAGAGGGATGCCAAATACGTGAAATTGCGGCGTGATTTTTCTCTTTTTGGGGGGAAGGCCACCGGGTGCGGTGGGGGAAACAACCGCCATGCTTCTTTCGCGCATCCCTGTAATTGCCTGTTCCAGTCTGGCGACCAATTGTTCTTTTGCATCAAAGTTTTCAAAAAAAATCAATTGCACAGGGTGATTTGCAGGTTGCAACCGATATGCATTCACAATTTTCTTCAAGTCCACTATCTCGCCCCATTCCATATCCCAGCTCGAAACGATAAATCCGAATATTCTGGTTGTTTGGGATATTCCTTCAGAGTCTAGGGCGAGTTCTTTTTTCAGGGAGCCTCCCAGCAAGAACAGGATGAAAACTAGGGCGCCAATACCAATCCCGATTCGCAAACCGAAGCCAAAGGCTTGATCCACATTCCCACTGTATTGGGCAGCAAAGGAAGGGATTGAGATCACCATTGACAGGAAGGCGAAAGTTAGGCCATAAATAACGGCATTTTTTCTCCGCCGCGCCAAAGCGCCCGCAGATTCCGAAAAGACGATATCCATCATTTGAGACACAATACACCTCTATCGGCACCGAATTTATTATGCATTGTTTTGTGTGCGGTCGGTTGGATTGGAAAAAAGGAAGGTTGGAAAGTTGAGAAAATTCAGCCTTCCAACCTTGAATTGATTTTAGAACATCGGCTCCATCGCCATCGCAGGATGATTGTGCGCCTCAAGGAACGCCAGCAACTCATCCACCGTGGTCGCGACGCTGGCGTCGGCGATGCGGGACATGAAGTCGGGGTCGCCTTCGCGTTCGCAGACGGCTTTGAATTCATCAGCCATCGACTCCTTAAGCACGGAGGACATCCACACGATGCGTTTGAATCCGCCGTCGGAGGAGATGAACTTGGGGCTGATCAGGTAGAACTTGCCGACGCCCATCACGCCCGGGGTCTGAAGACCGCCACCCGCGATGCCTGCCAGGGTGGAGAAAGTCATGCCGGCGGGGGTCATGGCGGTGTCTTCGCGGGAGACAACCATCACGCCATTGGCTTCGGGGATGAGCATGACGATGCACTCGAAACAACCGCAGGCCGTCATCGGGTTTTCCATGATGGAGTACATCGAGACATCCTGCACTACGCCATGCGAGCCGATACGGGCGTAGTCATTCGTGCCTTGCCAGTAGCCCTTGCGGTCATCCAGCAGTTTGCCGAGTTTGATGGGTTGGTTCGGGCCGGTGGGATTGATGCTGAACGAGGCTTTGCAGTCCAGCCAGTTGTACGCGCCGCACAGACCGAGTCGCTCCGGCGAGACCACACAGACGTGGTTGGGGGCGAACGACTGGCAGAGCGTGCAGGAGTAAAACTCCTCCACCTTGTTGTCGGTCAGGTCGGCGAGACGTTTGTTGCGGAAGTCGTAGGCGGCGCGGGCTTTGTCGAGCCATTCGGCGTGCTGGGCCGGGTCGGTGACGATGGTCACTTGCACCTTGTCCACGATCGCGCCGAAATCCTCGTGGAAGCGGGCGTGCAGGATCTTGCCGAAGTGTTCGAGGTTGAAGCCCTTGTCTGCGGCCATGTTCGAGACGCGGATCCAAGCGATGTCGCGTTGACCGACGTGCTGAATGCCGCTCGCGCCGTTGACGAAGTAGTGCACTTGGCGTTCCAGTACCGGCTCGAAGTCCGATTGCATTTGGCGTCCGGCCACCTTGATGATGATGCCCATGTCCATGTGACCTTGCGCCGCGACCTGCGAGAAATCGGGGCCGACGACCTCGATCTTGCCGTCGGTGATCTCGTCCAGTTTCGCCATCGAGAGGAACTCAAAGGCGCGGCTGTACTTGCCGCCGAATTCGACGCGCAAATCCGCCTTGCGGACCACTTCGCCTTCGAAGGCGGAGCCGTACGGGACGGGAACGTCCACATTCGAGACCTTGACCTTGACGCCGCGCACCTCGATGCATTTCTGAACCAGGCGTTCGGCTTTTTCCAGATCATCCTTGCCGTCAATTTTGTTGAACGGCATGGACACGACGTGCTCGTAGGTGGTCACGCCGGTGGGCAGAATTTCGGGGATGACCGTGTCCGCGATGACCGGGAAGCCGAAGTTGATGGCTCCCGCCGCGGCCGCGTATTTCAGATCGTCCACTTCGCCGAGGGCGAGAACGAACGCGAACACGCGTTCCTTGTTGTAGAGCAGGATTTCGCGCGACATGCCGGGCTTGAGCCCGCCGAAGGTCAGGGCCGAGCGGGTGGCGAAGCCGAGCGCGTAGATCGCGCTGATGGTGTCCGTTCCGAACGGGACGGTGTAGGTGTCGTAGCCGAGTTCCACGCCTTCTTCTTGCAGTTGGTGAATGATGCTTCGCCCATTGACGTTGCCGGAGAGGAAGGTCAGGATGTTGCGGCGTTGAAGTTCGCGCACGATCTTGACCGCCACCTCGTTGGATTTGGCGCATCCGACGATGGCCGCGAAACCGGGCATACGACCATCCACCAATTGGATGCCCCACGAGCGCAATTGAATATCGTCAATCGGCCCGTTGAGGTGACCGTCGAGGGCCGTGCCGTCGCCCGCGCCGTTGTCGGGACTGGTGAACGAGGTGCCGCCTGCCAGGTGGAAGCCGGGCATGGGTTCCGGCTGAAGTTTATAAATGAAGCGCACGGCCTCGATGGTTTCGGCCGCAAGCAGAGTCGCCATGCCGGAGTCGAGCGTCTCGCCGAGGTAGGGCGTCCACTTGGCGTTGGCGGGAATCGGATGGAGCATAGCGCGCGCCTGTTCCACCACGGGTTGCAGGTCGCCGATCTTCTCCACCGTGCGCCCGGTCATGCCGAGGATGGTGGGGAGGTAGTAAGCCGTGTTCGGAAACGAAACG
Organism: uncultured Anaerolineaceae bacterium; assembly: GCA_964625215.1. Classification (GTDB taxonomy): domain Bacteria; phylum Chloroflexota; class Anaerolineae; order Anaerolineales; family Villigracilaceae; genus Denitrolinea. Next base: position 20,162 of record CAZVAX010000031.1, on the reverse strand, counting down.
GGAGTCTCCGCGCCTTTTTCTTTCAGCGCCTTGTTGAGCATGAGTTCGGCTTCGGTCACAAGCGCGTTCGCGCCGCGCATTGCACGTGTAGCGATGTATCTTGACATTGTTAGTCTCCTGGTCTCATAGTCGCTAGTCTCATAGTCGCCAGCCTTCCCGTCAATGACAAGAAGACTAGCAGACTGGTGAACTAGCGGACTATCCGACTACTCCGTAAATGGCTTCGCGTTTTAATTCGAGCGGCATGGCTTCGAGTTCGTTCATTTGCGCGTCGCCGCTGCGACCGAACTTGTTCTCTTCCCAGGCGGGCAGGCCGAGCGCGGCGCGCTTCTTGTCAATGTGATCGAGCGTCGCTTGGATCATCTTTTGCGGGTCGGGGATGAACTCCAACTTGCCGCCGTAGATTTTTTCCCAGCCCTCGCTGATGTATTTCAACACCGCGTCGCTGTCGTTCACCCGGTCGGGCATGCCGCTGATGGGCGACGCGCCGCCGAAGATCACGTACGCGCCAGAGGCCACGCAATAGGTGGCGATCGCCAGCGCCTTCTCGCTCATCCATTCGGGCGCGAGACCCACCGCCGGGATCTGGTCAATGTCGTCGCCCAGGCCGCCGGTTTCCGCCATCTGCGTCAACACGGTCAGGATGCGGGTATTGTCCACGCACGAGCCCATGTGGAGGACCGGCGGGATGCCGACCGTCTCGCAGATTTCGCGCAGGCCGCTTCCGACCTCGGTCAGGCCGGCTTCGCCCAGCATGAGTCCCAGTTTCCCGGCCGCGATTGCGCCGCACCCGGTTTGGACGACCAGCACATCCTTCTTCAACAGTTCTTTTACAACCAGGTTGTGCAGGTAATCCTGCGAGGAGCGCGGGTTGTTGCAACCGACGATGGCCGCCACGCCGCGGATGCGTCCCGTCATAATCGCGTCGTTGAGCGGACGGAAGGAGGCCCGGTACGAGCCGCCGAGCATGTAGTTGATATATTCATTCGAGAAGCCGGGGATCATGTCTTCCCGAATATCCGGGATGCGCGTCTTGTCGCGGTCGCGATTCTTGTAATTATCAATCGCCGCCTTGAGGATATTCTTGGCGACGGTCATGGCGTGATGTTCATCGAACTCGATGTGCGTCGCGCCGGTGATGCGGACCTTGGGCGAGGTGGTGACGATCTTCGTGTGGAAGTGTTGCGCCAACCCGACGAGCGCCTGCATGATGCACTGCACGTCCACCACCATGGCTTCGACCGCGCCGGTCAGGATGGCGAGTTCCTGGTGCAGGAAGTTGCCCGCCGCCGGGATGCCCTGTCGCATGAGGATTTCGTTCGCGGTACAGCAGATGCCGGAGAGGTTGACTCCCTCCGCGCCGGCGGCTTTGGCGTACTCGATGATCTCGGGAGTCTGCGAGGCGGCCACGATCATTTCGCTCAGGCTCGGTTCGTGACCATGCACAACCACGTTAACCATGTTCTCTTTGATCACGCCCAGGTTGGCCTGGCCCAGCAGGGGAGCGGGGGTTCCGAACAGGATGTCTGAGATGTCGGTGGCGATCATCGAGCCGGCCCACCCGTCCGCGAGAGCCGTGCGGATGGCGTGATTCAGAATATGCTCCGGGTCCTGGTCGTCGCCAATGTGCGTGCGGTGGAGGGCCTCCACCACTTCGCGATCCACGCCGCGCGGCCAGACGTTCTGCTCGCGCCACAACTGTTGTCGCTTCTTCGGCGCGCGCCTAGCCGGGACAACCTCGCCGCGCTGCTGGCCGAATTGCGAAATGTAGAGGTCGGCCAGTTCGTTGGCGATTTCCTCGGGCGCGCGGCCTTCGATCTTGATGTCGTAGTAGGAGGCGACCACGCGCAGTTTTGCCACGTCGCGGATCATGTAGCCTTCCGCTTTTCCTTCGGCGGTGGCTTTAAGTAAGAAAGCCATATCCCGCCCGTGGTCCGAGTGAGCCGCGCCGCCGGCCGCGATGGCGCGCGTCAGGTTGCGCGCCTGGATCGTGTCGAGCGTCGCGCCGCACACGCCGGTCTCCCCGTTCTTGGTCAGGCGGCAGGGACCCATTCCGCATTGTTTACAGCACATGCCCGCGCCGCCGATGTTGCACGGAACCATGTTGTCGGCGCGCGTGAAGGCGGTGCCGATGCCGAGTTCCTCCGCGCGGATCAACATTTGCTGCGCGGCGGGGTCGGTTGAATACTGGGTGATCTCTCGCTTCTTAGGCATGTTCTACCTCCTCATCCATTTTGACCGGCCCCAGGCCCGGGCAGGGCCAGAGCGGGCGGCCCTGATATTCTACGCGTTGCGCGAAGCTCACGGTCGTTTTAACGGTTTCGTAAACAGCGGTGTGACGGAAAACTTCATCCCCATCTTTGCGTTGGATAGCGGTTCCGGTTTCGGCCAGCATGGGAATCTCGCCCAAATATCCAGCCTGTTCCAACTTGGCGCGCAGTTCCTCGGCCTTTACTGCGGCGGGGTCGTAAGCCACCTCCACCACCTGGAACGCGCTGCTGGCATACACGTCGCTCACCCCCGTGGTTTCCAACATGATCCGGCGCACTTCGCTGACATGATGATCTCCATACAGCGCGGGCGTCTCAAACGTGACTTTCTCCATCGGTGCCTCCTGATCGGAAAATTTGATTATTCCAGGGCCGAACAAATGGAATCCATATCCAACCTATTCTAGCATTATGGGGGCAAAACCTAACTGTGAGCAATATCACATGAAAGCACGATGAATGTCTGCCTTTTTTGTCTGCTTTTTTGGGGTGATTTTTCCCTCCCGCGAGATTCATCTTGCGCATGTATAATTTTGCCCCATGAACCGACGCGCGCAACGCCTCCTCCTGACCCTCCTTCTCGCCTCTTTCCTGACCCTCGGCCGGGTGAGGCCGGCCCAATCCTCTTCCTCCGCCCAAACGGATCCGCGCCCGCAACCCGTCAGCGGCTATGACCTGATCGCGGCGGTCAACTCCCTGCGCGCCTCCAACGGTCTCCCCGCCTATCAAGTCAACTCGATCCTGATGAGAATCGCCCAAGATCATTCGGCTTATCAGGCTTCCATCGGTCAATGGACTCATACCGGCCCCGGCGGGACGCGTCCGTACGAACGCGCGCTTGCCGCGGGTTATAATGTTGAAAATGCGCTCACCAACCCGCCCGGCTTTTTTTCCGAAAATGTTCTAGAGGGAATTGGACTGTCGGCCCAGGATGTGATCAACAAGTGGGCGGGCGATTATGAGCATTTGCACACGATGACCTCCTCCGACTTGGTTGATGTCGGCGCGGGGGTAGCCTGTTCCGGCGACAAGTGTTACTACACCCTTGACGCTGGACGGCAAAGCGGTTCGTCCGTTTCTTACACACCCGGGAGCGGCGGCGCGGCTTCCGGTGGGACAACTGTCGCATCGGGGGGTATCATCTTTCCCAGCACGCCCGCGGCAGACGGCTCGATCCGTCACACCGTGAAAGAGGGGGAGGCGCTCTTCACGATCTCCATTGCCTACAAAACTTCGGTGGAGGAGATCAAGCGGCTCAATCGTCTCACCGCCAACCTGATCTATCCCGGGGATGTGTTACTCATCCGCGAGGCCGCGCCGGCTGGCACGGTCACGGTGACGCCGACTGTAACGCCCAAGCCGACCTTCACCCCCTTCGTCTTCCGGACCGTCACGCCCTCCATCACCTCTACGCCCACGCCGATTCCCTCCGCGCCCATTGCCAATGAAAGTGGCATGGCGGCGGTCGGCATGATTATCGTCGCCGCGCTCGTTCTGGCCGGAGTCCTCACCGCCTCCGCAGGAAGAAAACGCGCATAACCATTTTAAACAACGGAGTTACCCATGTCTGAAATACGAATTGACGCACTACTGCCAAACGAAATGGCGATTCGCGCCGAATACCTCGGCGTTCGCAAAGCGGAAATGCCCGCGCTCACCACGTTCACGCTGGCCGTGCTGGCGGGCGCGTTCATTTCACTTGGGGCTATCTTCGCCACCACCGTTTCCGCGGGCGGCATGTCCCTGACCGACCCAGGAGGAGCGACAGTGTACACTACCGGCCTGCCCTACGGTCTCACTCGTTTGTTGACTGGCTTCGTCTTCAGCCTCGGCTTGATCCTGGTCGTGGTCGGGGGCGCGGAATTGTTTACCGGCAACAACCTCATCGTCATGGCTTGGGCCAGCAAAAAAGTGACCACCTACGCGCTCCTCCGAAATTGGGGCATCGTCTATGTCGGAAACTTCGTCGGCGCGATTGGCACCGCGGCCTTGATGTTCTTCACCCGGCAATATACCTTTGGCTCCAACGCCGTGGGCGTCGCGGCCCTCAAGATCGCCGCCGGAAAGACGGGCCTGGAATTTTGGCAGGCGTTGGCGCTGGGCGTAATGTGCAACGCGCTGGTGTGCCTGGCGGTCTGGCTGACCTACAGCGCGCGCAGTACAATGGACAAGATCGCCGCCATTCTCTTCCCGATCGCGGCCTTCGTGGCCGCGGGGTTTGAGCATAGCATCGCCAACATGTATTTCGTTCCCTACGCGCTCTTCATTCGCGCTTTCGACCCGGCGTTCATGTCGGCGGTGGGCGGGAGCGTGACCGGCCTCGACTCGCTTACCTGGGGAGCGTTCGTTTTCAACAACCTCATCCCGGTTACCATCGGCAATGTCATTGGCGGTGCGGCGCTGGTGGCCGCGGTCTACTGGTCGGTCTTCCTCCGAAACAAGGATAAATAGATCTCGTGCAATAATTGGCAAGAGCGCGCAATACGCGCCGCGTAGGAGACGTTCTCTAACGGCGGCCGACTGTTGCAAGAGACCAAATATCATAACGCGAAATTCTTTTCGCACTACAAAGGAGTCCCAATGAAAGCATACGTACTCATCAAGATTCGCGCCGGCGAGGTTAAGGATGTCATCGGTCAGTTGCGGAGGGTGGAGGGAGTCAAGGAGGCGCACATGACCTTCGGTCCGTACGACGCGGTGGCGGTGGTAGAAACGCCCGACGTCGCCAAGTTGGGCGCGGTCACCGCGCTGGCCATCCAGCCCATCCCCGGCGTCGAGCAGACCCTCACCTGCCTGGCGGTGGATGTGTGACGGCGCGTGAACGCCGACTCGATTGGGAGGGTTGCGTCAACGCGCGCGACCTCGGCGGGTTGAAAACTCGCCAGGGCCACGTCACCCGATGGGGCGCGGTCGTCCGTTCGGATCATCCCTCCAAACTGACTGACGCGGGTTGGTCGGCTCTGTATGCCCACGGCATTCGCACGATCATATCGCTCTATACTGAGGGGCAGGATGAAAAGTTGCCTGCAATTGCGCCGCATGCGCCGGATATCGAACTCTTGCGCGTGGCGGTGGAAGATGTTGGCGACCAGGAATTCTTGAATCGCTGGGCGACGACCGAATTATGGTGTACGCCGCTCTATTACCGCGACGCGCTGGCGCGTTGGCCGGAGCGTCATCCCGCGGCGCTGACGTTGATGGCGCGCGCCAAGCCAGGGGGCGTTCTTATCCACTGCGCGCGTGGGCACGACCGAACCGGGATTGTCAGCATGTTGCTCCTGGCGTTCGCCGGAGTCGAACCGGAGGAGATTCTGGCCGATTACCAACTGAGCGTTGACCCGGAACGCGAGGAAATTTTGGCCCGCGCGCATACTTCCACCCGCGAAGTGATCCTTTCCTCGCTCTCCGAGCTCGACGCGGAAGCCTACCTTCGGCAGGGCGGAATGCGGCAAGAAGACCTCGAAGCCATCCGCGCACGATTCCTGAAACCGATCGTCGGTCAAACCTAAACCTCAGAGGTTCCCCTTCGCTTTTACAATCCGTCTTCATGTTGGCCAGACAATCGAAAATGGAAAATTTCAATGAATGGACAGGTTTGCCCCTGTCCATTGGGTTTAATTCCCTAATCGTACTCACCTTGACCGTCTAACATCACCATTCGATTGACTTTCGCAGGGAAGGGGGCTACAATAAAACTGAAAGTGATAAATTTCACAAATAAAGAGGAATTCGCATGAACCTCACTGTGACTATGGAACCGGCGCGCTATGCCGCGCCGTACAGTTGTCGTGAATGTTCCGGCCCGTGCATTCCCGTTTGTCCCACTGCGGCGGTGATCCGCCAGGAAGACGACTCGGTGTTGATCGCGCCGATGAAATGCTCGGGGTGTCAGTTGTGCATCGTCGCTTGTCCGTTGGGCATTCTCTACTTCGACCCGGGCAACAAGATTGCCCGCATGATGGAACTTGAATTTGCGTAAAGAGGCCCCTATGACATTTCCAATTCTCGAAGAAACCTTGCTGGACTCGGTCGGCGACAGGATCGTCGTGGAAAGCATGCGCGGCGACACCACTGTGGCCCACGTCGAGCGGGACGATTTGGTGGATGTGGTACAGACCCTGCGCGATAACCACCATGCGCGCTTTATGTTCTCCGTGGGCGTGGACACGCGCGACCAGAACGGCGGCCTGGCCGTCAACCAGGTGATCGGACTCGACCGCGAAAAATCTTTCCTCGTCCTGCGTACCGACGTGAAGCCCGACGACGCCAACATTCCCTCGCTGACGCCGACCATCCCCGCCGCGAACTGGCACGAGCGCGAAGTCCGCGACATGATCGGCATCGAGCCGGTCGGTCATCCGGACCCGCGGCGGCTCGTCCTCCCCGATGATTTTCCCGCGGACGTTTATCCGTTGCGCCGCGACTTCAAGTACGATGAGAAAGTCCCGCAGGTGGACAACCCCTCCATCCTCCGCAAGCCTCCCAAAGGCACGACGATGATTCCGATCGGGCCGTTCTACCCAACGCTCGAGGAGCCGGTTTTCATCAACTTGTTCGTTAAGGGCGAACACATCGTGGATATGGACTATCGCGGCTTCTACGCCCATCGCGGCGTGGAGAAACTCGGCGACTCGAACCTGACCTATCAGCAGGTGCCCTTCCTCGCCGAGCGCATCTGCGGAATATGAGGGTGCGTTCACAGTACGTGTTACTGTCAAGCAGTTGAAAAGGCCGCAGGCATCGAAGTCCCCCGACGGGCGCGCTACGTCCGCACGATCCTGCTCGAACTGGAACGGGTGCATAGCCACCTGCTCTGGATCGGGCTCGCCTGTCACTTCATCGGGTTCGACACGCTCTTCATGCAAGCCTGGCGCATCCGCGAACCGGTCATGTGGCTGACCGAGTACATCACCGGCAACCGCAAGACTTACGGTATCAACAAGGTCGGCGGCCTGACGCGTGACATTCCTGCCGACGCGAAGGAGCGCATTCTGCCGGTCATTGCCAAGATCGAGGCGGAGATGGCCCAAGTGGTGGACGCCATCCTTCAAGATGGTTCGCTCGCCGCCCGTTTGCAGGGAGCCGGAATTTTGACTCACGAAGACGCCCTCGGCTACTGCGTGATCGGCCCGACCGCGCGCGGCTCCGGCGTGGATATCGACGCGCGCCGCGATCATCCCTTTGCCGCGTACGATGAGATGGACTTTGAAGTCTGTGTGGAAAAGGCTGGCGATATCTGGGCGCGCACGCTTGTCCGCATTCGCGAGTTGACCCAATCCATCCTGATCCTGCGCCAGGCCCTCGATAAATTGCCGAAGGGTGAAATCGCGGCGGAGTTGGACTTCATCGAGCCGTACCAGGTTGGTGTGTCGGCTGTCGAAGCGCCGCGCGGGGAGGTGAGTCACTACGTGATGACCGGCGAGGACAAACGTCCGTTCCGCTGGCGCGTCCGCGCTCCCTCCTACAACAACCTGCAAAGCATCCCAGCCCTGTTGCGCGGCATGACCATCGCCGACGCGCCGATCAGCATCGGCAGTCTCGACCCGTGCTATTCCTGCACGGAGCGTATCAGCGTAGTGGACAAGGACGCCGGTAACGTGCGCATCTACACGCGCGATGAATTGCTCGCGTTATACCAAGCCAGGACGTTAGAGAACTACGCAGAGCCGCATAGGAGACGCTCTCTAGCGTCGGAAGCGTCGGAAGGTTAGGGCGACATGTTCAAACACACCATCAGTGAATTGAAGGAAGCGATGGTTTGCCTTGAAGCGGGGCAGGTCACGCTCGGATATCCGTTCGTGCCGCATGCCCCCGAAGCGACCTTCCGCGGCAAAGTGAAAGTGGACACGCGCAAGTGTATGGGGTGCGGCGCGTGCGCCAACGCCTGTCCGAGCCGCCTGATCCAAATGACCGACACGCAGACCGAGCGCGCCTTCCTCTTTGAACTGGGCCGCTGTACCTTCTGCGCCGCCTGTCGTGACGCCTGTCCGCAGGAAGCCATCGTGCTGACGCAACAATTCGAACTCGCCACGCCCGACACGCGCGACCTGCGTTTCCACATGACCTTCCGGCTGGAGCATTGTATCGAGTGCGGCGCGCCGATCAACACCGAGCGCGTGGTGGATGTGGCCCGCGAGCGGCTGGTTCACCAGGGGCGTGAACACGCCTGGTTGGAGATCTGTCCCTCGTGCCGACGCAAAGCCGCGACCCAGGCTCACAACCACGAAGTGGAGGCGATAGCATGAACGACACGCTCTTCAACCTCTGCCTCAAAAAATCCATCTGGGTCTACCACGTCAACGCGGGCGGATGCAACGGCTGCGACATCGAAGTTCTCGACGTGCTGACTCCCTACTACGACGTAGAACGCTTCGGCATCCGACTCGTTCACACCCCGCGTCACGCTGACGCCCTGCTGGTGGCCGGCCCGGTCACGCGTCAGATTCGCGAGCGGCTGGTCCGCCTCTACGAAGCGACGCCTGATCCGAAGCTGGTCATCGCCATCGGATCGTGCGCGCTGTGCGGCGGCATCTGGCACGATACCTACTCCGTTCTTGGCGGGGTGGCGAAGGTGTTGCCGATCAACATGTACATTCCCGGTTGTCCGCCGCGACCCGAAGCGATTCTCTACGGTGTAGCCGAAGCCCTGGGGCTTGTTCCAAAACAAGTCCAAGAACAAGTTTTCGTGGAAGCGTGAGGAGGATGGAATCTATGAGAACAATCTCTTTATCGCTCCTCTCTGTCCGTCATTGCGAGCGGAGCGAAGCAATCTCCTCGCGGTCGCGCGGATTGCTTCGTCGGGAAGTTCACCCTCCTCGCAATGACAGTGTCATGGAAAAGAGGCAACCATGAACGCCCTCGGTTTCCTCCTCGCCATCCTCTACACCCTGATCTTCCCTGGCTTCCTCTTCACGGCCATCCTCGGCCTGTGGCTGACCTGGGTGGATCGCAAAGTGACGGCGGTCATTCAAAGTCGCATCGGGCCGCCGTGGTATCAACCCTTCGCGGATATCGGAAAGTTATTTGGCAAGAAGATGATTCTTCCAACCGGCAGCGAAGCCTTCGGGTTCATCGCCGCGCCCATCCTGGCTGTGTCCGGCTCCACGCTCGCGGCGGTGATTCTCTTCCGCGCGCTCATCAACCCATCAGCAGGATTCGTCGGCGACTTGATCGTGCTGATCTACCTGCTGGCCGTGCCCGCCATCGCGTTGATTGTCGGAGGCTCGGCCTCGCGCAGTCCGTTTGGCGCGATCGGCGCGGGACGCGAGATGAGCATGGTGCTGGCCTATGAGGCCGCGTTCCTCGTTGCGGTCGCGTCCGCTTTGGTCAAGGTCGGATCCGTGCGGTTGGAGGATATCCTCGCGTATCAGCAAGTCCACGGCCCGATCGTGTGGAGCGTCTCCGGCGTGATCGCGTTGTGTATTGCCATTTTGTGCATCCAGGCCAAACTCGGCTACCTGCCCTTCGACATCAGCGAAGCGGACACCGAGATCATCGGCGGCCCGCTGGCCGAATACTCCGGCGTGGGACTGGCGCTCTTCAAAATTTCGCGCGCCATGCTGGCCTTGGTCATGCCGGCGCTTGTGATCCTGCTTTTCACTGGCGGCATCCAGGCGACATTCTGGTCGGCCCTCGGATTCCTGCTCAAATTGACGGCCATCTTCGTGGTGCAAGTCGTCATCAAAGCCACGCACGCCCGCCTGCGACTCGACCAGGCCCTGGCGCTGTTTTGGAAGCGGCTGGTTGTGGTCGGTTTGATCGGGATCGCGCTGGCCCTCTTGGGCTGGTAGGAGGCGAACATGTTAGCAATTGCGACGTTTAGCATTCCCATTCTCGGTTCGCTGGTCACGTTAGCCTCCAGTCGGTTCGCCGCCTGGTTTCGCAACACCGTCGCGGTGTTGGTCATGCTTGCCACCCTGGTCAGCGCGCTCATGCTGGTTCCGTACATCCAGCAAAATCGCCTCATCGCGCTCGGCGCGGCGGATACGCCCGGCTTTTCCTATAACTTCATCATTGACGGGCTGGGCGTGTACGTGGCGGTGATGTCTTCGCTCATCGGCTTGATGATCGTGGTCTACTCGCTCGGCTATATGCGTGACTACACCCACCTGGGCGAATATTACTTTTTGGTGACCCTTTTCATCGGCGCCATGATGGGACTGGTGCTCTCCGCCAACCTGATCCTCATTTACATCTTCTGGGAGATCACCGCCATCTGTTCGTGGAGGTTGATCGGCTTTTACCGCGACCCCAAACACTTGCAAAGCGCCGACACGGCCCTACTTATGACCGTCACCGGTTCCTTCTTCATGCTGATCGGCATCGAAATGGTCTGGCGCGACGTGGGCAGTCTCTCGATTGCCACCATTCACGGACATGAGGTTAGCAACCTGGCGATGTTCTTCATGTTCATCGGCATCCTCGCCAAGTCGGCGCAGGTTCCGTTGCAGGTTTGGTTGCCGAGCGCGGGCGTCGCCCCCTCGCCGGTGACGGCCCTGCTTCACGCCGCGGTGTTGGTGGTGATCGGCGTCTTCGCCTTCGCCCGCATCTTCATCGGCGCGTTCAGCCTGCCCGCCAACTGGCAGACGATCACGATGATCGTCGCCTCGGTGACAATTATTGTGGCGGGCGCGGCCGCCTATCGCGAATACAACGCCAAACGCATTCTCGCGTATTCCACGCTCGGCCAACTCGCCTACGTCTATCTCGGCCTCGCCACCATGAACGACATCGGCATTGTCGGCGCGTTGGTCTTTTTGCTGGCTCACAGTCTCGCCAAAGCGGGCATGTTCCTGTGCATCGGCATCATCGAAAAACAGACTCACACCAAAGACATCCGCGAACTGGGCGGCATGGCGCGCGTCATGCCGGCCACCGCGCTGGCCTTTCTCCTTTGCGCCCTCACGATCATCGGCTTCCCGCCCTCGGCAGGATTCATCGGTAAGCTGATGATCATGATGGGAACGCTCCAAGCCGGCGCGTACATCTACGCGGCGTTGGCGGTCATCGGCGCGGTCATCACCATTGCCTACATCCTGCGCCTCTACAACGCGGTCTTCCTCGGCCCGAACACCCGCTGGAAGACTCTGCGCGAAGGCACGCCCGGCATGGTGATGACGGTTATTGCCTTTGCCACCCTCTCGCTGTTGGCGGGTCTGTTCGCGGCGCCCCTGCTCGATACCGCCAACCTCATCTTCTCGCAGATTGCGTGGTGAACCATGGACAACCTCCTCTACCTTCCCATCCTTCTGCCGTTGGTCTTCGGCGCGGCCATCCTGTTCTTCCCGCGCAAAATGCGCTACGTGCGCGAGACGTTGACGATCCTCGCCTCGCTGACCATGATCGGGCTGACCGTTTATCTCTTCACCCAACCGGACCTGACCTACCACGCTTCCTGGCTGACCTTCCGGCCGGGTCTTTCCATCTCGTTCGACCTCGCCACCTCGGGCTTCGCGCGCATGGCGCTCCTAGTCGTCTCATGCTTCAGCCTGATGACCTCGCTCTACTCCTTCCGCTTCATGGAAGCCCACCCGCGCCGCGTGGAATACTATGCCTACTATCTCGCCGCCCTCGGCGCGACTTTCGGCGCGGCGCTGGCCGACAACCTGGTTGTCTTCCTGCTCTTCTGGGAACTGCACGGCTTCCTGCTCTTCCTGATGGCCGGCATCAACGGCGACGAGGCCATCCGCTCCGCGGCCAAGACCCTCGTCATGGCCGGCATCGGCGACGTGACCTTGATGACCGGCATCGGCCTGCTCTGGATAGGTACGGGCAACCTGTCGTTCAGTCAGCTCGCCGCCCAGCCGCAACTCCTGACCAGCGGGTTGAATATCTCCGCCTTCGTGATGATCCTGATCGGCGCGTCCGTGAAGGGCGGTATCATGCCCTTCCACTCGTGGATTCCCTCCATCTCCACGCATACGCCCATGACGGTAATGAGTTACTTCACCTCGCTCGATAAAGTCTTGGGCATCTATCTCCTAACCCGCATCTCCCTCTCCCTCTTCATCCTCGACAATACCGCCAGCCTCATCCTCATGTCCCTCGGCGCGCTGACCCTGCTCGGCGGCGTGATCATGGCCATGGTGCAACACGACTACCGCCGCATGTTGGCCTTCCATTCGGTCTCACAAGTCGGCTACATGGTTCTCGGCATCGGCACAGGGACTCCCATTGGCATCCTGGGCGGACTCTTCCACCTCGTCAACATGATCATCCTCAAGGGCAGTCTCTACCTGTGCGGCGGCTCGGTCCAACGTCAAACTGGCCGCACGGACTTTGAGGAGATGGGCGGACTCGCCAAAGCCATGCCGTGGACCTTCGCCGGGACTCTCGTCGCCGCGCTCGGCATTGCGGGCGTCCCACCGTTGAATGCCTTCGTTTCGAAATGGCTCATCTACCAGGGAGTCATTGAGAGGGGTGGGGGAGCCTTCCCACTCTTGCTTGCTCTTGCCATGTTCGGCTCCGCGTTGACCCTCGCTTCCTTCATCAAACTGCTCTACTCCATGTTCTGGGGCGTGCGCGCCAAGGGACTGGAGGAGGTAAAAGAGGCGCCGCGCTCGATGACCATCCCATTGATCGTTCTGGCCGCCTTCGCCATCGGTTTCGGCATCTTCTATCGCTGGCCAGTGGAGACTCTCCTTGCGCCGATTGTCGGATCAACCCCGATTGCCATCTCCGGCCTGTGGGACGCGGGACTCGCCACCACGTTGATGATTGCCAGCCTCCTGCTCGGCTTGGTCATCTGGCTCCTCTATCGTCCGCGTGAAGCGGTGGCTGGCGAGGTCTTCATCGGCGGCGAGAAAGTGGACGCTGAAACCTTCCGCGTGCGCGGCACGGAATTCTACGGCCCGGTCAAAGAATTCACCTTCCTTCAAACCATCCTCTCTCCAGCCGGACAGCGCGCCCTCGACATCTACAACATCGGCACGAACTTCCTGCGCTGGTTCTCGAATCTCGCCTACCAATACATTGACCAATCCCTTGCCGAGTTTTACGAACAGATCATTCCCGCCATCGTCACGTTGGTTGGCAAACTCTTGCGCCTGCTCAACGCCCGCCTCATCCTCACCCACGCGCTCTGGATCGTATACGCCGGTTCGGCCATCGCGCTCGCGCTCGCGCCTGGAAACGAATCTGTCGCGACGACTGTGCGCATCATCGCCATCGTCGGCATGCTCGGCTGGGCCTTTCTCGCCTGGGTCGAGACCGACCTCACCCGCCTCGTGGTCCTGGCCGCCACGAGTCAGGTTGGCCTCATCCTCCTCGGCGGGAGCATGTCGCTCGGACTGGCGTTATCCTATCTCGCCTCATCCGGCATTGCCCTGCTCTTTCTGGCAGGCGACACCTGGCTCATCCGCCGCCAGTGGAAAACCACCGACATCGAAAAGATGGATGGCCTCGCCTCGCGTTCGCCGTGGCTCTTCTTCGTTTTCATCTTTTCCGCGCTGTGGCTCTCGGGCCTGCCGCCCTTCGGGAACTTCTTCAGTAAGTATCTGCTGGGGGTCGCCGCGGACGAGATCAGCCCCTTCCTCGGCGTCGCCATCACCGCCACCGCCATAATGACCCTGGCCTACATGCTCAAACCCATCAGTCGCTTCCTGCGCACCACTTGATTCCAACCTTGTACGCGGACGCTTCGCGCACGGATTACGCGGACGAACACGGATTTTAAATTTCTGTGCAACTCCGTGAAATCCGCGTAATCCGTGTACAGAACGCATTACAATACACGGGATGACATCTACCCCGGCCTCCTTCCCCTTCCAGCGCGTCGGTCACGCGACCCCCGCGCTGGAATCGCGTGTTTCCGAGTTGGTCGGCCCGCTGGCCCTCATCCCGCCCAACCTCCTCGCCGACCGCACCGGCGTATCCTACCTCGAACTCGGCCCCACGCGCGGCGAATTCCACCTCGCCCTGCTTGACGCGCCCCTCCTCCTCACCTATCCCGACTTCCGCGCCCTCGCCATCCCCGGCGACGCGCTTCCTGCCATCGAGCGCGCCCTCCTCCTCTACTACTTCCTCACCGCCGACGGGACTCCTCCCACCGACACCTGGGTCTCCTTCGCCGACCTCCCCGATGGACGCGTCTACTCGTCAGCCTTCCAGGGTTACACTGGGAATGAACTAGCCAAAGCCTTCGCTCTTGACCTCGACTCCTTCCGCCTCGCCTGCGAACGTCTGGCGGGCCAGCCCCTCTCGTACGGCTCCGCCTCCTATCGTTTCCGCGCCCTCCCGCGCCTCGACTTGGCCCTCGTCTACCACCTCGGCGATGAGGATTTTCCCTCCACCTGCAACCTTCTCTTCGACTCCAACGCCAGCCACTACCTTCCCGCCGAAGCCTGCGCGATTCTCGGAAGCATGCTCGCCCAAAAAATCCTGCGCGCCAGAAACTAGAAACCAGGTTTCTGGCAGAAACCTGGTTTCTATGAATATCGCGTAGCCAGATAGCACAACTCAATCCTCATCTATGAACCGCGAAACCTACTTCACTCCCTCCACCATCGCCGCGACCTCCCGCGCTATGCTCGACTCTCTCGTCTCTCTCCGCGCCCGTCACGCAAACATCACCTTCGATCTCCACCGCTCCGCCTTGCTTGTCCTCGACATGCAAGACTATTTCCTCCGCCCAGGATCGCACGCCTTCATTCCCTCCGCTCCCGCCATCCTCCCCAACCTCCAATTACTACTTACCACTTACCATTTATCGAACCGCCCCATCATCTTCACCCGCCACCTCAACACCGACGCGGACGCGGCCATGATGTCCCGTTGGTGGCGCGACGTGATCCGCGCCGACTCGCCCGATAGCCAGATCACCGCCTTCGACACATCTCAAGGGGCCGTCATCTCCAAATCCCAATACGACGCCTTCTACGGCGCCGACCTCGAGTCCACGCTGAGGGGCAGGGGAGTGGAGCAAGTCATCATCACCGGCGTGATGACGCACTTATGTTGCGAAACAACTGCCCGCTCCGCCTTCGTACGCGGCTTCGAGGTGTTTTTCTGCATTGACGGCACCGCGACCTACACAGAGGAGCTTCACCGCGCGTCGCTTCTAAATCTAGCGCACGGCCTTGCCGTTCCCGTACTGTGTAGCGAATTAGGGTAAATTTTGAACTGCGCGTAGCCAATATAACACAACCATTCCAATCCAAAATGACAATCCAAGAAAAAAAAGAAACCATCATTATCGGCGGCGGGCCGGCGGGAATTACTGCCGCGATCCAGTTGACGCGCTATGGTCTGTCACCCCTGCTCCTGGAGCGACGCGAACTCGGCGGGTTGTTGTGGAACGCCAATTTGGTGGAAAACTATCTCGGCTTCCCCAACGGCGTGCGCGGCGAGAAATTGATCGGCTTGATGAAAAAGCAAATGGAACGGATCGGCGTGGAAGTGAAGAGGGAGGAGGTAGTTGGAGTTGATTGGCAGACAGATCACTTCATCGTAGCGACAAATCACGCAACACGCAGCACGCAACACGTAGTCGTCGCGAGCGGCACAAAATCGAAACCTTTGCCAAATATCGTCTCGCCAGAGGCGCGCGAGCGCGTGTTTACCGAGGTCTGGCCGTTGGCGGAGGCGACAGACAAGGAAATCATCATCGTGGGGGCCGGGGATGCGGCCTTTGATTACGGACTGAACTTGTCGAAAAACAGGAACTTTGTCACTATTCTCAATCGCGGGGATTCTGTAAAATGCTTGGGATTGCTCTTTGATCGCGCCGCGCGGGTTCCAAATATTCAATATGTTGCCAATACACCGCTGACGGAAATCCGCTCTGTCGAAAGTCAAAAGTCTAAAGTCCAGCGACCTTCGACCTTTGACCTTAGACTTGAAGTTTTGAGCGAGTCAAAAATATTCGAAGCCGATTACGTTCTGTTCGCCATCGGGCGCGACCCGAATTTGGATTTTCTGTCAGCGGAGGTGCGGCGGCGCGAGCGCGAGTTAGTCGAGGCGGGCCGGCTGTATTTTGTCGGCGATGTGAAGAATGAGTTGTATCGGCAGGTGGCCATCGCGGCCGGGGACGGTCTGCGGGCGGCCATGCAAATTTATTCTGTAACGCGAAATTCATTTCGCAACAGCGAGGCGAGATAAATCTCGCGGTACGAGGAGACTTATGAAAATTTTAGCGACAACCGGAAGTTCCGACCTGGCGACCGTCTACATGGCGGACATGGGCGAGGGACGTTTGATCGAATTTGTGGAGGCCTGCCAGCCGCCATACGGACGCGACGAGCGTTGGATTCTGATGGTGTCCACGCTGTTCGGCTGCCCGGTGAAATGTCTGTTCTGCGACGCGGGCGGGGGCTATCGCGGCAAGCCGAGCGCCGAGGAGATTTTGCAGCAAATTGATTTCATGGTGGATGAGTGGTTCCCGGATGGGGTGGTGACCGCCTCGAAATTCAAGATCCAGTTTGCCCGTATGGGGGAACCGTCGCTGAATATGGCCGTGCTGGACGCGTTGGAAGCGTTGCCGGGTCGTTACGGGACCGCGAAGTTGATGCCGTCCATCTCGACCATCGCGCCGCACGGAACGGACGCGTTCTTCGAGCGGCTGATCGAGGTGAAGAACCGATTGTTTTCCGGCGGACGTTTCCAGTTCCAGTATTCGATCCACACCACGGACGTGGCGCGGCGGGATACGTTGATTCCCGTCAAGAAATGGGACTTCGCCCGCATGGCCGCCTACGGTGAGCGTTTCTATTGCGCCGGCGACCGCAAGATCACGTTGAACTTCGCGCTGGCCGAAAACTCTCCCATCGAAGCGGATGTGTTGACGCGTTACTTCGATCCGTCGCGCTATCTGATCAAGTTGACGCCCATCAATCCCACCAGCCGCGCCTCGCAGAATAATCTCAATTCATACATTGATCCCAATTGCCCGGAGACCGCCGAGGCTGTAACACAGCCATTACTCGGAGCGGGCTACGAGGTGATTGTCAGCATTGGAGAGGTGGAGGAGAACGAAATCGGGAGCAACTGTGGGCAGTACGTGTTGAATTATCTCGAAAGCGGCGTGATGGTCAAAGATGGATATACTTATCAAATTGAAAACTTGGCGTCGAAAGTCTAAAGTCGAAGGTCGTGTGACTGACTTTTGACCTTTGACTTTCAACGTATTTGATTGGAGACACAATGAAACTAGCAATCACAGGCAAGGGCGGGGTGGGCAAGACAACGTTGACGGCGCTGATCGCGCAGGCGCACGCGGACGCGGGGCGGCAGGTGCTGGCCGTGGACGCGGATCCCAGTCCGTGTTTGGCGGGGGCGTTGGGATTCCCGGATGAGTTACGCAAGAAGTTGAGTCCCATCGCGGAGATGGACGCGCTGATCGAGGAGCGGACGGGAGCCAAGCCCGGTACGACCGGCGGATTCTTCACCCTCAACCCGCGCGTGGACGATATCCCCGAACGCTTCAGCGTGACCCACCGCGGCGTGCGCTTGTTGGAGATGGGGAGCGTGGATTTGGGCGGATCGGGTTGTATTTGTCCCGAGTCGGCCATGCTGAAAACTTTGTTCACGCACCTGCTCTTCCGCAAAGATGATGCGCTTCTATTGGATATGTACGCGGGCGTCGAACACCTCGGCCGCGCCACTGTGGACTTTGTGGACGCGATGATCGTGGTGGTCGAGCCGACGCGCAGGAGTCTCGGCACGGCGGCGCAGATCAAGAAACTGGCGAACGATATTAAGTTGGATCGGTTGTATTTAGTGGGGAATAAAGTGCGAAACGAAGACGAGGCCAAGTTCCTGGAAGATGAAACGCCGGAGATGCCCGTGCTGGGATTTTTGCCCGCGGATTTGAAAGTGCAGGAGGCGGATCGGTTGGGGATACCGGTCTATGATCATGTGCCGGCGTTGAGAGAGGCGACGATGAAGATCAGTGAGCAGTTGGCAGTGATCAGTCAGCAGTGAGCAGTGAATCAAAAAACCAGGTTTCTCGCAGAAACCTGGTTTTTGTATATCAGCGCCACATGCTTTTGTAGGGATGCTCGGCGACGAGTTGTTTGCCTTCGATGAGGCGTTGCGGGTGGAAGACGGTGATGTCCACGGTTTTGGGTTTGCCATCCAGAATCCATTCGGAGAGAGCCAGGCCGGTGGCGGGGCCGATCTTGAATCCGGTGCCGCTGAAGCCGGTGTCCACCCAGTAGCCTTCGGGGCCGATGGGACCGATGGCGGGATGCTGGTCGGGGGTGATGCTGTCGTAGCCGCCGTGGGCCGAGTGAAGCGAAGCGTGCTCCATGGCGGGAATGCGCTTGCAGATGCGCTCGATGGCGCGTTCCACGAATCCCTTGCGGGCGTGGTCTGTGTCGCCGTCGGGATCTTCGCCGAGCGGGTTGCCATCCTCCAAACCGACGAGGGTGAGCGCGCCTTCGGGGCGGAAGTACATCGAGTTGGAGAAGTCAATGCAGGTGGGGTGGGGGAGGCGCAGGTCGGGCCGCGCGCCGCGCGCCACAAACATGACATCGTGCTGCCAGGTACTGAGACCGAGGTCAATGCCGACCGACAGGTTGAGACTTTGCGCCCACGCGCCCGCGGCGTTGACAACGATCGGGGCGGCGTAGTCGCCTCGGGAGGTCGCGACCCCCGTCACTCGTCCCGCGTGAAGCGTGACGCTGGTGACCGCGCAGTCCTGGACGAGGGTCGCGCCTTTGGCGCGCGCCGCGTTCATCAGCGAGTTGGCAGACAGTACCGGGTCGGCGTAGCCCGATTCGGGTTCGTAGGAGGCGATGTTGAAGTCGTCGGTGCGGAAGGAGGGGGCGAGGCGTTTCACGTCCGCGGCGGTGATTTGGATGGCGGCGATGCCGATGCGCTGGTGCATGGCGATGACCTTGCGGAGGGTGTCTTCGAGCTCCGGCTCGACGATTTGCACGAAGCCGGTGCGGGTGAAGCCGCACGGGTCGGGGCCGACGCGGTCCTTCCAGTCGCGAAACCAGAGGAAGGATTCCCAGGCGAGGGCGGCTTCCTGTTCGAGGTCGTAGTGCATACGGACGAGTCCGCTGGCGCGGCCGGTGGCGCCGGATGCGACGGTGTTTTTTTCCAGCACAGCCACTTTGAGGCCGCGCGCGGAGAGGTGGAAGGCCAGCGAGGCGCCATGGATGCCGCCGCCGATGATGAGCAGGTCGAAGGTGTTCATGGGTGAGGTTCCTTCTTGATTTGCCTCATTTTCTCAGCAAGGACAGGGATTTGCGTTTGTATCACATCCCAAATGATGTCTATTTCAAGACCAAAATATTCATGCGCAATGACATTCCGCAGACTGGCTGTTTCACGCCAGGGAATTTCAGGATGCTTTTCTCGAAAGCTCTTGGGCGTTTGCCGAGCCGCTTCGCCGATGATTTCAAGGCTATGAACAACCGCCAGAAAAGTGCGGCGATCATTCTGCAACTCGGCGGATTCCTTCATTGCCTGCGTAAAATTCGAAATATCGTCGCAGGCTTGCAGAATATCCTGAATGTATAGCTTGGGGCTACGAGACGACATAGAACAAGTCTTTTTCGATGGAGGGTTTTACGGCAGGTTTGAGCGCCTTTGGAGTGACCAAATCCACCTCGCGGCCAAGCAAATCCTCCAAATAGAATTTCAACCCGATGTAATTCGCCCACGTGGGTTTGTCGAATTGAACCAGAACGTCAACATCGCTTCGCTTGCGCATTTTGTTCCTCGCCGCAGAGCCAAACAACGCCAGCGACTTGACGCCGTAACGCTTGAGCGCGCGGCGATTGGCTTTGATTTTGGTAATTACCTGTTCGCGAGTGTCGATAAGCATAGGAAAATTATACACCCGTCGCAGAGGCATCGATGAACTATTCCTCCATCGCCTTCCTTACCGCCTCCGCCCACTCCCTCGGCAGGGACGAGAGATCCACGTTCCTCTCGCCGAGCATG
>CAZVAX010000030.1:0-37877 GCA_964625215.1 uncultured Anaerolineaceae bacterium | reverse complement strand
ACCTACGACCTCTGCTATGTCAAAGCAGTGCTCTAACCAACTGAGCTATCCGCCCGAACAGACAAACATTATACCGAGGGGCGGGGGTTTTGACAATGCCGAACGCGCCTCTTTTATCGCAGGCTGATTGCAGGGTGAAAATCTTGCCCTATCCCCCTCTTTATGCTAGACTTTGTTCATCTACGGAAGGAACCGGTATGGCTGAAAAAATCTTGATTGTTGACGACGATGTAGACACCCTACGGTTGGTGGGAATCATGCTCCAGCGCCAGGGCTATCAGATTGTCGCGGCTACCAATGGGCAGTTGGGATTGAACAAAGCCATCGAAGAACATCCCGACCTGATTCTGTTGGATGTGATGATGCCCGATATGGACGGCTACGAAGTGACGCGCCGACTGCGCGCCAATCCTTCCACCGCGCGAACGCCCATTTTGATGTTCACCGCCAAATCCCAATTGGACGACAAAGTGACCGGTTTCGAGGTGGGAGTGGACGATTACCTGACCAAGCCCACCCATCCTTCCGAATTGCAGGCGCACGTGAAGGCGTTGTTGGCGCGGACGTCCGGGGGAGCGAAAGCCGACGCGAAAAAAGAAAAACGCGGGTACGTGACCGCCGTATTGGCGGCCCGCGGAGGCTTGGGAGTTTCCACGCTGGCTCTCAACCTGTCGGTGGCGCTTTTCTCCCGCACCCAGGCGCAAGTGACCCTGGCCGAGTTGATTCCCGGCAAAGGCACCCTGGGCATGGATTTGGGAGTCTCCAATCAAAAGGCGTTGGTCAAGTTTTTGAACGGGAGTCCCGCCGAGATCACGAGCGACCGGGTGAAGAACGCGCTCGTTTCGCATATTTCCGGAATCAAACTACTTGCTGCGTCGGACCATCCCAGCGACATTCACCTGATCAACCAGGGTCCTCAATACGAGGCTTTGGCCAGCCACCTAGTGACCCTGGCGCGGTTTATCGTCTTTGACTTGGGGAGCGGTTTGCATCCATTCACGCAAAAACTTTTGCCCTTTTGCAACGACTTCATTATTTTGCTGGATGGGAATCCGAACACCATCCAACATACCAAGTTGTTGATCGCCGACCTGCTCAATTTTGGAATCAAGAAGGAACGCATCATCGCCGTTCTGAACAACCGCTTCCGCTCCGACACCCAACTTCCCACCACGGTGGTGCAGGATAAATTGGATCATTCCATTCTCGTGACCATGACGCCCGTGCCCGAGTTGTTGACGCAGGCCACGCGCATGCAAACGGCGGCGATTCTCTGCCAGCCGGAAGGGGTGACGGCCAAACAGATGCAGAAACTGGCGGAGCAGATTTTACAGAACGAAGCGGCCGGGTAATGCATGGGCTCCGCCGGATCGAACCGAGCCAATATTGATTTTGCCGCCGACCTTTTTCGTCAGGCGAAGCGGGCCGTGGTGTTGACTGGGGCGGGTCTGTCCACGCCTTCGGGGATTCCCGATTTTCGTTCAGAGGGAACCGGTTTGTGGTCACGCGATGAACCGATGGAGGCGGCCTCGCTCAGTTCGTTCCGCACCGCGCCGGAAAAGTTCTACGCGTGGTTCCGTCCGCTGGCGGGGCGAATCATCCACGCCGATCCCAATCCGGCCCATAAGGCGCTCGCAGAGTTGGAGCGGGCCGGGCGGCTGCACATGATCCTGACCCAGAATATTGACATTTTGCATCAGAAGGCGGGGGCGATGCACGTGGTGGAATTGCACGGCTCGATAGGCTCCATGTCTTGCACGCAGTGTTTTCAAAAATTCAATTCCGGGGAATTCATCCTGCCGTTCATCGAGCGCGGCGAGATTCCGCGTTGCCGTCATTGCGGCGCGGCGCTAAAACCGGATGTGATTCTGTTCGGCGAGCAGTTGCCGCAGAAGGCGTGGTTCGAGGCGCAACGCGAGGCGCGGCAATGCGACTTGATGATCGTGGCGGGATCGTCGCTCGAAGTGTTGCCGGTGGCGGGACTTCCCCTGCAGGCTCTCGAACGCGGCGCGCACCTGATCATCGTCAACAATACGCCCACCTATCTTAACGTCCGCGCCGACCTGGTGTTTTTGGAGGATGTAGCGCAGGTGTTGCCGGCCATTGCGGAGCGGGTGTTGCATGGCTGAGATCCAGACTCAACGACTCGATAGTTACCGCAGGTTGATCGACATCGCGCGCGACCTGGCCTCGACCCTCGACCTGGATACGCTCCTGCGCCGCATCGTGTACGCCGCCGCGGAGGTAGCCGACGCGGAGGCCGGTTCGATCCTGCTGTACGATGGGACGGCGCGCACGTTGTATTTTCAGGTGGCCACCAACATTGACGAGCCGACCATGCACGGGTTGGTTGTGCCGCTGGAGGGGAGCATCGCCGGTTGGATCGTGGCGAATCGCAAGTCGGCGCGCATCAACAATCCGCATGACGACCCGCGCTTTTTCCCGGAGATCGAGCAATCCACCGGATTCTCGAACCGCTCGTTGTTGGGCGTGCCTCTCATGACCAAGGATAAGGTGGTTGGCGTATTGGAGGTGCTGAACAAGGGGTCGGGCGATTTTACCGACCAGGATGAGAGTCTGTTGCTGGTGTTGGGCGCGCAGGCGGCGGTGGCGATAGAGAACGCGCGTCTCTTCCAACAATCAGACTTGATCTCGGAGTTCGTTCATGAGTTGCGCACTCCGCTGGCTTCTCTTAGCACCGCCACGTATCTCCTGCTTCGGCCCGAAATTTCGCGCGAGCAAAGCCAGCAGATCATTCAAAACATTCATAATGAGACCTTGCGCCTGAACACCCTGGCCTCCTCGTTTCTGGACCTGGCGCGGCTCGAGTCGGGACGCGTGCAGTTTCACTTGACCCGTTTCAGTTTCGGCGACCTGATTTTCGAGTGCAAGGATGTCATGCAAAGCAAGGCGGATGAGGAGCAGATTCAAGTCAAGGTGGAGGGGACGGAGAATCTACCCCTGCTCGAAGCCGACCGCGACAAGATCAAGCAGGTTCTGCTCAACCTGTTGAGCAACGCCATTAAGTACAATCGTCCTGGCGGGTCGGTCATTGTTCAGGTTAAGGCCGCCAAGCAGGAGTTTTCCGTCGCGGTGCAAGATACCGGCCTGGGGATTCCCGAAGACGCGCTTTCGCATCTGTTCGAAAAATTCTACCGCGTCCGCGAGCATGAGGGCAAAGCCATCGGCACCGGCCTGGGACTCTCCATCTGCAAGCAGATCGTCCAGGGTCACAATGGGACCTTGGAAGTGAAAAGCAAACTGGGGGTTGGCACGGTCTTTACCCTGCGCCTGCCGCAAGGTGTGAAACCCTTTTCCCGGAAGTGAGAGCGAGCGGAAGGGGAGGCGCGAGGATTTTTGGCGGGGCGACTATGCGGCAAGTATAATTAAAGCATGGACATCACAACCCCCGCCCTGCTTTTCCCCGCCGTGACCCTGCTCATGCTGGCGTACACGAATCGCTTCAACACGCTCGCCACCATCATCCGCAACCTGCACAGTAAATACCAGATCGAAAACAACGAGAATCTATTGGCGCAGATTGCCAATTTGCGCTACCGCGTCTACTTGATCCGCAACATGCAGATTTGCGGCGTGCTCAGCCTGCTGTTTTGCGTGGTCAGCATGTTCGCCCTGTTCGAGGGCTGGCTCGCGGGCGGAAAGTGGAGCTTCGTCGCCGCGCTGATCCTGATGATCCTCTCGCTGGGACTCTCGTTGCGCGAGGTGCAAGTCTCGGTCGGCGCGTTGGAGTTGTTGTTGGGCGAGTTGGAGGAGGGGGAGAGGGAGGGGTGAGGGTTATAATCCCTCCCATGTTCTCCTTCACCCTCGCCTCCCGCAACGGACGCGCCCGCGCCGGGACCTTCGTCACCCCGCACGGCGAACTGCAGACCCCGGTCTTCGCACCGGTTGGCACACAAGCCACCGTCAAGACCCTCACGCCCGAACATCTCAAAGAAATCAACGCCACGCTCGTCCTGAGCAACACCTACCATCTCTACCTGCGCCCCGGCGACGACCTGATCGCCGAGTTCGGCGGACTACATCGCTTCATGAAGTGGCCGCGTCCCATGCTGACCGACTCGGGCGGCTTCCAGGTCTTCTCCCTCGCGCAGACCCGCCAAATTGACGACAACGGCGTGACCTTCAAAAGTCACATTGACGGCTCGACGCATCGCTTCACGCCCGAACGCTCGATCCGCATCCAGGAGAACCTCGGCGCGGACATCATCATGGCCTTTGACGAATGTTCCGATCCCAACGACCATGACTACAGCCGCGTCGCCATGGAACGGACTCACCGCTGGGCCGAACGCTCCCTGCGCGCCAAACGACGCGCCGACCAGGCCCTCTTCGGCATCGTCCAGGGCGGCGTCAACGCGGACCTCCGGGCGGAGTCGGCCCGGTTCATTGCTTCCCTTGACACCCCGGGAATCGCCATCGGCGGACTCTCCGTGGGCGAGACGAAGGAAGAAATGCACGCCATGCTCGATGTGGTGACTCCCCTCCTGCCCGAGGACAAGCCGCGCTACCTGATGGGCGTCGGCGCTCCCGAAGATTTGATCAACGGCGTCGCCCGCGGCATTGACATCTTCGACTGCGTCCTGCCGACGCGGCTGGCGCGTCACCACTCGGCTTTCGCCCCCGAGGGCCGCCTGAACATGATGAATGCCGAGTTCGCCCGCGACCCCAATCCCATTGACGAGACCTGCGACTGCTACACCTGCAAAACGTTCTCGCGCGCCTACATCCGTCACCTGATCGTAGCGAAAGAATTACTGGCAGGCACGTTGCTGTCCATTCACAATTTGCGCGCGTTGATTCGGCTGATGGAGTCCATCCGCGGCTATATTTCCGATGGCTCGTTCGAGTCACGCGTGCCGGAGTTGTTGAGTCAATGGAGGGGGAATGCGGAGAGAAGACTGGATCATGGTTAATGGAGGATGATATGACAGTGATGAATTTGGACAAATTAGATGTGTGGGTAAGGGCGAAGGATTTTGCCATTGTGGTTTACAAAGCAGTTATTCCTGCTTTGCCAGCCAGCGAGAAATATAACCTGGCAGATCAATTGAAACGCGCCGCAGCCAGTGTTCCTGCAAACATAGCGGAGGGACATGGCCGCTACCATTTTCTTGACAATGTTCGCTTTTGTTATATTGCTCGTGGCTCATTGACAGAAGTTCAAAGTCACCTATCACTCGCAAAGGAATTGGGATTTCTCCCGGATGAAATCTTCAATCGAATGACGGTCCAGGCTGAATCCCTCGGCAAGCAACTCAATAACTACGTCGCTTATCTCAAACGTTCCAAACAAGGCGAAAAAGAAATGCCAGCAAGCTACACTATTCGCGAAGAACCCGCGCTTTACCTCCTTAATGATTCAGAGGAGCGCCCCAACAATCAACCATGATCCATTAACCATGATCCATTAACCATGATCCATTAACCATCCTCCATGAGAACCATCTTCTGGGAAGACAACTCCGTCAAAATGATAGACCAGCGCCGCCTCCCGAACGCGTTGGACTTCGTGACCTGTACAACTCCTGCCGAAGTTGCGCAAGCCATCCAGAACATGACCATCCGCGGCGCGCCCGCCATCGGAGTCGCGGCCGCGTTCGGTCTCGCCCTTGCCGCACGCGAATCCACCGCTCAAAATCGTCTCGAATTACTCGGCGATCTCGACGCGGCGGCGAACCTCCTGAAATCTGCGCGGCCAACTGCCGTCAATATAGCGTGGGCGGTGGACGGGGTCATGCGTATCGCGTACGGGACGATGAACCTGCTCTCAATGGATGAGTTACGAGAGTTGTTTTTGACCGAAGCCCAACGCCTCGCCGATGAAGACGTGGACATCAACCTCCGCATGGCGCGTCACGGCGCGGACTTGATCGCCGACGGCGACACGATTATCCATCACTGCAATACGGGCGCGCTCGCCGCCGTGGACTATGGCACAGCCCTCGGCGTGATTCGCATGGCGCATGAGCAGGGCAAACGCGTGCACGTGCTGGTGGACGAGACCCGTCCGCGCTTGCAGGGGTCGCGTCTCACCGCCTGGGAGTTGGAGCAGTACGGCATCCCCTACGAGATCATCAGCGACAACGCGGCCGGTCATTTTTTGAAAACCGGAGGGGCGCAAAAGGTCTTCTTCGGCGCGGACCGCGTGGCCGCCAACGGCGACGTGGCCAACAAGATCGGCACGTACATGCTCGCCCTCGCCGCGCACGACAACAATATCCCTGTCTACGCGGTCGTCCCCACCTCCACCATTGACCTCTCCCTCGCGCACGGCGGACTCATCCCCATCGAGGAGCGCGATCCACAGGAAGTGCTCGGTCTGCAATTCCAGGGCGAGCCGGTGACGCCGCGCAATGCCCGGGCGCGCAACCCCGCTTTCGACGTCACGCCGAACCGTTTGATTTCAGCCATCGTCACGGAGAACGGAATCGTCCGCCTGCCGTTTGAGATTGGTCTGCAAAAAGTGGTTGGGGTAAAATGAATCCATCGTTCCCAAAGTAGAATTTTGGGAATCCAATCCCGCCACATTTCACTTGGAATCCGGAAGTTCTACTTCCGGGTTTATCGGAACCCACATGACCCTCCTCCACGCCCTCCTGCTCGGCATCGTTCAGGGATTAACCGAATTCATTCCGGTCTCCTCCACCGCGCATTTGCTCATCGCTCAAAACCTGCTCGGCCTCCCCGCCAGCGGCGCCATGTTCTCCTTCCTCGTCATCGTTCAACTCGGCACGCTCGTCTCTCTCTTCGCGTTTTATTGGAAAGATTTGCTCTCCATCCTCAAGGCGACCTTCGACTTTCGACATGCAACCCCCGAACGCGACCTCGGCCTCTACATCCTCCTCGCCACTATCCCCGCTCTCCTTGCGGGCTATTTTCTAAAAGACGCCGTGGAAGAGTTATTCAAGCGCCCTCTCCTCGAGGCCTCCATCCGCCTCTTCACTGCTGCTGTTCTCCTCACCCTCGCCGAAGCGCTGACCAAAAAGTATCGCGCCCTCAATTCCATGACCTGGTTCGACGCGCTCTTCATCGGCCTCATGCAAGTTATCGCGGTCTTCCCCGGCGCCTCGCGCAGTGGCACGACCATCTCCGGCGGCATGTTGCGCGGCCTCGACCGTCCCGCCGCGGCGCGCTTCGCCTTCCTCATGTCGGTCCCGGTCATGCTGGCCGCGGGCGCGTACGAAATGCTCGACGTGATTCGTATGCCCGACCTCGCCTCCTTCCTGCCCCTACTCGCGCTCGGATTTATCGCCGCCGCCCTCGTGGGTTGGTTCGCCATCAAATGGCTCATCGCCTACTTGAGCAAACACTCCCTCTACATCTTCGCCGCGTATTGCGCCGTTGTCGGAACCCTCGCCCTCGCCGCCTCGTTTCTCCTCACATGAAACGCCTCCTCTTCATCTTTCATCTTTCATCTCTCATCTTTCTTTCCTCCTGCGCGACTCCTTCCCCTTCGACTCCTTCCCTCGTCGCCGTCTACGCGACTCCCGCCGCCCGGCCCTGGCTCTCGGAACTTTACGATTGCGCCGACTCCGTCTCGGTCATCCTGAACCTCACGCCGGACTCTCCGCAAATTCTCTTGCGCGTCGGCGAATCGCGCGGACTCACCACCCCTGCCTACCAAATTGACGTGGAGGACCTCCTTATCGTTGTCCACCGCGCCAGCCCGCTTCAAACCCTGACCCTTGACGGGGCGCGCGACCTCTTCGCCGGCCGCGGCAACCCCTCCCTCCAACCCTGGGTCTACGACTCCTCCGCCGACATCCAATCCATCTTCGAGCAGACCGTCATGCGCGGCTGGAATATCGCCTCCTCCGCTCACCTCGCTACCGACCCCCAGCAAATGTCCGACCTCCTCAATTCCGACCCGACCGCCGTCGGCCTCCTCCCGCGCCACTGGAAAATCGGCGACACGCGCGAAGTCTTCATCATCCCCTCCATCCCCGTCCTCGCCATCACCCCCACCGACCCCCCAGGCCCCGTCCGCGACCTGATCGTCTGTTTGCAGCATTAACTCCCCTTCCCTGGAGGAGAAAGGGGCCGGGGGTTAGGTGATAAAATAGCGCCAGAGGCAACCTATGCGCGCTATAGACATCATCATCAAAAAACGCGATCAACAAGAGCTCACCCCCGAAGAGATTCGCTTCTTTGTAACAGGCTTGGTCAATGGGAACATTCCCGATTACCAGGCCGCGGCCTGGGCGATGGCCGTTCTGCTCAACGGCATGACCCCCCGCGAAGTGACCGACCTGACCCTCGCCATGGCCCAATCCGGCGAAGTGCTCGACATGTCGCACGTGGTCAAGATCGCGGTGGACAAACATTCCACCGGCGGCGTGGGCGACAAGACCAGCCTGGTTGTCCTGCCGGCCGTCGCCGCGTGCGGATTGCCCGTTGGCAAAATGTCTGGGCGCGGACTGGGCTTTAGCGGCGGCACGCTCGACAAAATGGAGTCCATCCCCGGCTATCGCGTGGATTTGACCACCGAGGAGTTCGAGCGTCAATTAAAAGAAATCGGCGTCGTGCTGTGCGGCCAATCCAAAGACCTGGCTCCCGCCGACGGCAAACTCTACTCCCTGCGCGACGTGACTGGCACAGTGCAATCCATTCCGTTGATCGCCTCCTCGGTGATGAGCAAGAAGATCGCTGGCGGCGCGCACGCGGTGGTGCTGGATGTGAAAGTGGGCAACGGCGCGTTTATGACCAATCTCGATGAGGCCCGCGAACTGGCTACGTTGATGACCCAGATCGGCGAACTCGCCGGGCGCAAAGTGACAGCCCTGCTTTCGGACATGAACCAACCCCTCGGTTGCGCAGTGGGCAACGCCCTCGAAGTGCGTGAGGCCATAAACACCCTGCACGGCAAAGGTCCCGCCGACTTTCGTGAACACTGTCTGCACGTAGCCGCGCACATGCTCGTCCTCGGCGAAACCACCCCAGACCTCGAAACCGGCCGCGCCCTGGCCGAAAAATCCGTGGCCGACGGTTCCGCCTTCGCTAAATTCCGCCAACTCGTGCAGGCCCAGGGCGGGGACGTGAGTTACGTGGATGACCCCGATAAATTGCCGCGCGCCAGCTTGGTGGAGACGGTGACCGCCTCTCGTAGCGGATACGTTGAGAGCGTTCAGGCCCGACGCGTGGGCGAGGCCTCTGTCGCGTTGGGGGCCGGCCGCGCCAAGAAGACCGATCCCATTGATTACGCGGTCGGATTCGTCATCCACCGCAAAGTGGGCGACAAAATCCGCGTCGGCGATCCCCTCTTCACCGTCCACGCCAACGACAAAAAGAAACTGGAAGACGCCATCGCCTCCGCCCAGGCCGCGCACGCCATTAGCGATTTTCCCGTCCCGCCCCTGCCCTTGTTCTATGAATGACCCCGGAGTCCTTGCGTTAATTTTAAGAATAAGGCATACTTGCCTCAGGAGCCGACGCCATGGCGAAAATACCCCTGCGTACATATATAAAAGATATTGAGACGCTCATCGAACGCGGCAACACCGACGAAGCCATCGCGCACTGTCGCCACATTCTCAAAACCTTCCCCAAATTCCTCGACGCCTACCGCATGTTGGGCAAGGCCTACCTGGAAGCGCATCATTACAACGAGGCCGCGGATGTGTTCAAACGCGTTTTGATGGCCGCGCCCGATGATTTTGTTTCGCATGTGGGGTTGAGCATCATCAACGACGAGCAGAAAAAACTCGAAGATACCATCTGGCACATGGAGCGCGCCTTCGAGACCCAACCCTCCAACGCCGCCATCCAATCCGAGCTCCAGCGCCTCTATGGCCGTCGCGACGGCATGGAGCCGCACAAGATCCGCCTCACGCGCGGCGCGCTGGCGCACATGTACGTGCAGGGTGAGTTGTATCCGCAAGCCATCGGCGAGATTCGCTCGGTGTTGTCTGACGATGAAAATCGCGCCGACATGCAGGCCCTGCTGGCCCTGGCGTATTTCCGCAACGGCCAAAAAGTGGAGGCCACCGAGGCTTGTTCTCGGTTACTCAGCCGCGCTCCGTTTTGCCTGAACGCCAACCGCATTCTGGTCGAGATCCTGCCCGGCACCGGCATGGCCGACAGCGTGCCGACCTATCGCGGCCGCGTGGTGGAACTCGACCCCTACGCCTCGTACTCTCCCGGCTCCATCTTCCAATCGGAGGAAGTGGCCGATAACGCCGTGATGATCGAACGATTGGAATTCAAGGGACATGCCGTCGAACCGTTGTTGGACTGGAAGGATTCGCTCGGCCTGCCCGCCGGGACAAGCCCAAGCGCGATGGCCGCCCAGCCCGATTGGCTGCGCGACGCCATGGGACCCCAAGCGGGCGCGCCCGCCCCGGCCGAGGAATCCATCCCCGACTTTTTGCGCGACGCAGGGTGGGCCGAATCCACCGGCGCGTTTGACGAGTCCGCGCAGGTTCTCGAAACGCCGGCCCAACCGTCAGAAAGCATCGAAAAAGGCGAACTGCCCGATTGGGTGAAGGCCATGGCTCCCACCGTCGCAACCGAGCCGGAACCCACGTCAACGGACAGCGACGATGATTGGTTGAGCAAACTCGGCGAACCCGTCGCGCCGCCTGCCTCCGCCGCTGGTCAGCCCGACTGGTTGGCAAGCATGGGCGAACCAAAGTATCCGCCGGCCCAACCGGCTGAGAAAGGGGAATTGCCCGATTGGCTTTCGAGTCTCGGCGAGTCTCCCAGCGAACCGGCCCCTTCGACGCCTGTGGCCGGCGAATCCGATTGGTTATCCAGCCTCGGCGAACCGGCTGGCGCGGCCGCCGTCCCGAACACTGCCGCGGACCTGCCCGATTGGTTGTCGAGCCTCGACCAGCCCTCGGCTCCCGCCGAATCAATTGAATCTGAACCCGCCAAGGTGGAACCTATGCGCGATTCTTCCAGCGAACCTTCGAAGTATGAACCGACTGCGCCGCAACCTGCCGGGTTGGGACCGTCCATTGGCGATCTCGGCACTTCCGCCGCCGACCAGGACGCGGCCATGGCTTGGCTTGAGAGCCTGGCGGCCAAGCAAGGCGCCAAAGCCGAAGAACTGATTACCAATCCGAACGAGCGCGTTGATACGCCGCCCGAATGGGTGGAGCAGGCCAAGACAACGGTTGAGACGTCTCTGGCCGAACCTGTGCGCGAAGAACCGACCGCCGCGCCGGCCTGGCCCTTGCCCGAAGATCGCGGCCGATTCGCGTCCGTCGAAGAGGTCTCCTCCACCGACCAAACCAGCGCGTGGTTGCGCAATCTCGAGGCCGAAGAGGAAAAACCGCAAGAGTCGTTGTGGTCCGGCGAGATCGAGGTCACGCCGCCCGTCACGGATTCGCTGGCCGAACCCGCCGTCGAAGCCGACCTGCCCTCGTGGCTGCGCGGCCTCGATCAAGAGCCGGCCCGCCAACCTGCCTCCGAGGATCTGCCGAGCTGGTTGAAGGAAGAGGAAGCTAGGATGGAGGAGGAAGGGTTGCCCGAGCCAACGCGTCCCAGCGATTGGATGCCCGAAATCCCGAAAGTCGCGGAACCTGTCAAACCCGAATCGCCGCGCGTCGTTGAACCGCCGAAAGCGGCCAAACCCGCTCCGGCGGTACCCGTTTCGCCGCCCGCGCCGATGCCTGTCGCCGCGCCCTCGCGCGCGGAAGAGCCTGTCCCTTCGCCCAAGCCGCCCAAACCCGCGCCGCGCAAGAAGTCCGAAATGCCCGCGGTGGATCGCGCCAAACTCAAACGAACCGGTATGCTCCCGCCTATGGTGGACCCGGCCCTGGCCGGCGCGCGCGACCACATGGAACACGCCCGCGTCCCCGACGCGCTCCACGCGTACGAGGCGTTGATTCGCAAGGGCAAGTTCTTGGAAGAAGTGACCTTCGACCTCAAAGAAGCCCTCTATCGTTTCCCGGTGGAAGTCTCGATCTGGCAAACCCTCGGCGACGCCTACATGCGCGCCAACCGCCTGCAAGACGCGCTCGACGCGTATACCAAGGCGGAAGAACTTTTACGCTAAAAGCAGAAACCCGGTTTCTTGGAGAAACCGGGTTTCTGTGAATCTTTGTTTTGGAGGACTCTGTGGAACGTTCGTTAGTACTTGTCAAACCTGACGGCGTGCAGCGCGCGCTGGTCGGTGAAGTGATTTCCCGCCTCGAGCGGCGCGGCCTGCGTCTCGTGGCCGCGAAGTTTATGGCCGTGAGCAGGGAACTGGCCGAGACGCATTACGCCATTCACAAGGGCAAACCCTTTTACGACGGCCTGATCGCGTACATCACGTCCGCGCCGGTGATGGCGATGGCCTGGGAAGGACCGAACGCGGTCGCCGCCATCCGCCAGACGATGGGCGCCACGCGTCCGACCGAAGCCGCGCCGGGTTCGCTCCGCCACGACTTTGCCCTCGAAGTGGGCCGCAACCTGACCCACGCCTCCGACACGGTGGAGAACGGCGAGAAGGAAGTGGCGCTGTGGTTCAAGAAGGAAGAGTTGGTGGAGTGGAAGAGGGAAGTGGATCGGTGGGTGTTTGAAAAATAGAGAGTAGAGAATAGAGAAAAGTCGTCCCGCAGGAACATGGTCTGCGGGACGAGTTTTATTTGCGCGGGGGTGAAGGGCATGGACGGTTAACGTCGGTTGGACGCTTGGCGTTCCCCCGATACTCAAGATTTCAATCGCAGTGATTGGCCGGGCAGGCGCTTCGTCAAGTTTTGCACAAGTGGGTAATGCTTGGGAGCAGGAAAAACCCGAAGTCACGCGAAGCGAATGCTTGAAAAGGATGACGAGTCCGATGATTGGCTCAGGGGCGCTCGTGATGACTGTGTTTCTGAGAACTCGCAGGTTATAGCCTTGTTTGCTACATGGTTTTGGGCTTAGAAATTGCAGCGTAGATAACTGCGCCAACCAACGCTCCAAATACAAGAATCGGGTTAGCGATGTCTACCAACATCACAATGTTGCTCTCGGGAGTTCCCAATGGGGCTCCGAGATCAGGTTTCAGTATTAGAGTTAGCAACAGAATAAGGGGAAGTGGCGCAATGAAAAACAAACTTGTGACTCGAGCTCGTTTGCCCTCCAGAGCAATTTGCTTGGTTAGCTTGATTTTGCCGGTCACTAATCCATACAGACCAGCCAGAAACATGAAGACCTCGACGATGCGAAAGCATGTGAACATGGTCTTGCGCCTCCTTTCCTCAACGTTTCTGATATTTGCCTAAACAGATTATACAGCCAATCCTAATCTTTACAACAACTTATAAAACACCTTCGGCGCTTTCCTCTCCACCACCCCCTCCGCGGCCAGCGCCAAACGAATCAACGTCACCTCGTCCCAGGCGCGACCGATGGCTTGCATCCCCACGGGCAGACCGTTGGCGGCGTACCCGGCGGGGAACGAGATGGCGGGCAGACCGGCCAGGTTGGCGGGAGGGGCGAAGCGCATGATCTCCGAGAGAGTGGTCAGGTCCGAGTCGCCGTCGGGCAGGGCCGAGGCGGGAATGAGCGGCGCGGCCACGCCGGTGGAGGGCGTGACGATCACATCCACCGACTCGAAAGCGCGCTTGAAATGCTCCATCAAACGCGTGCGGACGCGTTGCGCCTTCACATAGTCCATGGCGTTGAACGCGCGCGCCAGCGTCAGGTTCGTGCGCACATCCAGCCCGTGCTCCTTGTGATGTTCCGCGCGGTACTTGTCCATGGCCTGCGCCATTTCACCGGCGATGGTGACCAGATGCGCCACGCGCGCCGCCTCCAAATCGGGGATGACGATCTCGCGCACGTCCGCGCCCAGACCCTCGAATTGTTTGAGCGCCGCCTCGCATGCGGCAACCACCTCCGCGCTGGCATGACGGAACCACGGCCAGAACACGCCGATGCGCAGGCCTTTGATGTCGGCATTATCCCAACCCGTCAACGTGGGCAGGGGCTGGTGCAACGAATTCGATTCCCTCGGGTCGGGGCCGGCCATCGCCGCGTAGCCGAGAGCCAGGTCCGCTACGCTGGCCGCGAGCGGGCCGACATGCGCCACGCTCCAGCACAACGGCGCCGCGCCGAACTCGCTCACGCGCCCGAAGGTGGGTTTGAGTCCCACCACGCCGCAAAACGAAGAAGGGATGCGGATTGAGCCGCCCCCATCCGCGCCGATCGCGATGGGGCAGAATCCCGCGGCCACCGCGGTCGCCGATCCGCTCGAACTTCCGCCCGTGTAATGCGCCGGGTTATACGGGTTGCGCGTCGCGCCGTGATGCGGGTTGAGTCCCGTCACGCCGATGCCGATCTCGTGCATGTTGGCTTTGCCGATCAGCAACGCGCCCGCGGCCCGCATGCGCGCCACAACCGTCGCGTCCTCTGTTGCGGGCGACTTGCCCAAAAACGCCGTCCCAACCGTGGTGGGGTAGGGCGTCATGTCCAGTTCCTCTTTCACCGCCACCGGGACTCCGTCCAGCGGACCGAGCGCGCGTCCCTGCTTGTAACGCTCCGCCGACTCGCGCGCCATCCGCAACACCTCCTCGCGCTTGACGTTGACGATGGCCCGCAACGGCGGATTCGCCGCATTGCTCGCCTCGATCGCCTCGAGGACGCGCGTCGCGACTTCCTCAGGGGAAGCGGCCCCGCTTTTATAAGCCGCCGCGTAGTCCCAGGCGCTCGCGAACTTAAACCCCGGCCCGCTTTTGGATCCCTTCGGCCACTCCGCCTCCGGCACAGCCGCGGCCTCGGTCGCGAGCGCGCCTGTGAAGTGAATCGGCAAATTCGTCGGCGCTTCGTCGAAGTGTTTTTTGCGAAACTCCGTAATCCCCGCGCTTTGCATCAGGTTGGGAATCAACGCGCCTCCCAGCGGCCCTTCGAGCGCGCTCACAAACAGCTTCAGCGCCGCGCCCGCAAGGTACGGCAGTTTGACGGATTTCATATCGTAGGCGGAATTTGCGTCCATTTGAGCCCTCCGAGGAAAATGGATCTTGCATATAACAATGTGGAGCGGAACAACGTTCCGCTCCACCATTTTACTACTGCACTTTCAACAGCACCTTCCCCTCCTGCCACAGTTCTTCCAGCCGGTAATAGTCGCGCTGGTCGGGCGAGAAGAGATGAACGACCACGCTGCCGTAATCGAGAACCATCCAACCCCCGGCGGGATCGCCCTCGACGCGGCCCTTCTTTTTATGTTCCTTGCTGATCGTCTCATGCACGCCCTTGGCGAGCGCGTTCAACATGCGGTCGCTGGTGCCGTTGCAGATGACGAAATAATCGGTAAACGAAGCGACATCCTTGATGTCAATCAGCAGGATTTCTTCGCCCTTCTTGTCTTCCAGGGCGTTGACGATGGCGCGGGCAAGTTCGAGCGATTTCAGCATTTCACCTCATGTGGGTAGCCCGTCATTGCGAGGGCGCTCCCGAAGCAATCTCCGCGTACGAGAAGGGGATTGCTTGGCTTCGCTCGCAATGACGGAAAGTTAAGCGGCTTTGAACGGCGCGGAGAAGAGACGGGTGTATTCCGCGCCGGACGGTTTCAGTTCGCTTTTGAGCAGGTGGATCCATTCAACCTGGATGACGCCCAGTTCGCCCACGCGGGCTCCCTCCAGCGCGGCGCGCAGGGTCTGCTGTTCGGCGCTGGAGAGGGGTTGCTTCACGCGTCCGATGGTCAGATGCGGGGAGAAGGGACGGTCCCCCGCTTCGTAGCCGAGACGCACGCAGGCTGTTTCGATTCCGTGCGCCAGCGACTCGAGCGTGGCCGGGGCGTGGATTCCGATCCAGATCACGCGCGCCCGTTTCGGGGTCGGGAAGGAACCGAGTCCGCGGATGCGCATGGGAAACGGCGCGAAGCGCGCGGCTTCCGTCGTCAGCATGTTCGAGAGCAGGTTCACGTTGGCGGGCGAGATGTCGCCCAAAAATTTAAGGGTCAGGTGCAGGTTTTCCGCCGGAACCCAGCGAACGATCCCCGGCCCGAGTAAACGGCGCAACTCGCCGGCGCAGGCAAAGATTGCTTGTTGGATCGAGGGGGGGATTTCAACGGCGATGAACGCGCGCAGGGAAGGCATACTCAGGCGGGGGAGGCGGTCAGGCGTTCCACCGCCTGTTTCAGATCCTGGTATCCGACCGGTTTGGTGAGATACATGGACGCGCCCGCTTCCATTCCGACCTTGATGTCGGCGGGCATGCTCTTGGCGGAAACGATGATGACAGGCGTATCTTTCAAATTCGGCTCGCGGCGCATGAAGCGCAACACTTCCAACCCCGACACGTCGGGCATCATAATGTCGAGAATGACCAGGTCGGGAAGTTCGGTGGCGACCATATCAATGGCGGCGGCGCTGCCGTAGGTTTTCAACACGCGGAATCCGTTGACGCGCATCATTTCCGCGAACAGTTCGGCGGCTTCCACTTCGTCTTCCACAATCAGCACGGATTTCTGACTTTCCATCGGGACAAAAATAGCACAACATAGGAGAAATTGCAAGAGGTCTGTGGAGGTTGTAAGGAACGCATGGGCCGGCCTGTCTAACCGGCGTTGGAGGAACCATGACCGACCTGGAACGCTTTCGCGCGGAGAAGGATGACTTCTTCGCCAACCATCCCCAAAGCCCGCTGACGGCGGCTCAAAAACGGACCTTTCGCGGGCTTGCCTATTTCGAGGAGAATCCGGCCCTCCGGTTCACAGTGGACTTGGCGTTGATCCCCGGCCGCGAGGCAATTCAAGCGCAGACCTCCACGGGCGATGCGCGCGAGTACATTCGGCATGGCGCGTTCATATTCGAGGTGGAAGGCCGGTCCGCGCAACTGACGATTTACGAAGCCGATCATGGCTTTTTCCTGCCTTTTGTCGATTCGCTGGCGGGCAAGGAAACGTATCCGGCCGGCCGCTACCTCGAGCCGGAGCCGCTGGGCGGGAATCGTTTTTTGGTGGATTTCAACCTGGCTTACAATCCATATTGCGCGTACAACGAGGCCTGGTCTTGCCCGCTCACGCCGTTCGAAAATCGACTCAAGGTTCCCATTCGGGCGGGGGAGAAGTTGTTCCACGAATAAAACGAAAACCAGGTTTCCCACAGAAACCTGGTTTTTTGTTGTGGCGCAAATCGGCAATTTGCATTACGCCTTGCTCGCATTCGCCAGCACGTCTAGCAAGGCTTCATACTCGTCGCAGCAATCGTGACACATGTTGAGGTGATCGCGGACAAGCGGCATCAGCCGCGCCGCGTCTTCGTGGCGGATTTCGCTCTCGGCGTACACATCCAAAGTCTTGAAGACCTGCTCGCAATCCAGTTCGGCGGTTTCGAGGAAATGAATCAAGTCCCGCACGTTGGCGTCGGTCAATTCGCCGGAGGGGTTCGGCCCGGCGGGTTTGCGGCCTGATTGTTTGAGCAAGTCCTTTAATTTCATATTAACCTTTTGGATTGACGATAAGCCGGCGGAGTTTCTTACCTTTCCTCGAAAGCGGTCAATACTTCCTGCGCGGAGAGTCCCTCCAGGGAGAGGCGGCGTTTGAGGCGCAGGCGGGCGTCGTGCAGGAGTTTGTAGAGGGCGTTGCGATTCGTTTTCAGGCGGCGGGCGGCCTCTTCCATTGGCACATCCTGCACGCCGAGCATGACCAAAGCCTCGCGCTGGCGGTCGGTCAGTTCCTCGGCGATGATGCGGCGGATGCGCGTCATCATGTCGGCGCGCTCGACGGAGGTCTCCGGGCCGGCGTTGGAATCTTCGAGCAGGCTTTCGGGGGCCGGGGCTTCCTCGTCATCCACCAACTCATCGAGGGAGGAGTCGCGCCAGCGTTTGCGGCGCAGTTCCGAGAGGGCGATGCGGATGGCGATCTTGTGCACCCAAGTGGTGAATTGACTGCGCCCCTCGAAGGTGTGCAGGCGGCTGAGCGTGCGAACGAGAGTCTCCTGGGCCACTTCCTCCACTAGCGCGTTGAACTGCGGGTCGGCGGAGGAGACCCAGCGCGAGAGCGCGTAGGGCAATCCGCTCATCACGACGGCGCGTAAATCCTCCAGCGCGGCTTCACGCGCGGGACCGTCGGTTTGGAGGTCGGCGAGCCATTGTTCGTTGGTGCGGGTGGTCATGGTGTGGGGATTATAACCAAAAACCAGGCTTCTTCGAGAAGCCTGGTTTTTTGAAACTGGTGGGCGCACAGGGACTCGAACCCCGGACTTCTACTGTGTGATAGTAGCGCTCTAACCAACTGAGCTATGCGCCCGAACAAGCGGCATTATAGCCGAGGGAAGTTTGTTCTGCAAGCCTTTTTTCTTGACCCCCCTCTCCCTTCTTTGGGAGAGGGCCGGGGGTGAGGACCTAGGGCGGCGGCAGGTAATCCCACGGGTTGACGAAGTACGTGGTGGTGCGGATCTCGAAATGCAGGTGCGCGCCGGAGGACGCGCCCGTCGAACCGATGGCGCCGATGATATCACCCCGTCCAACGCTTTGGCCGCAACCGACGGCGATATCGCTTAAGTGGGCGTACAGGGTTTGGAAGTCGGTGCCGTGGTCAATCATGATCATATTGCCGTACCCGTATTTGTTCCAACCGGCGTATACCACCACGCCCGCATCGGCGGCGTAGACGCCCTCTCCCAGACTTCCGGCAATGTCAATGCCCCAGTGAATGGGAGGCTGGTAATCATACCCGGAGAGGTAGTGCTTGTTGGTTGGCCAGACGAATGTGCCGTATCCCACCGAGCCGCCGGAAATGGCGCCGCACGCGCCGGGTCCCATTTCGCTGGCGATGGCGGCATTTTCGCGCGTCATGCCGAGCGGCGCGTTCCACGTATTATTTATGTTGCGTTTGCCGCCGGGGATGATCAGCCAGGTGCCGGGTTCGATGTTTGGGTTGGTGTAATCGCCGATCGTGTTCAGATCGAGGTGGTTACCAGGATATTCGATAATGTCCGCGGCGGTGACGCCGAAGAATGCCGCCCACTGATCGAAAGCGATGCCGCCCAGCCATTCGTAGTACACGCCGTTCACCGGCAGGATGTTCAATTCCTGGCCCGCTCTCAAATAATGCGGGTCGTCTGCCAGGACAGTGTAGTTGCCAAACAGGATGGTCTCCGGTTTCAGGCCGAATTTTTCAGCGATCCCAAAGACCGAATCGCCTTCCACCACCGTGTACTTGATGATGTCCTGCCGCGGGCGGGTGGGAATGTTGGTGTGCGGGTCGGCTTGCCGCATCACGCCGGGAATGCTGATTCCCATGGGAGGCGGAATCAGGTTCGGGTCCACAAAGACCGTGGGCGTGGGGCCGGAGGCGAAGGCCGGGCGCGTCTTCAGTTCCAGAGGAACTTGTCGGTTGAAAACCTGCAACAACCAGATGGCCGCGCCGATCAAGGTCAACGAAAGAACCGTGGTGCCGACGCGCACCATCGTTTCGCCGAGTCCGAGCGAAAGCAGGGCGTTCATCCATTCGGCTAGGCGGTTGCGGCGCGGCGCTTTGGTTTTTTGGGGGGCATCCACAGGCGGGGGCGTTTGCTCCGGCGGCTGTGGCGCGTCTTCTCTAAATTCAGGTTCCATCGTTTTTCATCATAACAAAGCCGAAAAGTGAAGTCAAGCGGGAAACTTATGCGGCGTTAAGCCAGCGGGGAGAGAGGTGGCAACGCGTGGCGTGTGTACCCTACGCTGGAACCACCAATTCAGGGCGGTCATTCCCCGGCGAGTTGACGAGGGTCGAGACGGGGTGCGCGGACATTTGGTCGGCGGGGAAGGGCCGGAGCAGGGGAGTCAAGTCGGCGGGAGTCTGATGCGAGGGATCGAGCCAGCGGGCGTAATCGCGCGGGTGCAGGATGACGGGCATGCGGTTGTGTATGGTCGCCATCAGTTCGTTCGGTTCGGTGGTGATGATCGTCGCAGAACGGAGCGAGCCGCCGTCCGGGCCGTGCCACTCGTCCCACAGACCGGCGAAGGCGAAAGGCTCGCGGCCCTTGAGGAAGATGAAATGCGGGATTTTCGCTTTTTGGTCGGGGACAACCTTCCACTCGTAGAATCCGTCCGCGAGGATGAGGCAGCGCTTGTATTTGAATCCGCCGCGAAAGGACGGTTTCTCCGCCAACGTTTCGGCGCGGGCATTGATGAGTTTGTTCCCAATGGATGGGTCTTTCGCCCACGAGGGGATCAGCCCCCACACGAAAAAGTCTGCCGCATTTTTGCCGTCGTTGGGAATGGCGAGGATGGGTTGCGTCGGCGCGATGTTGAAGCGCGGCGCAAACTTGGGCGGGAAGGCCGTGTCGGGGAAGGCCTCTTGCAGGTCGGCTGGGTCAACGGTTAAGGTGAAACGTCCGCACATGGAAACTCCTTTTAGTGGTTGGATACTACCGGCAGCGTAAAGTAAAACGTCGCGCCCTCGCCAGGTTCCGACTCGGCCCACACGCGCCCGCCGTGGAATTCCACGATGCGCTTCACGAGGGTCAGGCCGATACCGGTCCCTTCGGAGTGCACTTCGAGTTTGTTGAACAGGCCGAAGATACGCTCGGAAAATTGAGGGTCGAAACCCTGACCATTGTCGCGCACGAAGAAAATCCCCTTCTTGTCCGCATCCAAGCCGCTCATGCCAATCTGAATGCGCGGCGCGGACTGCCCGCCCATGAACTTGATCGCGTTTTCCAGCAGGTTTTGCATCGTTTCCACCAGCCGCAGGCGGTCGCCGCTGACGGTGGGCAGGCCCTCCTGAATGTCCACTTGGACGCGCTTTTCGCTCAACGCGCCCTGTACCATGTCGAGCGCCTCGCGGACGATCTGCTCGAACGGGATAAGCGCAGGAGGGTTGGTCAAACGGCCGATGCGTGAAAGTTCAAGCAGGTCATTCAACAGCTCCTGCATTCTGCGCGCCGCGCTCGCGATGCGACCAAGATTGTTAAGCGCATCTTCGTGTTTTCCTCCTCGTATGTCTTCCGCGATGTACCCCAAAAACCCGGTGATGGTAACCAGCGGCGATTTCAAATCATGCGAGACGGTGTATGTGAACCGTTCCAATTCGGCGTTTTTGGATTCCAGTTCGCGAATCAGGGATTCGCGATCCGCCTCGGCCCGTTTTTGCTCGGTGATGTCCTGCACGGCCCCCACAATTCCGGCCAACCGATTTTCAGCCGCGTTCCAAACGGGATGGGCGTACACGCGCACCCAGCGCAGTTCGCCGTCTTTGCGAAATGTGCGGATCTCCGTCACCACCTGCTCGTTCTTTTTCAACGTCGCGGTATCCCGCTCGTCTTTTTTAATATCATCTGGATGAAGATGCGCATGCCAGCCGCCCTTGGCGACATATTCTCCATATGTATAACCCGTCAAGCGTTCGAAGGCGCCGGCCACCCAGTTCAATTGCATGGTCCCATTCTCGTCCACGCGGGTGGAGAAGGTGTAATCGCTGGTCACGTTCGAGATCTGACGGTAACGTTCCTCGCTGAAACGGGCGCGGTTCAGGGCGTTCCTCACTGTGCGCGCGGCCAGGTACTGTAACGTCGCGCCGACCGGGAACATGA
This sequence comes from uncultured Anaerolineaceae bacterium, assembly GCA_964625215.1. Taxonomy (GTDB): domain Bacteria; phylum Chloroflexota; class Anaerolineae; order Anaerolineales; family Villigracilaceae; genus Denitrolinea. The sequence goes on along the minus strand of CAZVAX010000030.1, from coordinate 16,428 downwards.
CCGCGCTGACGACCCACGTGGTCAACGGAGCGCTGGTATACGCCGCTCCAATCATCCCTTGCTCGTGACCAACCACCATCGCCGCGCCGGAGACGAGCGACAAAACGGTGAAAACCGTGGCGCCCTTTCCCCCCAGCAGGATTCCGGCGATGGCGATCACGATGCCATACCCGAGCAGGTACGCCTCTCCCTGCACGCCCGTGCCGGTGAACGCAGTGACCGTGAAGAACAACCAGAAAAATCCCACTTGCAGCGCCGAAGCCTCGCGCACGTAGCCGCGGCGCAGAGCCGCGAGCAGGACGATATTGACCGTTTCCCCAAATACCGCCTGCGCCAGGACGCGCGAAAGTTGGTCCGGCGTTTGAAAGATCGCGTAAAACAAATACGGGAAAGGGACCGCGATCAGCGTCCACAAAATGACGTGCAACAAATATGCCTGATGCGTTTTATCTTCGTTCTCGAAAACCGGCGCAGTCAACCAACTTCGCAACGCGGCGATCATTTTTTCAACCTTCTTGCGTCGCCCTCCCGCACCGTGACGCCGATCGCGTCGAGATGTTCGAGCAGGGCTTGCACGTACTTGCGCGTGGTGTCCAATAGATCGCGAACTTCGGCCAGGGTCGCCTGTCCTTTTTGCTGGATGGCCGATTTGACTTTCGTTACCATCGCTTCATAATCCTTCGTGCGAAAGATGACCTCCGGCGAGACGAGAGTCAACTCACCCATCTCGATCAACGCCGCGACGACCTCTTCTCCGACCTCGACCTGACACTCCTTGACGCTCGGCGGCCCAAACGGATTCGCGGCGAACTTCCGCTTCAGACCCTCGACCCGCGCCTGCTGAGGCGCATCGAACGTGATCGTATGACCGGGCATTGCGATCAGACTGCCGTCCTCATTCAATGTTGAACGTTTAACGTTGAACGTTACCAGAGCGTTGAAGACACGCGGCGTCAGTTTGAGTTTGGATTTGAGTTCCTCGCGCGGCATCCCCTTGCGGAGCGGGAAGGATTTGTGATGCGCCTCCACGAGTTGCAGGGTTTTGTCGCGCAGGGAATTCCAGTGGGGGAGGGTAATTAGTAATTGGTCATTGGTAATTAATGGCTGTCCGTTTTCGAGCGCCAGCAGTTGACCGTTGTCGAGCAGTTCTTTCAGGGCCCGCGCGGCCGGTTCAGATTCGAGTCGCGAGCGGGCGACAACTTCCTTGGCAGGCGCGGCGCCGAGGGCGAGCGCGGCTTCGAGCAACACATCCGCGGGCGAGCCTTGCGCCAGCGACTCCAGCGACTTGAGAACGGCCTCGTCGAAGCGTTTGTGTCGGCCCTTCGGTTGCGGGTCAACGACGATGCCGCCGCCGAGCGTCTCGCCGGGAGAGGGACGGCGCAGGATCAGCCGGTCGCCGCGTACGGCCACGAGCGGATCGCGTAACTCGAGTTGCGCCCAGCCCTCCTGGCCGGGCGCGAGTTCGTCCACGCCGAGCAGGCGGACGTTGGCAATCGTCTCTGCCGTGCCGAGGAACGCCTTGACCTCGCTGGAATGTTTGAGCGGACTGGAAATATCTTTCAGGAGTCGCAGGCGAATGTCGGCGCGGCGCGTGGATTGGTATTGCCCGGGATGCGTGACCACCTCGCCGCGTGATACCTCCTCGGTGGAGAGGCCCGAAATGTTGACCGCCGTGCGCGAACCGGGAACCGCGCGTTCCTCTTTTTTCTTGTGCGTTTGCAAGCCGCGTACGCGTCCCTTTTGGCCGGAGGGGAGAACTTCCACTTCGTCTCCGAGGGCGAGCGCGCCGTCGGTGAGCGTGCCGGTGACGACGGTGCCGAATCCGCTCATGGTGAAGACGCGGTCAATCGGCAGGCGCGGACGTCCGAGGTCGAGGCGGGCGGGTTTTTCTTGCAAGAGGTTTTGGATATTGGTAATTAGTAAGTCGAGGCCGGTTTTGGTTTTGGCGGAGACGCGCAGGATGGGGGCGTCGGAGAGGGCCGTGCCGCGCAGGGCGGCGCGAATGTCGGTTTCGAGCAGGCCCAACCAATCGGAGTCGGAGGCGAGATCGGTCTTGGTCAGCACGACGAGTCCGGCGGGAATCTGCAAGAGGTCGAGAATGGCGAGGTGTTCGCGCGTCTGCGGCATGACGCCCTCGTCCGCCGCGATAACGAGTAGGGCCGCGTCGATGCCCCCGATGCCGGCCAGCATGTTCTCGATGAAATCGCGATGGCCCGGCACGTCCACGATGCCGACCTCCTCGCCGTTCGGGAGGGTCAGCCAGCCGAAGCCGAGGTCAATCGTCATTTCGCGCGCCTGCTCTTCTTTGAGCCGGTCCGGATGGACGCCGGTGAGCGCGGCGATGAGGGTGGACTTGCCGTGATCTACGTGGCCTGCGGTGCCGATGACGCGCATGGGAATTCAAAGATGAAAGATGAAAGATGAAAGTGAATAGCATGTGTCATTGCGAGGGTGTTCCTCCCGAAGCAATCTCCAACGTAGTGAAGGGGGTTGCTTCGTTGGGAAGAACGCCCTCCTCGCAACGATACAATTTTGGCTATTTCGTTTTCTTCGCGGGCTTTTTGCCGTGGCCCATGATGCGCTCGTAGCCGGTGAGCCATTCGTGCGCCCAGTTCATCAGTTCCTGCAACTGACGTTCGGTGGCCTCGGTGGTTTGATGGAGTTGATCCTGCACGGTTTGAACTGGCTCCTCGAATGCCTCCACGCGCGCGACCGCGGTTTGCACGGCGGCGCGCACTTCGCGCAGGGTTTCCTCCTGCGTGAGGGTGAGGGCCGTCCAGCGTTTCTGGTCGTCGGCCTTGAAGGAAGTCCATTCTTGGCGCGAGCGTTCCTCGCCGAGGCGTTGCATTTCCGAAATTTCGTTGATGCGGCGTTCCAGTTTTTGGTTGAGTTCCACGTAGGAGTCCTGGGCGCGTTTGGCGGCGCGGGTGATGTCCTCGGCGGCGCGGATCTGCGCGTCGAGCGAGGCGGCCTGTTTTTTGAACTCGTCCACGCGCGCGTTCCATTCCTTCCAGGCGCGCTCGCGTTCGACCTGGGCGCGGGTTTGCTGGTCAATGAACACAGCCTGCGCCTGTTTGCGGTCGGTTTCGCTGGAGAGCAGTTCGTTCATGCGATTTTCCACGTTGCGGAGACTGTCAATGTTCAACTGCATTTTGTCGCGCGTCTCGTCGAGACGTTTCCGCAGCGCGGCGATGTCCCCGGCCATATCCGCCACGCGCTTGACGTCCTGGCGGCGCAGCTCGTCTCCGGCTTTTTGCGCCCGCTGGAGGTTATCGTGGATTTCCACCATGCTTTCGACGCGCGCTCGCAGATCGGTGACGGCCTGGGTGATGCGAATTTCCTCGGCGATCTTGTCTTTCAACTGCTTGCGGATGTCGCTGGTGTCGGCCAGTTTGCGGACTTCCTCGATGGCGCGGTGAAGTCTTTCCAGTTCATCATTGTGACGCTGGGCAGTCTCTTTCTCGCGCTTTTGCGCCTTCTTTTCGATGTCGGTCACGGCGGCGTTCATGTCGCTGCGCTGTTTGGCGAAGATATCGTCGAACTGGTTGAGGCGCGAGGCGGTGGCGGACACTTCGGCCAGATCCTTCGACAGCGTCTTGAACTGTTTGGCGAGCGAGTCGAGGCTGGTTTCGATGGATTGCAGACGCGCCTCCAGCGCGGCGGAGGATTCCTTGTCCTTGCGGTATTGTTTTTCGAGGAGGTCAATGCGGTTGAGGAGTTGCTCGAATTCCATGGGGTTCTCCAAAAGGACAGGCGCGCGGCCGGCCCTGGGGTGTCGGTGTGGGGCAAATTATACTGCCTTATTTTACGCGGCTGAAATGATGCGGTTTTGCAGATCCCACAGACGGCGATACAAACCGCCCGCTTCGAGCAGGTCGGCGTGGAAGCCGCGCTCCACGATGCGGCCGCGGTCCATTACCAAAATCTCATTCATGCTTTCCAATCCCACCAGCCGGTGCGTGATGAGCAGGGAGGTTCGTCCGCGCATGAGGTCGAACAACGTGGCAAGGACATCCTTTTCGGTCAGCGGGTCGAGGTTGGCGGTGGGTTCGTCCAAAATCAAAATGGGCGCGTCCTTGAGCAAGGCGCGCGCAATCGCCAGCCTCTGGCGTTCTCCGCCGGAGAGGCGCAGTCCCTGCTCGCCGATGAAGGTGTCGTAGCCCTTCGGGAGCGCGGCGACGAACTCGTGGATTTGCGCCGCCCGCGCCGCGGCGACCATTTCTTCCTCTGTCATTTTAGGACGCCCCAAACGCAGGTTCTCGCGAATGGATGTGTTGAAGAAATAACTGTTCTGTGAGACAACTGCGAATCGCGCGCGGACCTGCGCCGGGTCAAGCAATCGGAGCGATTGCCCGCCCAGGCGAATCTCGCCGCTCTCGTACTCCCAGAAGCGCGCCAGCAGACTGACCAGCGTGCTTTTCCCTGCGCCGCTCGGCCCGACGATGGCGATGGAGATCAAAGGTCGGAGGTTGAAGGTCACGCCGTCGAGGGCGGGAGAGGATGTGTTGGGGTAGGCGAAAGTGAGGTCGGTGATTTGTAATTTGTAATTGGTAATTGGAGGCTGTTCACTGATTACTGATAACCCCTCGGCTACGCTCAGGGCAGGCTGTTCACTGATCACTGGCGTTGTGTCTACCACGTCGAACAGACGGCGCGCGGCTTCGCGCGACGAGTTCCACATTTGGGCGGCGAGGGGAAGTGGGGTGACGGCTTCGAAGGATGCGAGGGTGAGCAGGGTCAATGGGGCGAGCATGACGCCGGTCAGTTCGCCGGAGACGACGAGGGGGATGGTCAGCGCGAGGACGATCCACATGCCGAGGTTGGTGAGCAAAGTGGAGAAGCCGGATTGCAGGCCGGCGATGAGTCCCATTCGTCTTTGAGCGCGGCCATAATCCATGCCGATGGATTGGACTCGCTCCAATCGGTCGGGACCGCGGCCATAGGCGAGCAGGTCGGGCAGGCCCTGGAGGTTGTCCACCAGTTGGGATTGCAGGTCGGCGCGGCGGGTGACGAGGTCCGCTCCGGGGCGGCGGCTGAGAGTCTGGGCGAGGAGGGGGAGGAGGAATCCTTCGAGGAGGAAAAAGCCAGCGAGGGTCAAACCCAGCGCGGGGTCGTGGGAGGCGAGGAAGAGGGAGGTGAAGAGTCCGACGAGCAGGGCGGTCAACGGCGGAGAGACGACGCGCACGTAGAAATTTTCCAGCGCGCCCACGTCGCTGATGATGCGCGTCAGCAAGTCGCCGGCGCGGAATTCCATCAGGCGGGCGGGCGCGAGCGGCTCGAGTTTTTCGTAGAACCAGGCGCGCAGGCGGGCGAGCAGGCGGAAGGTGACGTTGTGCGAGACGAGGCGTTCGAGGTAACGGAAGACGCCGCGCGTGATGCCGAAGAAACGCACGCCGACGACGGAGACGCCGAGGTCCGCCACGGAGGGATGCAGCGCGGCCATTGAGATGAGCCAGGCGGAGGCGCCCATGAGGGCCACGCTCGCGCCGATGGTCAGCGCGCCGAGCAGGACGGAGAGGGCGACGAGATGCCAGTTGCCGGAGAGGAAGGAGAGCAGGCGGGGGAGGATGGACGGGCGATGGGTGACGGGTGACGAGGGGCGAGTTAGAAGTTGCGAGTTAGGAGTTAGGAGAGATGTGTCTACATGTGTACGTGTGTACCTGCGTACGTGTGTACTTGAGTCTTTCGACTCGTAGGTCTTTACCATCCCCGCGTATGCGCCGTTGCGCGCGAGAAGTTCGCGATGCGAGCCTTGTTCGATAATACGGCCCTGGTCGAGGACGATAATCTGGTCGGCTTGGAAGACGGTGTTGAGGCGGTGTGCGATGGTGATGATGGTTCGACGTTGCTCACCACTGGCCGTCTTGCCCGGCATGAGTTCGCGCGTGGACTCTTCGAGCAGTGACTCGGTCTCGGGGTCGAGGCTGGAGGTGGGTTCGTCGAGGAGGAGGATGGGCGCGTCCATGAGGAAGGCGCGGGCGAGGGCGAGACGTTGCGCCTGTCCGCCGCTGAGACGCGCGCCGCCTTCGCCGATGATCGTCGCGTAGCCCTCGGGGAGCGAGGCGATGAAGTCGTGCAGGCGCGCGGCGCGCGCGGCCGCGATCATCTCTTCGTCGGTGGCTTCGGGTTTGCCGAGTTTGAGGTTGGCGGCGAGGCTGTCGTGGAAGAGGTGGGGGCGTTGGGGAACCCAGGCAATGGGGGGAATTAGGAATTCAGAATTAGGAATTATGAATTGCGCGTTGCGTGTTGCGCGGCGCGTATCTTCCTGTTTCCCCGTGTACGCGTTTACTTGTGTACTTGTATGCCTGTCTACCTGTATACGGATTGACCCCGTTGATGGCTGGATGAATCCCAGCAGCAAATTGACGAGGGTGGATTTTCCCGCGCCGGTTTTTCCTACGAGGGCAATATGTTGGCCGGGGGTGATGGTCAAATTAATGTTTTGGAGAGCAGGAACTGTCTCGTCGGAATATGTGAACGATACATTCTCAAAGACAATGGAAGCAGGTTTCTCCAGTGACTGGTTACTGATTACTGATATCTGATTACTGGAAACCGGCGTATCCAGAATCTCAAAGATGCGCCGCGCCGCAGTCGTCCCCGACATTCCGGCATGGAAGCGCGCGCCCAACATGCGGAGGGGCATGTAGAATTCGGGGGCGAGGATGAGTAGGAAGAGGGTCTCGCGGAATTCCATTTTGGCGTAGAGCAGGCGGAAGCCGATTTCCACTGCGACGACGGCTGTGCTGATCGTGGCAAGGAGTTCGAGCGCGAGCGCCGAGAGGAAGGTGACGCGCAGGACGCCCAGGGTCACGTCGCGGAATTGGTCGCTGGCCCTGGCGATGTTTTTGGCATGGGCTTTGGATTGGCCGAAGAGTTTAAGAGTGGTAAGTCCCTGCAGGCTGTCGAGGAAGTGCGCGGAGAGACGGCTGAGAGTCTCGTATTGACGCTTGGTGACGATCTCCGCGCCTTTGCCGATCATGATCATGAAGAAGGGAATCAGCGGCGCGGTGACGAGAAGCACGAAGCCGGAGAGCGGGTCGAGCGGGAAGACGAAGATGAGGATGCTAAATGGGACGAGGGCGGTGATAACCAGTTGCGGCAGGTATTGACTGTAGTAGGCGTCGAGCGCTTCGATGCCTTCCACCGCGGCGGCGGTCAATTCGCCGGTGCGTTCGCGGCGGGTGTAGGCGGGGCCGAGTTTGAGGATGTGGGCGAAGAGTCGCTGGCGCAGGTCGGTTTTGATGCGAACGGCGACGGCGTTGGCAGACACGTCGCTCAGCCAGGCGAGCAGGGCGCGACCCGCGATGAGAATCAGAATCAGGCGCAGGAGGGGAGCGACTTGCGCGAGGCTTTGTCCGCCGAGGAAGACTCCGTTGATGGTCCCGCTGATGGACCAGGCTTGCCCGATGGTCAGGAATCCGGCCAGAAGTCCGGAGAGAACCGTGAGGGTGAGGGGCAGGCGGGCGTCGCGGGTGAGGGTTAGGAGTCGGCGATGCATGGCGGAGTGTCAGGCGTCGGGTTAAAAATTTGGGAGGTTGATGTTGTCCATCAACCTCCCAATTATACGAGCGGTTAGTAAACGAGCGTTTTCTTTTCTGTGCTGATGCGCTTGCGGAACATGTAGTACGTCCAGCCCTGGTAGACGAGAACGATGGGCACGAAGATTAGGGCGACGATGGACATGACCGTGAGGGTGTATTGCGAGGAGGAGGCGTTGGCGATGGTGAGGTTCCAATCGGGGTTGAGGCTCGAGATCATCACGCGCGGGAACATGAGGGTGAAGAACGCCACTTGGGTCAACACGATGTGCAGGGAGACGGTGAGGAAGGCCCAGCCTTCCTGCTTGCGGTTGATGAAGTAGATGGAGACCAGCAGCGCAAGAGCCGAAGCGATGGGGATCACACCCGGGTTGACGCCGATTTTGGTGAGTATGTCGGTGTAGATGTAGGATGCGCCGGCGAGGACAATCACCATGATCGCCGCGAAGATGTAGAGTCTCTTGGCGAGGGCGCGGGCGCGCTCACGCAGTTCGCCTTCCAGTTTCAGGGTCAGGAAGTTGGCGCCGTGCAGGAGGAAGACCGCCACAGCGGTCAGGCCTCCGATCAGGCCGAAGGGATTGAGCAGGGTGAGGGTGGTTCCAATCCCATTGGGCAACCACGCGGGCGTGACGTAGTTCATGTTCGCGTCAATCGGGACGCCCTTGGCGAGGTTCGCAAAGGCCGCGCCGAGCAGGAGCGCGACCAGGAAGGAGCCGACGGCGATCATCCAGTCGAAGCGGTTGCGCCAGGCGGGGTTGGAGTCTTTGGAGCGGTACTCGAAGGAGATGCCGCGGATGATGAGGCCCACCAGGAGGAGGAAGAGGGCGACGTAGAAGCCGCTGAACATGGTGGCGTACCACTGCGGGAAGGCCGCGAAGGTCGCGCCGCCGGCGGTGAGAAGCCAGACTTCGTTTCCATCCCAAACCGGGCCGATGGAGTTGATGATGGCGCGGCGTTCCTCGTCTTTTTTGCCGAGGAAGGGGAGCAACATGCCGACGCCGAAGTCGAAGCCTTCGAGGAAGTAGAAGCCGATCCACAGGACGGCGATCAAGATGAACCAAAGTATTTGGAGAAATTCGTGAGACATGGGTTCCTCCGTTAATCCTGCGCCCCAACGAGCGAAGGAGCAACGTCAACAGATTCGTGCATGGCGGCATCGGGGCCAGCGACGGCGTATTTGCGCATCAGATAGACCATGGCCGCGGCCAGCGTTCCGTACACAGCCACGTAGCCGATGAGCGAGATGAGCAGGTCGAGGGTGGTGAGGTTCGGCGAGACGGCATCCTGCACGGTGAGAAGCCCCTGCACGATCCAGGGTTGGCGTCCCATTTCGGTTAGAATCCAGCCGCTCATGTTGGCGATGTAGGGCAGGGCGATCACCCACGGAACCCATTTCATCCACCTGGCGTTCTCGAAGTTCTTGCGGGTGGCGAGCAGGAAGAGGAAGGCCAGCAACATCATCAGGAAGCCGATGGCGGACATGAAGCGGAAGGTCCAATAGGTGATCACCATCAGTGGGACGTAGTCGCCAGGACCGTAGGCCGCTTCGTATTCGGCTTGAATTTCGTTGACGCCTTTGACTTCGCAGTTGAAATTGTTGCACGCCAGGAAACTCAGTACGGAAGGCGCGCGCCACGACCAGACTTCGCGCTTGCCGCTCAGGTCGCCGATGGTGAGGATGGAAAAGTCGGCGGGCTGGGAGGTTTCCCAGTGGGCTTCGATGGCCGAGAACTTCATCGGCTGGGTTTCGAACATGTACTGTCCGTTGGTGTGACCGCCGAGGAAGACCAGAGCGCTCGCGATGAAACCGACGAGCGCGGCCATCCGGAAGGAGCGCTTGAAGAATTCCACGTTCTGTTTGCGCAGGAGGTGATACGCGCTCACGCCCAGAATCAGGAAACTGGCGGTGGCGAGTCCCGAGGCGATGGTGTGCCAGAAGAACAACCAGCCCTTGGGATTACCGACCACGGCGAAGAAATCCACCATTTGGGCGCGGCCGGTCGCTTCGTTGATGATGTAGCCGACCGGGTGTTGCATCCAGCCGTTGGCGAGCAGAATCCACAACGCGGAGAGGTTCGATCCGATGGCTACCAGCCAGATGGAGGCTAGGTGAACCTTTTCGGGCACGCGTCCCTCGCCGAAGATCCAGATGCCCAGGAAGGTGCTTTCCATGAAGAAGGCCAGCAGGGCTTCCACGGCCAGCGGCGCGCCGAAGATGTCTCCGACGTAGCGCGAGTACTCCGACCAGTTCATGCCGAATTGAAATTCCTGCACAATGCCGGTCACCACGCCGATGGCGAAGTTGATCAGGAACAATTTGCCCCAGAACTTGGTCATGCGGCGGTATTCCTCGTCCCGCGTTTGGTAGAAACGCGTCTGCATGTAGGCGACGAACCAGCCCATGCCCAGCGTCAGCGGGACGAACAAAAAGTGATAGACAGTCGTCAATCCGAACTGCCATCGTGAAAGAGTAAGTGGGTCCATACAATCTCCTTTACAAAAATTGACACGCGGCCCTCCGGCGCGTGTGGTGTGCGACTTATGAACTGACTCCCGCCGCTTCGTTTGCCAACTCTTCGAATGTGATATTCGCCATCTCGCGCAACATTGCCGCTTGCACGCGTCCCCACTTCGACCGCACCGGGCAATCCGTGCGGAATGGGCAATCGTCTTCGCCCTTGCTTTGCATACACTCCGACAGAAGGATCGGCCCCTCGAAGGCCTCCACCACATCTTTGACTGTGATCTCCGAGGCGGGGCGTGGGAGTTCCAAGCCTCCGTCGCGCCCGGCAAAGGTTTTCACCAAACCCGCCGCGGCCAGTTGGGCCACGATGCGTCCCATAAACGCCTTGGGGATGAGCATCTCTCTTTGTACGCGTCCCGAAGAAAGGCGCGTACCTGCGGGCTGTTTTGCCAGGGCGAGCGCCACACGTACGGCATAGTCGGTTTGACGGTTGATCTGAAGCATGAAGGCTCTCTTGGAACTTTACTCTTCTGGTAAACGATTACCTCTATTGTAATAATATTCACGCAAATTATAAGGTTTATTATGTCATAAATATATTACGCCGTTTGTCATATTTTTCCTCGCCCGATCAGGCGGTCGTTTTACCCAATGTAACTTGTGTGACAGGCGGGCCTCCAACCCGGCGTTATAATCGGCCCGATTTCGTTTCGCGGAGGAGAACCATGCCCAAAACCCAAAATCGCGCTGTAATGAAATGGCTGTTCGTCTTTGCCTTCGTTGTGGCGTTTCTTGTCGTCTTCGGGGGAATCGTGCGCCTCACTCGTTCAGGGTTGTCCATTGTTGAGTGGAATCCCATCAGCGGCGTTGTTCCGCCCATCGGCGATCAAGCCTGGGCGGATGAGTTTGCCAAATACCAGAAAACGCCGGAATTTCTGCATATCAATTCCTGGATGACGGTGGACGATTACAAGTTCATCTTCTGGCTGGAGTGGGCGCACCGCCTCATTGCCCGACTAGCCGGCTTGTTCTACGGCATCCCGATTTTCTACTTCCTCTTCAAGAAGACCATCCCCTGGAAGGAATTTAGCGTGTATTTCGTGATGGGCCTGCTCTTTGTCGGCCAGGCTTTCATGGGTTGGTACATGGTCGCGAGCGGACTGATCGAACGCCCCGCGGTGGATCACTTCCGATTGACGATTCACCTGCTCTTTGCTCTCACCCTGCTTGGACTGGCCCTCTGGACCGCCTACGGCCACAAGTACGGATTCCCGGATCCCGCGCGACGGGGAAGTTGGTCGGTCATCTCGAAGTTGGCCCTGGCCTCGCTGGTGATCCTGCTCATCCAGATCTCCTACGGCGGTCTCGTGGCGGGACTCAAAGCCGGCCACGTTTCGAACACCTGGCCGCTCATGCTGGGGCAGTGGATTCCCAAAGGCATTTTCGGAGCGGAAGGGTTTAACCCAAATAACCTGATCGAAGTCCCGCAGACGGTGGCGTACATCCATCGCTGGTTCGCGTTCGTGGGGTTGATCGCCGTCCCGTACGTTTACTACGCGGCAAAGAAGCGCAACTATCCGCCCGAAATTTTGCGCGGACTGGTTTGGCTGATCGTCGCGGTGACGACGCAGATCACCCTCGGCGTGCTGGTCGTGTTAACGAATGTCAACGCGCCGACCGCCTCCATCCACCAGGCCGGCGCAGTAACGTTATTTTGGCTGGCAATCTTCTTCATCCATCGCCTGCGCGCGCATGACGCGGTCTCGGCTGGATGATCGCGCCGTAGAATCAAAACGAGGCGGCTCGCGAGAGTCGCCTCGTTTTTGTTTGTCGAAAGGCAGGGAGTTAAACCGCCAACGGTTTGGGTTGCCGGTTATCCACCTTGCGGATGACCATCACCACTTTGCCGCGAATTTCGAGCGGTTCGCTCTTGTTAATGAAGATGGGTTTCATGGTGGGGTTGGCGGGTTGCAGGCGGTAGCGGTCTTTTTCCTTGAAGAAGTATTTCAAGGTGGTCTCGTTCTTGTTGGGCAGCCAGACCGCCACCATCTCGCCGTTGCGGACTTCGGCGTTGTTCTCCACCGATTTCATGATGACATAATCGCCATCGTTGACCATGGCGTCAATCATCGAGTCTCCGGAGACTTCAAGGGCGAAGACGCGGCGGTTGTCGGTTTTGGGCATGAGGGACTGGGCGATCTCCACGGTGGTGGACGCGTCGTAATAGTTGAAGTCAGATGCGGGGATTTCAACCGGCGCGCTGGCGACGATACGACCGACCACGGGGATGCGGAGCAAGTCGCCCACGCTCTGAACGACATCGCGGACCTTGTCCTTGAGGCGCAAGCCGCGCGAGACGCGTCCGTCACGCTCGAGGTAGCCGCGTTTTACGAGTTGTTCCAAGTCGTAGTTGACCACCGAGGTGGACGAGATGCCCACCTTCGCGCCAATTTCGCGGATGGAGGGGGGACGGTTATACTTTTTTTGGTATTCCGCCAAGAATTCCAGCATTTTGCGGTGTTTATCGCTCAGTTCGGGTTTGCTTTTTCTAGCCATCATGGCGACCTCCGGCTGTACAATCCAATAATAGACCGTTTGTGCTAGGAATATTACCAGAACATCCGTTCAGCGTCAAGCGTTGGCGGGCGTCAATTTAAAGAAAAACGGGCGGCTCCCACCGCCCGTTCGAGGGTCAAACCCAGGTGCGTCTTCGCATCCATGTGTACATAAGCAGGGGAGTGGCCAGGAGGATTCCAACTACGGTAAAGAAAGCGGGACGCGTCATCAGTTCCCAAACAGCGTCGCCTGGATTGGGCAGGAAGAAGTTCATGCCGAAAACGCCGGCGATAAAACTGAGCGGCATGAACAGGGTGGTGATGATGGTGAGTGTCTTCATTACCTCGTTCATGCGGTTGTTGACCGCCGAGAGGTACGTGTCGAGCGCGCCGCCGACCAAGTCGCGCATGGTTTCGTTCAGGTCGTGCAGGCGGACGAGGTGATCGTAGATGTCGCGGAAGAAGATGCGGTCCTTGCGGTCTACCACAGCGTAGTCGTCGCGGGCGAGTTTATTGAGGACTTCGCGCTGGGGGAGCAGGATGCGGCGCATCGCCAGGAGGACGCGCTTGAGGGCGAAGAGTTGTTCCAGCGTGCGCGGGGTGGGACGGTCGAATACCTCGTCTTCGATCTCGTCAATGGCCTCATCCACGCGCTCGACGATGGGCATGTAGTCGGCCACCACGTAGTCAATGATCTTGTAGAGCAGGTGGTCGGCGCCCTCTTGCAGGTAACGTTGGTCGCGCTGGCAATTCGAAACGACCGCGTCGATAGCGGCAATCGGGTAATCGTGGTGGGTGACCACGTAATTCGGGCCGAGAAAAATATCCAATTCGTCAATCTCGGTGTCCCAGCCATGCTCCGATTTTCCGTTCAGATGCATGTAGTTGATGACCAGGTATACGTAGTTGCCCCAATCGTCTATTTTGGGGCTGTGCGTCTGTTGGAGGGCGTCTTCGATGGAGAGGGAGTGGAAGCCGAAGGATTGGAGGATTGGCTCGCAGATTTCGGGCGGTTCGCCCGTAAAGTCGAGCCAGAGCAGGCCCCGGCGGTTGCGAAGCGCGCGAACGGCCTCGCCCGGCTTGAGGTCGAGTTGAAGCGGGCGGTTGGGCTGAAAAAAAAGGGAGCGGATCAAGGTTCCTCCGAGTGAATCGTCAAAAAAGGCTGAAAAAGTTCAAAAAATCAAGAAAAAGTCTTGACAAAATGAAAAACAGTTATATAATACCTTTAGATTTCAAAAGCAAAGTTCAAGATTATTGAATTCGGAGGCAAAATGCATCCAGCAATCACCAAATGTCCTGTCTGCCGCAATGAGTTGACGGTCACTCGCTTGCAATGCCCTTCCTGCGACACTGTCGTGGAGGGCCGTTTCACTGCCGGGCATTTTGCCAACCTCAGCGCGGAACAACTCGATTTTATCGTGACTTTCGTGCGCGTGGAGGGCAAATTGAATCGGATGGAGGGCGAACTTGGGCTTTCGTATCCCACCATTCGCAACCGCCTGCATGACGTGATCCGCGCCCTGGGCTTCGAGCCGGGCAAGGAAGAGACGCCCGACTTGGCGGACGAGAAGCGCCGCAGTGTGTTGGAAGATTTGAATGCCGGAAAGATCAGCGCCGAAGACGCGATGAAACTCTTGCGCGGCGAGGAGGCCTAAATGTTGAAGAAATCCCTGGCTGTGCGTCCCGGATTCAAGATCGTGCTTCCCTCCGCGCCCGGCGATTTGCGCCTCACCGGCTGGGACCGCGACGAGGTTTCGGCCAAAGCCGACGGCGACGTTTTGGATCTGGTTTTGAACGGCGAGACGGTAACGGTCTCGTGCGACGATGATTTGATTTTGAACGCGCCCCGCGTGGCAAGCGTACACGTGCAACACGCCGAGGGCGACGTGGAGGTTCGTATGATCGCTGGCGGTTTGTCGTTTGACTCGGTGATGGGCGACCTGGCCCTGCGCGACGTGGGCGCGGTGAACATCGGCTCGTTGGAAGGCGACCTGGCTGTGCGCGGCGCCACCGGCGGATTCAACGCTGGCCGCATCGAAAGCGACGCCTCGATTCGCGACCTGCGCGGCAACTTGAATCTCGACTCGGTGGCCGGCGACCTCTTCGTGCGCGGCGTGACGGGCAATGTGCATGCCCGCACCGAGGATGACGCTGTCCTTCATCTTTCTCCGCAGGAAGGCGCGGCTGTGGATGTGAGTTCCGAAGGCGACATCCTCCTGCACATTCCGGCCAACGTCAACGCGACCCTCTCGCTCACCGCCGAAGACGACATCTCGGTGCAAATTCCCGGCGCGCTGGTTTCGGGCAAGAACCCGCGCTCGGTCATTTTGGGCAACGGCGGCTCGGTGAACATCAGCCTGACTTCCGAGGGCGACATCTCGGTGACGAGCGACGCGCGCGACTGGGAGTCGGCGGCGGAGTTTGACTTTGGCTCCAACTGGCCCATGCCCGAGGACTTCAACGAACGCGTCCAGCGGAGCGTGGAGCGGGCCACCCGCACCGCAGAGGCGGCGGCCCGCCGGGCCGAGCAGCGCGTCCGCCAGCACGGACGGCGCTTCTCGTTCAACTGGCAGGCCCCGGGCGCGCCCCAGCCTCCCGCGGAACCGGTCTCAGACGCGGAGCGCATGGCGATCTTGAAGATGTTGCAGGAAAAGAAGATCTCCGCGGAAGACGCTGAGAAGTTGCTGTCCGCGCTCGAAGGAGGCCAATAATGTCTGCCGAAGAGAAACGCCAGATTTTGAAGATGGTGGAGGAGGGCAAGATCACCGCCGACGAGGCGATGAACCTCATCAAGGCTCTCGAGCAAGACTCCCCCGAACCGGAGATGGAGATCGTGGAGGCCGCGCCCGCTCCGAAGGGGGCGCGAAGCGAACCGGTGGACGCG
The DNA here is from genome assembly GCA_964625215.1 of uncultured Anaerolineaceae bacterium. Taxonomy (GTDB): domain Bacteria; phylum Chloroflexota; class Anaerolineae; order Anaerolineales; family Villigracilaceae; genus Denitrolinea. The sequence continues at coordinate 984 of CAZVAX010000030.1, read as the reverse complement.
CCGGAGTTCGAGGAAGTCAAGGCGCGCGCCAAACGTTTCGCGCAGTGGCCGCTCTGGATCGGAGTCGGGCTGACGGTGTTGTTCGCCAGCCTGATGTATTACTCGCTTCAAAGCGACGGCTTCGGGTTTTGGTTCTACTGCCTGACCTTCCCATTTTTGTTGAGCGTGTTCATCGTGGCGCTGACCGCCGGCGGGATGAACTCGCGCTGGCTGTTCGTGGACGTGCATCAAAAGCCGGGCGATAGTCCGGGACGGATCACGCTCGGTTTTCCCGTGCCGCTTGGATTGGTGAGTTGGTTCTTCCGCAATTTCGGACACCATATCCCCGACATGGATCGCGAGAAGGCGGAAAGCATCGCGGAAATGATTCGTGCAACCGCCAAGTCGAACGCGCCGTTGATCGTCAACGCGCAGGACGACGAAGACGGCGAACGCGTGATGGTGTATATCGGATAAGAGGTGAAGCATGGCTACCACAGAAGAACGCTTGAAAATTTTGAAGATGATCGAGGAAGGGAAGATTAGCGCCGAAGACGGGGCGAAGTTGCTCTCGGCTCTTTCCGAGAGTCGCCGCGCCGGCCCTCCCGGTATGCCCCCGCCGCCGCGTCCGCCCGGCGCGCCGCGCTGGCTGCGCGTGCGCGTCACCGACGTGAACACCGGCCGCTCGAAGGCCTCGGTGCAAATTCCGCTCGATTTGGTGGACGCCGGCATGAAGATCGGCGCGCACTTCGCGCCGGAGGTCAACGGCGTGGACATGAACAACGTCATGCAGGCCGTCCGCTCCGGCATGACCGGCAAGATCATTGACGTGACCGACGACGTGGACGGCGAGCACGTGGAGATCTACGTGGAGTAAAAGTCGCGGAATCCTTCACCGCAGGAGGCGTCCGCTTCTGGCCTGAGGGGGGAAGGTCGGGCCGTTTTCGGAATCGAAGACAACCCTCGTCACGCGGGTTGTCTTCTTTTGTATAGGTATACAGGTAC
>CAZVAX010000029.1:0-38064 GCA_964625215.1 uncultured Anaerolineaceae bacterium | reverse complement strand
TCATCTGGGTCAGGTCGTTGGTGCCGAAGGAGAAGAACTGCGCCAGTTTGGCGACTTCCGCCGCTGTGACCGCGGCGCGCGGGATTTCGATCATCGTGCCGAATTTATAAGAGAACTTCACCTTCTTTTCTTCCATCACCGTCGCGGCGATGCGTTCGAGGCGCGGCTGGATCCATTCCAGTTCCTTCACCGTGCCGGTCAGCGGGATCATCACTTCGGGATGAACCACGACGCCGCGCTTGGTACAATCCGCGGCGGCTTCGAAAATGGCGCGCACCTGCATCTCCACAATCTCGGGCATGACAATGCTCAGACGCACGCCGCGCAGTCCCATCATCGGATTCGACTCGTGCATGGACTTGACCGAATTCAGCAGTTTTTCCTTCTCAGCCAATCCGTGCGTCTCGCCTTTGACGCGCATCGTTACAACTTCTTCGAAGAGTTTTTCTTCATCCTGCATGAACTCGTGCAAGGGCGGGTCAATCAAGCGGATAATGACCGGGTAGCCGTCCATTGCCTCGAACAGGCCGTCGAAGTCCTTGCGCTGGTACGGGAGCAGTTTATGCAACGCCGCGGTGCGACCATCGCCAGACTCCGACAGGATCATGTCTTGAACGATGGGCAGGCGCTCCGGCTCGAAGAACATATGCTCGGTGCGACACAGGCCAATGCCCTTCGCTCCATACGAACGGGCGCGGCGGGCGTCCTTTGGATAATCGGCGTTCGCCCACACTTGCATACGGGCGATCCCGTCGGCCCAAGTGAGCAGGGTCAGCAGGTCGGTCTGTTCCTCGAGCGAGGGCGAGGTGGTGGAAATTTTGCCGAGGTAAACCTCGCCGGTCGCGCCGTCCACAGACATCCACTCGCCTTCCTTGATGAGTTTCTCGCCGACGATCATCTGGCGGCGTTCCATGTCAATCTTGAGCATGGACGCGCCCACCACCGCAGGGATGCCAAACTGACGCGCCACCACCGCCGCATGCGAGGTCGCGCCGCCCTCGCTGGTGAGGATGCCCTTCGATGCGATCATCCCATGCACATCGTCCGGTTTGGTGAACGGGCGCACCATGATCACATCCTGCTTGCGTTCCCCACGGGCCATCTTCTCGGCTGTGTCCGCGTCGAAGTAGATCTGTCCGACCGCCGCGCCCGGCGAGGCATTGACTCCCTTGGCGATGACGTGCGCCTTCTTGCGGGCCGCCTCGTCGAACTGCGGATGAAGTAGCGTATCCACATCCCCGGGCGTGACGCGGCGCACCGCGTCCTCTTTCGAGATCAGGCCCTCGTTCGCCATGTCCACCGCGATCTTGACGGCAGCGCGAGCCGTGCGTTTGGCGTTGCGCGTCTGCAACATCCACAACTTGCCGCGCTCGATGGTGAATTCCACATCCTGCGCGTCCTTGTAATGCTTTTCAAGGCGCGCGGTGATTTGCATGAACTGATCGTACGCCTTCGGGAGATGATCGCGCATATTGGCGATCGGGTCGGCGGTGCGGATGCCCGCCACCACGTCCTCGCCCTGCGCGTTGAGCAGGTATTCGCCCATCATGGTCTTGTCGCCCGTTGAGGGGTTGCGCGTGAACGCCACGCCCGTGCCAGAGTCAAAGCCCATGTTGCCGAAGACCATCGTCACGATGTTGACCGCCGTGCCAAGATCGTCGGGAATATTGGTGGCGCGGCGATAGTCAATGGCGCGCTTGCCCATCCACGATTCGAAGACAGCCTTCGTCGCCAGTTCGAGTTGCTTGTACACATCCTGCGGAAAATCCTCGCCGATGGATTTCTTGTATCTCTCCTTGAAAATCCCGACCAACGCTTTCCAGTCCCCGGCGGTCATTTCGGTGTCCTGCTTGTAACCGCGCGCTTCCTTGTACTCCGCCATCGGGCGCTCGAACGCCTCATCGTCCAGGCCGAACACGGTCGTGCCGAACATTTCGATCAAGCGACGGTATGAGTCCCAGGCGAAGCGCGGGTTGTCCGTCAATTTCGACAGGCCCTCCACCACATCGTCATTCAAGCCGATGTTCAGGATGGTGTTCATCATGCCCGGCATCGAAAACTTCGCGCCGGATCGGCAAGAAACCAGCAACGGATTCGCCGAAGAACCGAACTTTTTATCGGTCTTCTTCTCCACCTGCTTCATCGCCGCCAGCATCTGATTCCACTGCCCGGCAGGGAACGCCCCCGCCTTGCGGAACTCGTTGCAGGCCTCGGTCGTGATCGTGAAACCGGGCGGCACCGGCACGCCGGCGCGCGTCATATCGAACAGACCGGCCCCCTTGCCGCCCAGCAACGAACGCACTGCCTCCCACGAACCCCCGGCGGCCTTTTCAGCCGCGGCGACTTCATCGAACAAATAAACCCATTTCTTCATGGAAACCTCCGTTTCATCGAGGAAATTGATTGTGAAAATACCTACTTGGGCGTTAGTTTACCACAAGCGTCGGAGGCCGATTTACCGAAACTTGCGGAGATGTAATATATCGCTCCATTCCCATCGTCACAGTCATATTTTTCTGTAAACCGATTGCAAAGTTAAATGGCCGGATAATACAGCATAATAAGCGCACAAGGAATACCACATGAATGTATTAGCCATTGATGACGACGTCGCCATGACCGAACTAACCGCCATGCTGTTACGAACGCATGGCTTTACTGTCCGCACCGCGAACAACGCCAGAGACACCTTCAAGATCGTTTCCGAAAACTGGGCGCAGGCGCTCGTCCTGGACCTGATGATGCCCGACATGGACGGACGCCAGATCTGCCACAAAATTCGCGAATTCAGCAACGTCCCCATCATCATCCTCTCCGCCCTCAACGACCCCGACTCGGTAGCCAGCGCCCTCGATAGCGGCGCCGACGATTACCTGGTCAAACCGGTGCCGAGCGACGTGCTGGCCGCGCACATCAAACGCATCATCAAACGCACGGGCCAGTTGACCCTACCAAACGAGGCCATCGTCCAAGCCTGGAACTCGCCCACCATCCCCGTAAATCGTTAGAGCCAAACAAAAACCGCCGACAAAGGCGGTTTTGATTTTCTACAGAAACGAACGCAACGCGTCAGCCGTCGCTTGGGGAGACTCCATCATCGGCAAATGACCGATCCCCGGCAAGCCGAAGAGACGCGCCCGCGCGCAAGCCGACTCGACCTCTTTGGCGCGCTCGAACGGAATGAGCGCGTCCGCCTCCCCGTGCACGATCAGAACGTCAAACGAAGCGGACGCGACCATCTCCAGCGTATCGGTCCGCCCGGCCATCGCGTGCAGCGCGCCGATATAACCGGCCGGTTTTTGTTTTCGCATCAAATCGTGGACAAATTTCTGGACGCGCGTATCCGCGGAAAGTTTGGGCGTCATCCCCGCGACGGTTTCCCCAATCCCCTGCTCCGCGATCTGGCGCGCGTTGGCGCGGCGACCCTCCTTGCGCTCGTCCGAATCCGCCGCGGCCTGCGAAGCGACCAGCCCCAGCCCGCGCACGCGCGAGGGATACTTGGCCGCGAACGCAAGGGCCACGTAGCCGCCCATCGAATGTCCCGCCACGAAGGCGGAGGCCACGCCGAGGTGGTCGAGCAACCCGGCCAGGTCGTCCGCGAGATCGGACATGGTCCAGGGCGAGTCGGGAGCGTCGCTCTGTCCAAAGCCGCGCATGTCGGGCAGGATCAAGTCGAAGTCGTGAGAAAGCGCGACGACCTCATCCCAAACGGTATGGTCGAGCGGATACCCGTGGATCAAAACCAGGGGCTCATCCGTTCCGAGGCGTTCGTAGGCGAGGGAGAGATTGTTACGGGTAAAAGTTTGCATGAGATTCTCCTGGCCGACAGAAACCAGGTTTCTCAGAGAAACCTGGTTTCTGTCGGATCATTTCCAATTCACATTGACCTTCAACTTGCTTCCGAGTTTCGAATGATAATACACAAACCCGTTTTCGCGGCCAAACTCGTAGACGCGGCGCGTGATGTCCACATCGGATTTGCAGTACTCGGCCACTTTGTCGAGCTCGCCGTTGCGGAACCATGCCACACTCTGCAAACCGTCGGCGGTTTTGGTCGCGCCGAGGTTGGCCTGGGCAAGCGAGTCCAGGCTGAGACGAAATCCGAGCGTGCGGAAAATGTCGGCCAGCATGTCGGTGGAGCGGAAGGCGCGAAAGTTTTCGGTCGGCGCGTAGGGCTTCAACACCTCATAATCAAAGTTGATGATATTGAACCCGATGACGCGATCCGCGGACTTGAGTTCGGCCACCAACGCGGCCGCGTCCTGTTCCCAGTAAACGGCAAAATCATTCCGCGCCGTTGACCAGGTGACGCCGCAAGCCAATTTCAACGCGGCGATATTTTTCCATCCACCGACTTCATCGGCTGTTTTTTGGGTTTCGAGATCGAAGTAGACGATGTTCATAGCGATTTCCGATTTTTCATTTACGATTTTCGATTTACCACGCAATACGCAGCACGCCCTACGCCGCCGGATTCTCCTCCAGCCACTTCCTGCCGAAGGTGATCGCCTCTTCGCGATTCGACACCTTCCCCGTCGCCTGCGCCTCGCGTATCGCTTCCATCGCCGCGCCCACGCGCGGACCAGGCTGGAGATTCAGTTCGCGCATGACCTCGTTCCCGTCCAGCAGGCGCGGCGGGGAGATAATCTCTTCGGGGCGTTCAAAATAATTTTCGAGGAAGATGCGACAGACATCCAGCGCGGCGGTCCAGGTTTCCTGTTTGAGGGTGTTACCGTGGGTGGCGCGTTGGTCGGCCAGGGCGAGCAGGATCAGGTCAATGCCCGCTTCGCCGCTGTCTTTGAAGAAGCGATAGATGGCGCGGCGCGACGGGTCTTTCCCTTCGCCGTCCTTGCGGCTGGCGTGAAAGTGGATGCGCATGTGGCGGCGGATGATCGCGTCCAGGCGGGCGATCTCGTCGTTGCTGAGGCGAAGTTCGCGGGCGCGCGCCGCGGCCATCTCCGCGCCCTTCTCATCGTGACCCCAGAAGCGGATGCGGCCCGTCTCGTCTTTGGTGATGCAATGCGGCTTGGCGACATCGTGATAGAGCGCGGTGAAGAACAGCAGAGGACGCAGGTCGCGGTCTTCGTTGAGCCGCGTCGCGAAGTGACTTGCGAATTGCTCGCGGTAACGTCCGAGGCGCAGGACGAGCAGGCCCGTGAACAGGTCGCCGGTTTTTTCGGGGTCGTAACCTGGGGCGAGCGCGGCCAGCACAGACTCGAGCGCGGACAAGACTTGCAGGGTGTGTTCCCAAACGTCGTGGATGTGCGGATCGGGTTGCTGGACTCCCTTCGTGTCGCCGAGTTCGGGCAGGATGGGAGTCAACGCGCCGAGCATGTCGAGGGCGCGGATGGAGGCGGCGGGTTGCGGCCCTTCGAGGATTTTGAAGAGTTCGTCACGGACGCGTTCGGGCGAGATACGCGCGATGCCCGGCGCGGCGGACTTCATCGCGGCGCGCGTCCCCGGCTCGATCTGGAACCCAAACGCGGCGGCCTGACGAACCCCGCGCAGGATACGGATCGGGTCGTCGCTGAGGGAGGCGGCGGAGCAGGCGCGTAGTTTCTTGGCGCGCAAATCGTTCGCGCCGCCGAGCGGATCGTAGAGCGACATCGTTCGCAGGTCAACGGCCATAGCATTGACGGTGAAGTCGCGAGCGCGCAAATCATCTTCGAGAGATGAGCCGCCGCGATAGGTGGCGAAGTCCAGAATGTCGCGCGACCCGTCGGGGTTGGCGACGAGGACGCGGCCGGTGTCGCGGTCATCGTCGAGGGGAAACACATCCGCTCCGAGAGAGTCAGCGACGCGGCGCGCGAGTTTGATCCCATCGGATGGGACGACAAAGTCAAGGTCATGGGAGAGGCGTCCCAACATGGCATCGCGCACGGCGCCGCCGACGAGATAAATTTCCACATCGGGGAGGGCGTCGCGAATTGTGTCGAGCAGAGGGGAAAACGAGAAGGGAGTGGAGGGAGGCATGAAAATAATTTCGGGCGTTTCTTTGTGTCGGCTGGATTGGGCGGCGCGAAGAGCCTGTTCGGGCGTGCCGCCTTGCGCGACGATTTGACCGCGTACGCGCGCCACCCAGCGTCCGGCGTAATTATGATTCGTCGCTCCGCCCTGCTCCATCGTCGTCATTACTCCGGTTTGTATTTGTTCAAATCCACAACGCCGATGAAGGGCAGATTGCGGTAGTACTCGTCAATGTCGAGACCGTAGCCAAAGACGTAAGCGTTGGGGATGCTGAAACCGCGGTAGTGAAGCGGGACGGCGACCTCGCGGCGTTCCTCCTTATCCAGCAGCGCGCAGACTTTGAGACTCGCGGGCTGGCGCGTTTCGAGCAATTCCAACACCGAGGCGATGGTGAGACCGCTGTCTATGATGTCTTCCACGAGCAGGACGTGCTTGTCCTTGATGTTGGTCATCAAGTCCATCGTGAGGCGGACGTCGCCGCTGGATTCGCGCGCGCCCACGCCGTAGGAGGAGATCGCCATGAAGTCAATCCGATGCGGGATGGTGATGTGACGCATGAGGTCAACGAGAAACGGCACGCCGCCGCGCAAGATGCATATCAGCAGGAGGTTGCCGTCGGTGTCGGCGTAGTCACGGCTGATCTCGGCGCCGAGTTCGGCGACGCGCTTCTGGAGGGACTCGGGGTCAATGAGGGTTTGGGCGAGGAAATCTTGGTAGTTTTGCATGGAGGTAGTCTCGTAGTCTGATAGTCGGATGGTCTGATAGTCGGTTGGTCGGCGGGGGATTGCCCACTCCGCTTCGCTACGGGGCTGGTGGTAGTCCGAAGGACTTGCTTGTGCTGAGCAGGGATTTCAATCCCGGCGGACGTGGATTTTTTCATCAAATATCTCCCGGCAGCTCATCATCCGAATCGCCGGGTTCCGCGTAGGATTTCAACAGGCCGCAGCGTTCACAGCGGTAAACCTTTATATTGTACTTCTCCCTCGCACTTGTCTTAAATGCATTTGTCCAAAAACTTCTTTCCGGTCTTCCTTGAACCCAATAAGGTAATTGCATGGAATTGTAATGTGCATAATCAATTACAAACCCTTCCTGCATGATGCCGCCACAATCGCCGCACAATATGTTTCCAGCCATAATGTCCTCTTTATCTCGGAACTTCATGGTGACGCCGACAGCGCGCCTCGTACAACTCCGAGGCGCCGACGATGACGACGGGATCGTCGTAACGCGCCGGCTTGCCATTAACCAGTCTCTGCGTGCGCGAGGCCTCGTCCCCACAGACCATGCAGATGGCGTGCAATTTTTCCACGTGCTCGGCCAACGCCATCAGCGCCGGCATGGGACCGAAAGGCTCGCCGCGGAAGTCCTGATCGAGTCCCGCCACGAGGACGCGCAGGCCTCGTTCCGCAAGTTCGCGCGCGATGGACACGATCTCGGCGTCCATGAATTGCGCCTCGTCAATCGCGACGACGGTCGTGTCGCGGTCGAGTTTCGCGCGGATGTCGGCGGCCTTCTCGACCGGGATGGCGTCGTAGTTGGAACCGGCGTGCGAGGTCACTTTTTCGGCCGCGTAGCGCACGTCAATGGCGGGTTTGAACACCTGCACTTTTTGCTTGGCGATGGTAGCGCGCACGAGACGGCGGATCAACTCGTCCGTCTTGCCGCTGAACATCGAACCGCAGATCACTTCCACCGAGCCGTGGGTATGGCGCATGAAATCTCCTCAACTCAACCCCCTCCCTGCCTCCCCCATTTTCTCCGAAAATGGGGGAGGTGTCCGAAGGACGGTGGGGGTAAATAATTACGGGCAGACGCTTTCACGTCTGCCCGTAAGTTTACCTGAGATTGCAAAGTTCGCAAGATGAAAGTTACGCGGCCCCGGTCGCGGCAGGTTCAGGAATGTCGAAACCGAGCGCGCGCAGTTTTTTCTTGGCGTCAATCAGCGGCTTGCGGCCAAAGCCCTCGATGGCCAGCACAGCCTCTTCGCCCTCGGCCAATTTCGCCAAGAACTGCGGAACGTTCTTGATGCCGATCTTGATCAAGGCGTTGGTGGCGCGGTCGCTCAACTCCAATTCGGAGATCGGGCGTTCCAGTTTCGCGGACTCGCGGGCCTTCTTATCGTCCACGTAGGACTGGCGGGCCTGCAACTTCTTATAGAAGCGGTCCACCTGGCCTTCGATGTCCAAGAGGCGGGCCGCCTCGCCGGTGAAGTACGGGTGGCAGTTGGAGCAGATGTCCACACGCAATTCCTTGCGGGTCGAACCGGTAACCCAGGTTGTGCCGCAGGAGGCGCAGGTCACCTGGGCTTCGTAAAACGCGGGGTGGATTTTTTCTTTCATCGCCTACTCCGCCTGTACAACGATGTTCACGCGCTTGCGTCCGCGCACCACATCGTACATCACCACACCGTCCGCGGTGGCGAACAGGGTGTGATCCTTGCCGACCATCACATTCAGGCCCGGCACAATGCGCGTGCCGTGCTGGCGCACAAGGATGTTGCCCGAAAGTACAACCTGTCCCGCGTAACGCTTCACGCCCAGACGCTGGGAATTGCTATCTCGTCCGTTGCGGCTCGAACCGCCGCCTTTTTTATGTGCCATAACTACCTCGCTTATTTCTTCTTCGCGGTCTTGCGCCCGCCGGTCAATTCGGCCTGCAACTTCTCGAAGGCCTCCCAATCGCCATCCGCCGCGAGCTGGGCTTGCTCCATCCACGTTTCAGGATTCAACGATTTGAGTCCCGTATCGGAAAGAATCTTCAAAAGATCTTCCACGCTGGATTCGGCCAACTGCGCGAACGTGACAATGCCCGCCTCGTTCAGGGCCTGCGCGGCCTTCGGCCCGATCCCTTCGATCTTGACCAGGTCGTCCGCTTCTTTCTTGGCCTCGGAGCGGGTCGCGGCCTTTCTGGCTTTCTTCGGCCCACGAGCCGCGCCCGCCTCGGCGATGGCGTCCACCATCAAGCGGGTGTATTCGTGACGCTGGCCGCGTCGCACGCGAATGCGTTTCTTGGGGGAATAACGGAAGGCCACCACCTTCTCGCCGCGGAAGTGCTTGTCAATGGTTACTTGCACGACCATGCCGCCGACAGTGGGCTGGCCCACGTTGACGGATTCGCCGTCCACAAGCATCAACACGCGCTCCAGGGACAGTTCCTCGCCGGGTTCTCCCGGCAGGCGATCCACTTGGATAGTCTCGCCTTCGACGGTTTTGTATTGTTTACCGCCGACTTCTACGATAGCATATTTCATCTTTTCTCCACGGGTTCACTTCGCCTCAAACTCTGCGGGCCTATTACAACCTGCGCCGGGTTGAGGGGAAGCCGGTATGACGCACATCCGCCCCGGCAACGTACCAGCCAGGGCAGAAGCGGACGGTATTATAGCGGCATGATACGGGAACTGTCAACCGCGCTGACGATTCGATTTTTCGAGGAGCGACGCGAGCCCCCTTTCGAAGTTCCGCCTAATACCAAACGGCGCGCGGCAATTTCTTGGCCTGCGCGATCCAGCTCTTCGCCATCTTCACAGTGGGAACGCGATTGGTCAGGTTCCCTTTCGCGCTCGCCTTCGCCAGCGCGTCCGCCAACTTGACCGCGTCGCGCTTCGCGAGTTCCATCACCGTGTCCACGCCCGCGGCCTCCAACAGGTCCGAAAATTCCGAACCGATGCCCTTGACGCGGAACAGGTCCACGTGATTGACCCATTGCAGGATTGTCTTCTTGTTGATGCCCGACGCGGCCGCGATCTCTTCGCGTCCTTTGGGCGTCGCGCCCTTCTTAAGCAAACTTCCAGTGGCGCGCACGCCCGCCTTCAACAACTTCCTCGCATTGACCGGGCCTACGCCTTCGATATCAACCAGTTTCGACATGTTCATTCTCCTTTTATTGAAATAGAAAGACCCATCCCCCTCAAGGAAGAACGGGCCTTTCACATGGATTGATCGCTCAATTCATTGTACCAAATATTTGACTGCCATTCCCTTCCAACTTCAGCTTACTTCGGCAGAATGGCGGCGAGACTCTTCGTCAGGTTCTGCAGGTCGGTGGAATGGGCCTGTAGTTTGGTCACATCGCCGGTCCGTAGTCCGGTTTGAACGTCGGTGATGGTCTTGCCGGTGGAGGACTGGCTGTCAATGATCTTCTGCGTGATGGCCTCGAGATTGACCAGCATGTCGGTCACTTTCTTGGGAATGATCGGCAGGCTCTTGGCGATGGGCAACAGCGCGTCGAGAATGGCGTTGGCGATGCCCGCATACTTGACCGTAAGTGTGTGCAATGTGCCGATGGAGTTGGTTAGTTCGAGCGCCACCTCCTGAATCGAGTCGATCATCTTGGCGTTGTCATCCACCATCTTCTCGATCTGGTCGAGCGTGCCGGTCAACTTGGAGGAGAAACGCGTGTATTGGACCGGCTTTGCCGCGGTCATCGCGGCGCTGCCTGTGGGTTTGATCGCGGGTTTAACGGTGGGACGAGCGGGGGCTGGGGACATGGGATTCTCCTTGTTGTGAATTTGACTTACTATACCGCACTCGGTCAAAAATTGCGCTTTTTTAGAAGGCGGAAAGCGCAATTTTGACCGTGGGTATATATACGGCAAAACGCGGCGGGATTCAATGGAAACTGATGGCGGAATCCTGAAATCCTCCTTCAGGGATGCTGAATCGCCCCAAAAGTGAAACTTTCGTTCCAAAGAATGGCTAACTCGGTACAAGAAAGGTACAATCACTGGAAACAACGCCAAGGAGTCTCCCATGGGAAGCATAACCATGTTCGGTTCGGTTTCCGGCTACCTCGCCAAACCCTCCACGCCCGGTCCCTGGCCGACAGTGATAGTCATCCAGGAATGGTGGGGCTTGGATAAACAGACCAAATCCATCGCGGACCGTTTCGCGGCGGAGGGTTATCTCGCCTTCGCGCCCGACCTCTACCACGGCGAATTGGCCGCCCTCGGCGACGGCGACAAGGCCATGGAACTGGCGCAAAAATACGGCCCGACCGCGCCGGATGATCTCGAAAAAATTTACGACGCGTTGAAATTGAATCCCGATTGCAACGGCAAATTCGGCGGTGTGGGATTCTGCTTCGGCGGGCGCATGTCGCTCACGCTCGGAATCCGCCGTCCGCTTGACGCGGTCTGCACTTTCTACGGCGGCGGAATGCAAACCATCTTCAATGAGTTGCGCGCCAAACTCAAGGCGCCGGTTCTGGGTCTCTTCGGCGATAACGATCAATCCATCCCAGTCGGCACAGTAGAGCAATTTAACAAACTGCTTGAAGAGATCGGCGTCGAACATGAAGTGATCGTTTATCCAAACTCCGGTCACGCCTTTTTCCGCGACAGCGACCCATCCGTCTATAAACCTGAAGCCTCGAAAGACGCCTGGGAGCGCGCCAAGAAATTCTTCGCCAAACACCTGAAATGATCGACTTTGCCCTCACCCCCGCGCAGATGGAACTTGCCGAACGTCCGCTCGACTCGAAGACGTTCCTGCGCGGGCCGGCCGGATGCGGCAAAACGACCGTCGGCGTCGCCCGCTCGCTTCATCTCCTGACCTCGGGCCTGCCAGCCGAGTCCGTGCTGATTCTCACCCCCCAACGGTCCCTGCAATCTCCCTACGAGGATGCGATTCTCGGTTCCGGTTTCTCGGGCGGACAGGTCGCCTTCGCCACCATCGGCGGACTCGCCCGTCGCATGTGCGACTTGTTCTGGCCGCTGGCCGCCGAGTCCGCGGGCTTTGCCCATCCCGACCAGCCTCCGGTTTTCCTCACGCTCGAAACCGCGCAATACTACATGGCGCATTTGGTTCGCCCGAAGCTAGACGAGGGACTCTTCGACTCGGTCACGATTGACCGCAACCGACTGTACTCGCAAATTCTCGACAACCTAAACAAGGCCGCGCTCGTCGGCTTTGACTATCGCACAATCGGCGAACGCCTGAGCGCGGCCTGGACCGGCGACCCGGCCCATCGCCGCGTTTACGCCGACACGCAGACCTGCGCGAACCTGTTCCGTGATTATTGTCTCGCCAACAACCTGCTCGACTTCTCCCTGCAACTCGAAATCTTCACGAACGTCGTGTGGCGCGACCCGTTGGCCCGCGACTACCTGACGCGCACGTATCGCCATCTCATTTACGACAACGTGGAAGAGGACGCGCCGCGCGCCCACGACATCCTGCGCGAATGGATCGCGGACTTCCAGTCCGCATTGCTCATTTATGATGAGGGCGGAGGCTTCCGTCAATTCCTCGGCGCGGATCCGATGACGGGCGAGTCGCTCGCGCAGATGTGCGAGGAGCAAGCGCGGCTGGAGGAGTCGTTTGTGATGAGCGAGGAGGTGGCAACATTGATGGAGGAGTTGGCGGGCGCGATACAACCGAACCTCGCCCCCGGCCCCTCTCCTGAAAGGAGAGGGGAGTCTGCCTACGGCTTCCTCCTTACCCGCTTCCACCCGGAATTGCTCGATGAAGCGACAAAGCGAATCAAGTCGCTGATCGAGGAGGAAAATATTCCTCCGTCGGAGATTGTGATTCTCTCGCCTTATCTTTCGGACGCGCTGCGATTCTCGTTAATGAACCGTTTGCAGGCGGCGGGGATTCCGGCGCGGTCGCATCGCCCCTCGCGTTCGCTGCGCGACGAACCCGCGTCACAGGCGTTGCTGACCCTGGCCGAACTCGCGCATCCCGATTGGAATTTCCGCCCGACGCGCTTCGACGCGGCCTACGCCTTCATGCTCGCCCTCGGCACAGACTTAGTCCGCGCGCAACTGCTGACCGAGATCGTCTACCGCCCCAAAGACCTGCGACTTTCAACCTTCGACGAGATCAAATCCGAAACGCAGGAACGCGTCACGTATTCGCTGGGCGAACGCTACTCCACCCTCCGCGCGTGGCTGGCAATGTACCGCGAGTCCGACCAACTTCCGCTCGATCACTTCCTGAGAAAGTTGTTCGGCGAAGTGTTGTCGCAACCGGGCTTTGGCTTCCACCGCAACGCCGACGCGGCGCGCGTGGCATCGAGCTTGGTCGAGTCGGCGCAGAAGTTTCGAGTCGCGCTTGAGTCAGACTCCCGAAGTCTGCGAGACTTCGGAAGTCTCGGCAAGGAATATATCCTCATGCTGCAAGAGGGCGTCATCGCCGCGTCGTATGTGGAGGCCTGGCGCGATGAGGAACGCGAAACCGTCTTCGTCGCGCCGGCGCACACCTTCTTGATGACCAACCGCCCGGCGCGCGTCCAATTCTGGCTAGACGCCGGTTCGAGCGGCTGGGTGGAGCGTCTCTTCCAACCGCTGACCCAGCCCTACGTCCTGGCCCGAAACTGGCAACCCGGCCGGTTGTGGTCCGACGCGGACGAGGTCGCGACGCAAAAGGAGTCGCTGGCGCGGCTGGTGTCGGGACTCTTGCATCGTTGCCGCGAGCGCGTCTATCTGGGGCTGTCCGATCTGGGCGAGAGCGGATTCGAGCAACGCGGGGAGCTGCTCAGGGCATTCCAGAAAATCATCGCGGCGCAACCCTAATTCCGCTCCTAGCGGCGCTCCTATTCTTTCCGCATAGCCCGGCCCATTTCGGTTCATCGCTCAACCCGCGCTGATCATCCGCGCCGGGCTGGGGCTGTAGCGTTGTCAGTCAGGGCGCGCCAAGCGAAGCGAAAGTCAGTCGCGTGTGTTTAGCAAACAAAGGAGAACGCCATGAAACCATGCCCCGAATGCGGTTCGACCGAGATCGTCTCGGATTTGCTCGTCTTTGCGGACGAGGCGTTGAACGGACTGAATCCGCCCTACGTTGAATTGATAGAGCCGAAGCCCGCGAAAACCCCGTTTATTTGGAGTCCCAAAACAGCGGCTTCGGGATTCCGCGCGGCGGTTTGCGGCGAGTGCGGATACACGCGCTTCTACGCGACGAATTACGCGGAATTGTCCACGGCGCGCAAACAGGGATACGTCAGCCAACAGTACGCGCTGAAGGATGTTCTAAAGGTGTGATGAAATGGAAAAGGCCATTGGATCGGCTTTGAAGAAACTATCGCGGCCATCGAAAGGAACGACGCGCTGACCGATCCGCTCCAAAGACCAAGCCGTTTCTGAAAAGATCGCGAAGTTCGCGTCATCTCGCGCGAATCAAATACAACGACTCGCCTACCTCATCCACCTCATACAACTCATTCAACTGCTCCACCCAAATCGTAAAATAAATCGGGCGCGCCTCCACATTCGCTTCGATGTACGCCAGCGTCGTCGCGGGCAAACTCCCATCGCTCATAAAAAGATATTCGTGCAACGTCAGGTCGTGTCGCCCCAGCACGATCTCGGCGGTGTACACGTAACTATACAGTTTGTCCCAGTCCGCGAACAGGATCGCGTTCGGCGGCAACTTGTTCAGCAACTTCGTCGCGTCTTTGATGGCCTTGTCCGGCGCGAAGACCGGGTAAATGTGTTCGCGCTGGACGAACTCCGTGTATCCTTTTTGGATCGCCAACTGGACATTCGCGCGCGCGTTCCACACCGGCAGGATGACCAGCGCCAGCGCGACCGCGCCCATCGCGACCCGCCGCATCAGACTCCTCCGCGCCGGCCCGGCCCCCACCATCCGACTCAACCCTTCCAGCGCCGCGCTGCCCCCCGCGCCAAACCAAACCGCCACGAACACCGCCGCCGGGACGTAGAACTCGCGGTAAATCGAAAATTCCACCGTCACGCCGAGTCCCCAGATCAGCAGGAATCCCACCAGCGGGTACAACCCGTTGTACCAGCGCCTCCGCGCGAACGCTGCGACGATTCCGATGGCGATCAAGGCCACCGCCCAGATTGGAAAGTATCCAACATACTCCGTCAACCGGAAACGAATCTCTTCGGGCAGCGCGGTGAAGTAGTAACTCCAAAAATGACTGGCCGGGAAGATGGCGAAGAATCTCTCCTTCGGCGTGTCGAATTGACTCTCCGTCAAACCGTACAAACTCAGGTTGGGACGATAGACCGTCTCGTAAATTCCCGAGGGCGGATCGTTGGTATCGAGATAGAGGAACGCGGCCAACGTCAACGCGAGTCCCACCACTGCCCCCGTCGCCGCGCCGAACCAGGCCGATTTTGTCCGCGCTGCGATTGCCATGTAAACCAACACCGCCGCGCCCGTCATCACGACTGTGCTGTGAATCCCCGCGCTCAACCCGCCGAGCGCGCCCGCCAAAAATAGATATTGCCAACGCCCCGACCGGTCCCATAACAGGACGAGCAGCCAAATCGAAGCGATCATCCCCGCCGCCGGCGCATACGACTCGGCGATCAGCGCGCGCCACCAGAATCCCTCCAGCGTGGCGAGCAGGAAAGCGCCCGAAATGGCCGCGGCCCGCCAGCCGTTCAGCAAACGAACGAGGAGGTAAACCTCCGCGACGGCCAGCGCCGCGAAGAAGGCCGACATCAAGTTGACGCGCCAGGCGATGTTCCCAATCGGAATCAACGTGAACAGTTTGCCGATCAGGATGTGCGTCATGTAGCCGCTGGGATGCGTCATGCCGAGGGTGTAGGAGAGGGTTTGGAATTCGGCGGTGTCGCCCCACAGCAGGGAAGGCGCGAGGGCGCGGACGTAGAGGCTGAACGCGAGCGCCCACACGAACGCGGCGATTGCGAAATCCAATTTGTCAATCGGTTTGGAGGAGGAAGGTTTGTCGGCGGCCATTGTCGCGCCCGACTATAACAGAAACCCGCCTTTCCTGAACAGGAAAAATGGGTTTCGGGTTTGCGAAATTTACGCGCGCGCTGGGGTGAAGATCTCCTCGATGGACTTCCCGAACAACTTCGCGATCTTAAAAGCCAGCGGCAAACTGGGATCGTACTTCTCGGTCTCGATGGCGTTGACCGTCTGCCGCGAGACGCCGAGTCTCTCCGCCAACTCGGCCTGCGACCATTCGCGTTCAGCGCGCAATTCTTTTAGTATGTTTTTCATCCGTACCTCCGCGAAATGACCGCCACCCCCAATCCCCACAGGAGAATCATCGCTGGGAAAACCCACAACAGCGAGATGGGAGGAAAACCTACGCTTTCGAGAAATCCATACGAGAACGTGAGCATGCCGGTCGTCCCTGCCGCAAAACCGATGGCGAGAAGTTGTATGCGTTGCTGAAGTTCGTCAATGCTGTTGAGATACCTCAGGAAGGCGACGATCATAAATACCACCGGCACGACCGGCGCCAGCGCGACGACAATGCGCGCCGGGTTGAACGGATAGTCGTTGAAAAAACCGAGGCCGATCAGCGATAACGAGAGCGTGACGATATAGGCGATCATCGAGTAGATGAACTCGCGCAGGTAGCGTTTGGTGGGATGGTCCATGAAATACTCCTTTTTGATGTGTAAAGTTTCCTTTACACAGCGGAGTATAAAACATCCCTGACGAAATGTCAAGGGCGCTTTACATTTACAGAACCCAGGTTTCTTTATAACCCCCGAAGCGAAGCGGAGTGGGGCGGAGAAACCTGGGTTCTGAAATTCAAAACGCGATCTCCGCGATCTGCTCGAAGTTGATGTCGAACGATTCGTGCGCCTCGGCCTCTGCCTCCGCGTCGCGCCAATCACCCGCCGTCACGCCGCGATTGCAGTAGGAGCGATACGGACAGAAGCGGCACTTCCCCTCCTCCTCGGTCAACTCGAATTTTTCCAGCGACTCAATTTCGCCCACCAACTTTTCGATGGTCGCTTCGTCGCGTGTGAATTGCGCCGCGTCGTAGCGGAAGGTGGCCGGCTCGGATGGATAGTCCGCGTACCAGTAGATCATCTGGATGGAGGCGGGCGCGAAGGGTTGGCCTCCGTTCAGGTGCGCGCCCGCCACGGCCAGCAGGTAGCGATAGACCTTCGTCTGCATACGCGGGAACATCCACTCGTCTTTCGGGCGTTTGTGGTATGTCTTCCAATCGTAAATGGTGGAACTACCGTCGCGGACGGCGATCAGGTCGAATTTGGCGAGCAGGCGGTGGTTTCCGATCGGGGCGGAGAGAACCGCTTCGGGGTGAAGCAGACCTCGGAGGTCTTGCAGACCTCGGAGGTCTTGCAGACCTCCGAGGTCTCGCAGGAAATTATCCCACCAACGGGCGAGGTCCGGAGAGGTCGCGAGGCGAGTCAACTTTTCGGCGGGCAGACCCAGCAGGAATTGTTGGGCGAGGCGGTGAAAGAAATTCCCCTCTTGCAGGCGGCGTTCATTCTCCGCGACGGGTTCGGCCTCCACCGCCGGCCAATCCAGTTTTTCGATGTAGCGCAGTTCGAAGCGGCGCGGACAGTCGAAGTAATCTTGCAACGAAGATTGGGAGAATGTGAAGGGCTTGGGCAATTGCATGTGCGCATTATACAGCGAAGGTGACGATTGTCACTGGACTTTTGCAGCGCAAATCTATAGACTTGCGTTACAAGGAGACTCTATGAAACGCTGGAATGGATGGGGAAACGTGGACACGGACTACCCCGTGCCTGCCTCCGCTTTGGATTACCTGACGACGCGCCTCGGTTCGCTCGACCCTTCGACAGGCTCAGGGCAGGCCCTCGCGCGGGATTCTGCCAAAGAGACTCTCCTCTCCGCCATACCTGAATCCCGCCTCCCCGCGCATCCCCTGGTGGATTCCTCCGCCGAGGCGCGTCTGACTCACTCGCGCGGCCAGTCGCTGCCCGATTGGGTGGACTTGCGCTTCGGGCGCGTCGCGACCTTTCCAGATGGCGTCGCGTTTCCAACAACCGAAGATGACATTTGCGATTTGCTGACCTATGCGCGCAACACAGGCGCAACCGCCATCCCCTACGGCGGCGGGACGAGCGTAGTCGGTCACATCAACCCGCCCCAATCCGACGCGCCCGCGCTAACCCTCTCGCTAGAAAAAATGACGCGCCTGCTCGATCTCGACGAGATCAGCCGCGTGGCGAATTTTGAAGCGGGCGCGGCGGGACCGCAAATCGAGTCGCAGTTGAAATCACGCGGCTACACCCTCGGCCACTTCCCGCAATCGTTCGAGTATTCCACCCTCGGCGGTTGGATCGCCACGCGCTCCAGCGGACAACAGTCCCTGAAATATGGCCGTATCGAGCAGCTGTTCGCGGGCGGACGCGTCGTCACCCCGCGCGGGATCCTCGTTCTGCCGCATTTTCCCGCCTCCGCCGCGGGGCCCGACCTGCGCGAGATGACGCTCGGAAGCGAGGGACGGCTGGGGGTCATCGCACAGGCCAAAATCCGCGTGCGACGCGTCGCCGAGGCGGAGGAATTTCACGGCGTCTTCTTCCCATCCTTCGAGCAGGGCGCCGACGCGGCGCGCGCAATCATCCAAAACGAAATCCCTGTTTCGATGTTGCGCCTGAGCAGTCCGCTCGAAACTGAGACCACATTGATCTTGTCTGGAAAAGGTTGGATCGGCGCGGCGGATCGCGGTCTGCGGATGATCGGCTACGGCGATACGCGTTGCCTACTGATTTTCGCGGTCACAGGTTCTGCGCGTCTTGTCTCGCGAACGCGGCGCGAAGTCTCCGCGATTTGTCGCAAGTTCGGCGGATTGTTTGTCGGCAAAATCGTCGGCCACACATGGGAGAAGAATCGATTCCTCTCGCCGTATCTTCGCAACACGCTTTGGGAGCGCGGCGTCGCCATTGACACGCTCGAAACCGCGCTCCCGTGGTCGCAAGTCATGGACGCGGCGCGAGCGATTCCAAATTCAATTATCGACGCGATGGAATCGCGCAACGAACGCGTCCTGGCCTTCGCGCACCTCTCCCACATCTACCGTGACGGCGCCAGCGTCTACACCACCTTCCTCTTCCGTCGCGCGAAGGACCCCGATGAATTGCTCACGCGCTGGCGCGACATGAAGCGCGCCGCGAGCCTGACGATTCAAAAGCTCGGCGGGACGATCACCCACCAACACGGCGTCGGCGCAGACCACGCGCCCTATCTCGAATCCGAAAAATCCGCCCTCGGCATCGAAGCCCTGCGCTCGCTCTGCCATTCGTTTGACCCCGACAGGATGATGAACCCTGGAAAATTGTTTTGAACTTGGCGCACGGATGGCGCGGATTTGACGGATGAACGCGGAAAAAATTAAACAAAAACCCGCGCGATCCATCCAAGAGATGAAATCCGCGTCCAAAAGGATAGACTCATGACTTGGACAAAAGGCTGGCGCGACCGCGCCTGGGACGAACTCAACCAAAATTGGGATGTTCTCATCATCGGCGGCGGAATCACCGGCGCGGGGATTCTCCGTCAGTGCGCGCACGCGGGCTTGAAAGCCGCCCTCGTCGAAGCGGATGATTTCGCCTCCGGAACCTCCTCGCGTTCATCCAAACTCGTGCATGGCGGATTGCGCTACCTGAAAAACGCGCAGTTCCGCGTCACACTCGAATCGGTGCGCGAGCGCGAATACTTGCTCAAACAGGGACGCGGACTCGTCAACCGCCTCGGCTTCCTCCACGCCTGTCTCGAAGGCGACCACACGCCAGGCTGGGTCTTCGGCGGCGGATTGGTGGTTTACGATCTCATGGCAGGACAATGCTCCCACCGCGCCTACGACATTGACGACATGCGCGAACTCTGCCCGCCTCTGACCACGCCCGCGTTGCGCGGCGGCTATCGTTACTTCGACGCCAACACCGACGACGCGCGCCTTGTCCTGCGCCTGCTGCGCGAATCGGTCGCGGAGGGCGCGCTGGCCCTCAACTACGCGCGCGTCGACTCGCTTCTGCGAAGACAAAACGGCGAGGTCTGCGGCGCGGTCGTTCGCGACGCGTCAGACGACGTTGGGGCGGACCTGCGTGTCCGTCCCCCTCGCGCAGTTGAAGTCCGCGCCCGAATCGTCGTCAATGCCGCGGGCGCGTGGGCCGACGAAATACGCGGGAAGGTCGCCTTGCCCTCACGCCTGCGTCCGATCCGCGGCAGCCATCTCGTCCTGCCGTTTGAGCGCCTGCCCCTCGCGCGCGCCGTCTCGTTCTTCCACCCGCGCGATGGCCGCGCCGTCTTTGCCCTGCCGTGGGAGGGCGCGGTCGTCTTCGGCACCACCGACGTGGATCACCGCGACCCGCTCCAAACCGACCCCGCCATCAGTTCGTCCGAAGCCGAATACCTGCTCGAAGCCCTCCAACAAATCTTCCCCGCGCAAGCCCTCGCCTTCGCCGACGCGCTTTCCGCATTTTCCGGCCTGCGTCCCGTCGTGGACACGGGCAAAGCCGACCCCTCCAAAGAATCGCGCGAGCACGCCATCTGGGACGAGAACGGCCTGCTCACCGTCAGCGGCGGCAAACTGACCACCTTCCGCATCATGGCGCGCGACGCGCTCAACGCCGTTCGCCGTCATCTCGGTTCGATCCGCTTCAACCCCAAGACCCCCGTACTGGATTCGATCCCACCCGAGGCCGAATCATTTTTGACGGATTCGACCCTGCCTCCCGCGCGCCGCCTGCGACTCCTCGCCCGCTACGGGACCCAATCCGCCGACTTCTTCGCTTCCTCCTCGGACCTCGAACCGGTTCCCTCCACCCCCTACCTTTTCTCCGAACTCAGGCAGGCCGCGCGCGCCGAGGGCGCAGTCCACCTCGACGACCTGCTCCTGCGCCGCGTCCGACTCGGCCTCCTCGCCCCGCGCGGCGGACTCGACTTACTCCCGCGCATCCGCGCCATCGTCCAACCCGAACTCGCCTGGGGCGACGCGCGCTGGGAGGAGGAAGCAAGATGTTATGAGGAATTGTGGAAGCGCGCGTATTCCCTGAAATGAGGAACGGATTTCTCAGGTATAATCCCGCCCATGATTTACGATTTCCAGGTTGGCGCGTCCCCATTGTTCATCGGCGTGCGCGGCTTCATCGCCAAGGGGCTTCCTCGAATCGCGCCTGTTTGCTGAACGCAAATCTTTTGATTTCTTCACGCCGCAGGCAACTGCGGCGTTTTTATTTCCACGGAACCCACCATGATCCAAATCCAACTATCCAACATCACCCTCGTCCTCGGCGCAAAGCGCATCTTCGAAAATCTCAATTGGGAGATTCAGACTGGTCAGCGCATCGGACTGATCGGCGCGAACGGCGCGGGGAAGTCCTCGCTGTTCAAGTTGATTCAAGGCGAACACGCGCCCGAACTGGGCGGACTCGTCACCCGCGCCCGCCTCGTGACTACGGGCTACCTGCCTCAACACCCCGAACTCGATCTCTCCCTTTCCGCGTTCGACGCGGCCCTGCAGGGCAACCCGCGCGTGGCTGAGGTTCACGCGCAACTCGAGGAAGTAGAGGCCAGCCTCGGCGCGCCCGAAGTCTACGGCGACGAGCGCAAACTGCAACGCGCCCTTGAACAGCAACATCGCCTGATCGAGGAGTACGCGTCCCTCGGCGGCGACTCGTATCCCGCGCGCGTCCGCGACCTCCTACTCGGACTCGGTCTCGCCGAATCCGAGCTGACCAAGCCTCTCTCCGTGTTGAGCGGCGGACAGAAGAAACTGGTCGGGTTGGCGCGGCTCGAACAAAGCGCTTGAGTTGGCAAACGTGTCGAAATCGTTCGGCGCGAAGCAAGTTTTCGCCGAGATCAACGAGACCATCTGGCACGGCGAGCGCGTGGGACTGATCGGCGCGAACGGCGCGGGGAAGTCTGTGTTGATGAAGATGATCCTCGGGCAGGAGTCACCCACCGCGGGCGAAGTCCGAATCGGGCCGAGCGTCGTGGTGGGTCACTACGCCCAGGAGCACGAGACGCTCGACTTCAATCAAACCGCGTTGGACGCAGTCCGCTACGCCGGCGCGCTGAGCGAGTCGAAAGCCGCCGCCTTCCTCCTGCGCTACCTCTTCACCTACAAACAGGTCACGCAAAAAATCGGCGAGTTATCCGGCGGTGAGCGCAGCCGACTCCAACTCGCGCTGCTCGTCCTTTCGGGCGCGAATTTCCTCCTGCTCGACGAACCCACCAACAACCTCGACATCGCATCCGCCGAGATTCTCGAACAAGCCCTCGAAGATTTCGTCGGCGCGGCGCTGGTCATCTCGCACGACCGCTACTTTTTGGATCGCACGGTGGATCGCCTGCTCGTCATCGAAGACGGCCGCCTAATCGAGTACGAGGGAGGTTACAGCGACTACCTTGCCAGCAAGGGTAAGTTAACGTGAATTCGGGGTAAAGTTTTCAACCGCGGAGCGCGCCGAGAGCGCAGGGAAAAAACGATAAAAAATCTCTGCGAACTCGGCGTTCTCTGCGGTAAATCAAAGCGGTGAGGCTCATCCCGCACTGACGTTAAGTTAAAAAAACCAGGCCTCTCAAAGAAGCCTGGTTTTTTTGAGACAGAAGCGCGACGCGCTCTACTTTTTCGCGAACATCGAGATCGCCTGCAGGAGGGTGGAAGCGACCAGCTCGCCGGATTGCTGTCGGTGCGGCTGCTGGCTGAGCGGACTGGCCGACATCAGCGCGCTGACCGCGGCTTGCAGGTTGTCCTGTCCCGATCCTTTGGCTTGCATGAAGGCCATGCCCGCGTTGAGCAGATCGCCGAGATCGAGGCCGTCCTGCTGTTTGGATTGCGCGGGTTGTTGAGTCCCGCCAAGGAGCGCGCCCAGCAAGTCCGCGCCCGCGGAGGGTTGGGAGGAAGCGGGCTGTTGTCCGCCCATCCCGCCGAGAAGCGCGCCGAACATATCCGCGCCCGCGTTCTGTCGAGGCGCAGATTGGGACTGTCCGCCTGCAAGCAGGGTCTGCACGAGGGACATGGCGAGGTCCGGCGTGACGGTGGATTGTCCTTGCAATTGTTGGGAGGCTTGCGCCAGCCCGTTGGCATAAATTCCCGCCGAGCCGCTGACATTGGAGAAGGAGGCAAGTTGCTGGCTGGCATGGGCCAATTGATCGGCGGGCGGCTTGCCCTGCGTGGCGTTCAGCGCCTGTGTGATGAGTTGAAAGGTTTGCACAATGTGGTCGCCGTGATTTCCGCTGACGGCGTCGGCCTGGTTGAGCGCGCCTTGATTCGCGGCGAGCGTCTGCGCGGCCGCGCCGAAGAGCTGGGCGAGATTGATCCCCTGCGTGGCAGCCACTGTGCTGGGTTTCACTGGGGCGGAGGTCGGTCTTTTTCGAGCAGATTTGTTTTCTGTGGTTGGCATAAGATGATCCTTTCGTTGATGGGTGGAAGTATAACGCGTTTATCGAAACCCGACGCATTCCATTCGTTCGCTCGCGGGACTGATGAGGCACTTACGTCCGTTGCGGTGGAGGAGGGGGAAACGCTTCTTCCTAGACCCGAAGCGGGCGCGCAGTTTCTCGGAGTGAATCGTGTAACTTTCGAATACGTCGTCGAACGTGGCGAGGAGATAGTCGAAGGCGCGGATGAATTCGGCGCGGTACTGCGCGGTGACGCTATCGAGGTTGTTGATGACCCAACAGACGGACTCGAATTCCCATTCGCAGGCGAGACCGAGGAAACGATGGGTCGAGGAGATGTAGGGGAAGAAGGGAAAGGCGCGGCAGGCGAGGAGTCGGTTGGGGCGCTGACAACGCGCCGGGCCGAGGCAGGCGAGGGAGATCATGCCGGGAGGGAGAGTCGAGTCGGGGAGGGCCTCACCCGCTTCGAGGGAGTCGGAAGCGGGACAGTCGTCGCGCGAATAAATATGCCAGAGGTCGGTCGTCGCGGAGAGGTAGTCCCATTCGCTGTCGTACGCGGCGGGGACGGCGTGGCAGATGTCGCAACAGAAGGGAATCCCGCGCGGGTTGTGCGGCGCGCACTTTTTGCCGCAGTCGAGTTTGGCGATGGGGGAGTCGAAGGCGTCGTAGAGGGAGCGGATGTCTGCGGCGGTGAGGTCGGCGGGCGAGCGGAGAACGCGGGACATGTTGGGATTATAGCCGAGCGCGTATCGTTTACGAAATTGGAGTGTTTTTATCTGCATACCAAAGGAGGCTGATATGCCACAAGCAGGAATTCACGCAATGGTCGGAATGGCGACGCGCAAATGGACAGGCGCGCGCGATTGGATGCTGCTCGGCGCGGTGTTGGGAAGCGTTACGCCCGACCTGGATAATCTGGCGGTAGCGGTCGCGACGCTGACGGGCGGTTCGACGGAGGGAATCCATCGCACCGCGACGCACAGTGTTTTCTTCGTGGCGTTGGTGGTGGCGGTGTTCTACGCCCTCGGCGCGATGAAGAAGGAGGAGCGTTGGAAGAACCTGGGTTACGGGTTGGGGCTGGGAATCCTGCTCCACGTTTTGCTCGACCTGGCGCTGTGGTTCAACGGCGTGTACATGTTCTGGCCGTTGGGCGGCGAGGTCGGTTTGTGGATGGAGTATCCCGCGGGGTTGGAATGGTTCCACGAATTCAACGAACAGGCGGCGGAGTTTTTGTTCTTCGGCGTTTACCTGTGGATGCTCGGTTCGTGGGCGCGCAAGTTCGGCACGGACGGCGAATTTATGGGCAAACTTCGCTTTTGGATGTGGTTCGAGTTCGCGCTGTTCGCGGTGTTCTTCGCGCTACTTCTGCTCGGCCAGACATTCGCCACCGTTTCGGGCGGACTGTACCTGGTCTCGATCTTGATGGTGTTCTTCGTGACGATACGGATGCGGAAGACGCTTGAAGCGGCGTAGCGAAATATAAACGGTCCCGGCGACGTTCGTCTCCGGGACCGTTTTTCGTTCGATTACGCTTGTTGCGTTTTCTTTTTTATTTCGGCTTCCGATAATCCCGCCTTGCGGCTTTCCTGCTTGATCATTCGTATGTGCTTGCGTTTGCCTTTGGAGGCTCGCTTGGGTTTCTTCTTATCCGTTTCCATGGGTCTTGCTCCTTCGATTGTGGTTGATTTATAAAAAACGTCGGTTCGGGATAAGCCTCACTGCTTTGATTTACCGCAGAGAATGCAGAGTTCGCAGAGGTTTTTATCGTTTTTTTCCCTGCGCTCTCAGCGCGCTTCGCGGTTGAAAACTATCCCGAATTCACGTTAAAAGATTACGCGAGACCTTCTTGCGTTTCGTACCCGGTCCAGAGTTTGTTGAGCTCGTCACGGGCCTGCTGGCGCGTGTATCCGTATTTGACCTGGAGCATGATGATGAACTTACCGTACTTGTCATCGGCCTTGTCCACTTTGGCCAGGTCGTAGTCGGCCATCAGGCTCCAACGTCCCGTAGCCAGGCTACGAATAGTCTTCCATTTATCTTCGAATATGGCTTTATTCATCATAGGGCGATCCTCCTCAGGGTAGCGCTTTAGACTCGTGTTTGAGTTTTGCGATTTTGCTTGCAAGCGGCAACCCGTTTTTCCCCGTTCAAGTAAACAAAATGTTCAAACTCTTTCGGGGTTCATTGTACTACGGAGTGGGGGAATTGGAGGGAATTGCCCCGACTAATCTGGGAAAAGAAAACGGTCTCGGCGACACGGTCGAACTATGACCGGTCCGAGACCGTTCTTCATCATTTCCTTATCGCTGTTGGGCGACGCGTTGTATAATAGAGATATGAAATCCAAAGTCTACATTGAGACCAGCGTCATCAGTTACTTAACCGCTCGCCCGAGCCGTGATATTTTGGTTGCCGCGAATCAGCAAGTGACACAGGAATGGTGGCAGGATCGTCGCGCCAGTTTTGACGTGTATGTTTCTCAATTGGTAGATCAGGAGGTCAGTACTGGCGACGCCGAAGCGGTTTCAAAACGCCAGCAGGCGCTGACAGATTGTCAGTAGATCACGAAAACCTTGCGTAATTTGCGCTCTCTTGCGCAAATCTGGCGGTAGAGACCGCCAAATACACGCTTTCGTGAAGTACTGATTGTAGTTTTCTTGATATCACGTCTGAAGCCGTTAAACTTGCAAGCAGGTTGATCGAGCAAAATGCAATCCCGAAGCAGGCGGCAGAAGACGCGCTGCATATCGCTGTAGCGACTGTCAGCGGTATGGATTACCTGCTTACCTGGAATTTCAAGCATATTGCCAATGCCGCCATGCGAGCCAATGTTGAATTGGTATGCAGGCTTAATGGCTATGAACCGCCCGTGATTTGTTCTCCTAGTGAATTGATGGAGGCGTAAAATGTGGAACGACCCTATTGTTGAAGAAGTTCGTAAGGCGCGCGATGAGCATGCCAAAAAATTTAACTACAATTTGGAAGCAATTGTAGCGGACTTGAAAAAACAGCAGAAGTCCAGCAAACATACGTTTGTCACGCTCCCGCCCAAAAAGCCAACGGCGTTGCCAAAGGCAAAAGTGGACAAAGACAAATAACCCCTCATTGTAGTAAAACACAAAACCGGTCTCGGCGACAATGTCCGAGACTGGTTTTCATTTTGCGCCACGCGTCCGTTTCCATCCGTGAGTCCGCGATAGAGTCCGTTTACAACCGCATTCACCCACCAGCCCGCAGGCGGTGGATTGACTGGCGAAGCCGTGTCGAAATCGTTTCCACCCACTGAGTGGTTGTCGACTGGCGAAGCCATGTCAGAACCAAGTGGCTTTAGCCCCGCGTTGGCATTCCGTCCGAGATCATTGTCAGTTGATCTTCTGTCCTGGATGTGTTGCGGTGCGCAACCACCTATGCTATACTGCCGTAGAAAGGAGTGACCATGCCCACGTTACACGTTCGCAGTGTTCCCGAAGATTTATACGAGCAAATCCAGCGCATCGCCGAGACCAAAAGCCGCTCCCTCAGCGCACAGGTAGTGACCATGTTGACGCAAGCCCTTGAGGATGAGAAGCGCCGCAAAGTCCAGGTCAAGGCATTGACCTCCATCCGCCGCCGACGATTTACCACTCCCAAAAAGGCGCCCTCCAGTTCAGCCTTGCTACGCGAGGACCGTAACCGATGACCGACATGCCCTTGCGTTATGTGGTGGACGCAAGCGTCGGCATCAAGCTCTTCGTGGACGAAGAATTCTCCGAACAGGCGCACGCCCTCTTTTCTCATCTGGCCGCAGACCCGCCCGCTGAACTCTACGTCCCCGACCTGTTTTACATCGAGTGCGCCAATATTTTGCTGAAATACGTGCGCCGGTTCGGACGTCCGCTGGAAGATTCGCAAGCCGATCTCGCGGACTTGAACCTGCTTGCCCTCAAGCCCACCTCCACCGCGGACCTGATGGAAGACGCCCTCCTATTTGCGGACAAGGCCAAACTCACCGCTTATGACGCATGTTATGCGGTTCTCGCCCAAAAACTGGACATTCCCCTCGTCACCGCGGATAAGCCACTGGCGCGCGCGGTGACAACATCTATTTTTATTGGCGATCTGGGGATAAGTCCATTCGCGGAAGAGTAGAAAACAAAAACCGATCTCGTTGACATTCCACCCGAGACCGGTTTTCATTTTGCGCTACGCGCCCGTTTCCATCCGTGAGTCCGCGAGAGAGTCCGTTTACAAACGCGCTCGTTCCTCAGCCCGCAGGACTTCCATGCGCTTTAGCCCTGCTCTCCCTTTTATGGATTATCCTCCGGCGGATCAAACAAAGATGGTTGGTATGAACCTATAGATCCCTTTCCTTTGAATTTTCTCGGTTTGAATTTTCCCACATCCAAACCGCCAAGTCTGTCAATTGTATCTTTGACCTTTTCAACGCAATACTCGGCCATTTGCTCGCGTACTTGTTGACTTGTAAATCTCAGAACGTGCCAACCTTTTGAGTTTAAATCGTTGTATCGGATGGAATCTTCTGCTCGTTTTTCAGGATGTGAATGCCAGTAGTCGCCATCAGTTTCAACATCAATTTTCCCGTCGATACAATAAACCGCAAAGTCTAGCGCATACTCTCGTCCATTTACTTCAATAAACTCCTGCCGTTCTGCTGGGATTTCGAGATTTCGAAGTTCAGCCCAGAGTGCATCTTCCAATGGGCTGTCATCGTACAGGTCGTTAATCTGCTCGGCGACTTTGAATTTGTCGACGGTTGTGGGAATAAAGACGATTCTTCGCTGGCGGTAACTAAAAATTGGTTTTGGTAATGGCTGCAAATTTGAAATGAAAATTTGATGGTAACGATTATTTGTTTTCTCACCGATAGGCTCATCAGGGAAAATCTCATGGCGGTACACTTGTCGCACTTCTTTTACTTTTGCGACATAGTTTACAGCATAAGCCTCCGCTCCGAATTTCTTGGTTTGATAAAAAGCAATCCATTCAGGTGGAAAGCGGCCTTTGAGCCACCTGTCAGCGCTCGCGACCGGAATACGATACCAATGCCGATCTCGTAGATCAGCAAAATCGTTCAGGTTATTGATTATTGCCACCAAAACTTCGCCGCGTTTTTTCATAACTCGATTTTATCTGATGAGCACACTGATTACTGCCCACTGTTCACTGATTCCCACCATCCCATCAACTCCGACAACGCCAAACTCGGCGTCGCGTCACCCTGCCGACCTGAATTCCACGTCACGATCAAATCCTTCTTCGCGCGCGTCACGCCCACGTACAGCAGACGCAGACGTTCCTTCACGTAGCCCAGCCGCGACTGCATTGTCGCCGCGCCTTCCTCGTACCAGTCGTACGCGCCGCTTGACTCCAACGCGGTCAGTTGCGCCAGCGCCTCCGCTTCCAAATTCAGCCCACTCCGCACAAACCACTTCTCCGAAATAAATCTATCATTCCCCATGTTCGACGGGAAGTCATAATTATTGACCGACATCATATACACGCGGTCCCACTCCAGCCCCTTGGCCTTGTGCATCGTCGTCACCACCACGCGGCCGCGGTGCCGCTCCGGGTCGAAGCCCGAATCGTCCGACGAGAAACCGATGAAGCGCCGCTCGTTTTTGGCGATCACCGCGAGTTCCGAGGTCAACTCCGGCAGGCGCCACTCGGCGTGATCGTCGGCGGCCTTGCGCAACACCAGCGCCAGTTTGTGCGCCAGCGCCAGATCGGACGCGGCGCTGAACACATCTTGCGCCAACGTCAACACGAGTTGATCAATGGGAAGCGTGACCGCGTTCAGCCAGCGTTGGACATTGACGCGGAACGCGCTCATCTCCTCGACGACGTCCGCGTCCGACTCCTCCAAAGCGGCCAGCCAGTCACCGGCCTGACTCGGCGCCACGAAGTTTTCCACCTCTCCCACCTTCCGCAGAATCTCCGCCACCGCCCTCACCAACTCCATCTTCTCGGAGTCCTGCCGCCAATCCCGCCGCCAAACCTCATACGCCTTCGACAACTTCCGCGCCGACTGTGGGTCAGCCAGGTACGACAGCAGATAATTCAACGATCCCGCCGCCGCCCGCGTCTCCGATGTGGACGAGACCAACTCCAGCGGATCAATGCCCTTCTTCCGCAACGCGTCAATCACATCAACACCGCGTTGGTTGCGCGGCACAAGGATGGCAATGGTCGGTTGTTGCTCGATGGGAGTTTCGGTCAACGTGTCGAGATACGCCTTCACCGACTTGACCACTGCCTGCAATTCATCCTCGGGCGTGAACCGAGTCTGAATGAACTTGACCGCCTCCGGGTCCTCGGGCGGATTCTGTTGCGGGTCGTTTTCAGGGACGGGGACAATGTACGGAAGCGACAGCGCCGTCCGCGCTTCGGGGATGGGATGTTCGTTCATCACCCAGTCAATCAAATGATTCGCCACCGCCAAAATGGACGGTTGCGAGCGTCCCGACTCGGGCATGTCTTCGTGCGGATTATTCTGGATGAACGCCCGCAACAATTCCGGCGACGCCGTGGTGAACGTCTCAAAGATGGCCTGGTTCGGGTCGCCCACGCGCACCCAATTTCCCACCCCCCTCCGGCTCCCCCCATTTTCTACGAAAATGGGGGGAGTGTCCCGAAGGGACGAGGGGGGCTTTGAGTCACCACTTAATAACGAAAGTATCCTCTCCTGTGTCATCGAAGAATCCTGCGCCTCATCCTCTAAAATGTACGGATAGCGATATTGCAATCGCTCCAAAAATTCCGCGTCGCCTTCGAGCAGGGTCAACGCCAGGCGGATCAGGTCATCGAAGTCCACCGCGCCGCGGTAGGCGAGGGCGCGCTGGTAGTCCGCGTAAATGCTCCAGCCGAGTTCGGCGAGCGGAAGGGGGGACGGTGACGAGTCGAGACGAGCGCGCAGGCTTTCAGGAGTCAGGAGGCGGTCTTTGGAGGAGCGGATAAAGGCCAGGGCGAGCGAGTCGAGCAGGGAGGGAAGTTGGTCGCGCCTCAGCCAGTCGCGCTTGCTTTGGTCGAGTTCGGGGTCGAGATACTCGTCGAGGAAATCGGGGTTGGCCGCCAGCCACGCATTGACCGACTCGCGGCGGATGAAGCCCGCCTCGCGCTCGTCAATGATACTGAAACGTTCCTCGAGACCGACGCGTGCCGGTTTCTCGCGCACGAGGTCATGCGCCAGTCCGTGCAGTGTGCGGACGCGATACTTGTACAACGCCTGAAGCGGATTCTCGAAAAAACCTTTGATGCGGTTTTCAAAATTGTCCACCGCCGAGTTGACCAGCGTGACGATCAACACCTCCTGCCCGTCCTGTAGCGCGCCGCTCTGAATGATTTGCGCCGCCAGCGCCGAGAGGATGTGCGTCTTGCCCGCGCCAGGGACCGCGGCAATGCCCAGCCTTCCACCGGTGTAGCGGAGGATGTTTTGTTGGGAGGGGCGAGGGGCGAAGGCAGTCATCAGTTATCAGTGATCAGTGATCAGCCATTAGTGAGGTAGGAGGTCTTGCGCGCTGCATGAATTCTACTCGACAAAATACTTCATAGCGCGGCTTCCAGCCGCAACCCAACCGCCGTCATTGCGAGGAGGGCGCGCTTCCCGACGAAGCAATCACCGCGTCGCGGTTGGGGATTGCTTCGGGAAGAACACCCTCGCAATGACGACAGAATCTTCGCGGTCGGCATAGTTTTCGCGAACTGGGTTTGAAATTTTCGTGAAATTCGCGTAATTCGCGGCAAAGAAAGAGGTCACTTTATTTCCAACGGAGTCTAATGTAACGTGAATTCGGGATAAGCAGGCGGACGTTAGAGAACGTCCCCTGCGCTGGCTGGCGTAAAAGACGCTCTCTAGCGTCGGACGACATGCCTTTTTCCTTATCCCGAACTGACGTTAATGTATTCTGCTCGAACATCAATCAGATAGGCTTCGATGATGCGCGCGCCGCGTTCTGTTTGCGTTCTGCTTATTCATGTTCACCGCAGGGACTTACATCAGGGATCGCGCCGGATGAATCGCTCACGCCCTCTCCAACCCGTGCGCCTCCAGCAACGCCTCATCCTCCAAAATTTCCAACGTCAACCCATCCGCGACGATTCTCCCCTCGTCCATCACGATGGTGCGCGGGAACAACTCTTTGACCAGGGTCATGTCGTGCGTGGAGACGAGCATGGTGATGGGCAGGTCGCGTAGGAGATGAATGAGGGTCCGGCGGGCGCGTGGATCGAGCCCGGCGGAGGGTTCGTCGAGGACGAGAAGCGAGGGACGCATGGAAAGGACGGTGGCGATGGCGATCCGTTTCTTCTCGCCCACGCTCAAGTGATGCGAGAGTCGCTCGGCGTACGCGCTCATCCGCACGGCCTCCAACGCCTCGGTCACGCGAGCGCGCACTTCGGTTTCGGGCAAACCCATGTGAAGCGGCCCGAACGCGACATCGTCGAACACGGTCGGGGAGAAGAGTTGGTCGTCGGGGTTTTGGAAGACGAGTCCCACCATCGAGCGGACGACCGGCAAGTGGTCACGCGTGAGGCGCAGGCCGCCCACCTCGACCTCGCCCTCGCCCGCCAAAATTCCGTTAAGGTGCAACATCAGCGTACTCTTCCCCGCGCCGTTCGGTCCCACCAACGCGACCTTCTCGCCCTCGCGCAGTTTCAACGAAACGCCGCGCAACGCGGCATGACCGTCGGGATACGCAAAGCGCAGGTCGCGCACCTGCAACACGTCGCCTTGGCGCTCCGGGATGGAAAATTTCGGGGTCGGGTGGGTGACCGGCATTACAACCTTCCAATCAATTGCAGAATCAAAATAAAAACGAGGAACAGCGCGGCAAACAACCAATCGCTGGATTTCATTTCGTGCGGATGGAGCGTGCGCAACTGACCCGCGTAACCGCGCGCCAGCATGGCGTTGTAGACACGGTCGCTGCGCTCGTAACTTCGCAGGAACAATTGACCGGCCATATTCCCCGCGACCTTCGCCCGCCACCCCACGCTTCGCCCGGACCTCTGACCGGGTGAGGCCGCGCTGCGCGCCTCCCGCGCCCGAAGCAAACGCATGACCTCGTCGGTCAGCACAAAGAGATAGCGATACAGGAACGAAATAATGACGGTGAGAATCG
This sequence comes from uncultured Anaerolineaceae bacterium, assembly GCA_964625215.1. Taxonomy (GTDB): domain Bacteria; phylum Chloroflexota; class Anaerolineae; order Anaerolineales; family Villigracilaceae; genus Denitrolinea. The sequence continues at coordinate 5,903 of CAZVAX010000029.1, read as the reverse complement.
CCGGCACGCGCAGATGCTCGAAGGCGTGGACCATGTCGGGAAAGCGAGTCGTCGCGACGAGCAGAATCGCCGCCTGCACCGACAGCCACGAACGGACGAGAATGCTGGCAAAGCGAAGCAACCCCGCGTCGGTGGGAATCAACACGAGCGGGCCGAGATGCCACTCCGCCAGCGGACTCCCGATGGGCGAGAAAATGGCCGAGACCGCCGCCAACGCGAAGGGCAGCGCCAGAAACGAACGGCGAAACGAAAAGTCCAGGCCGAGGCGGGAGAGATGATTCGCCCAGAGGAGCAGGAGCCAGCCGAGTCCGAAGGCGGTCCACCCGCCGTCGGGCAACAGCGCGTTAGATAGGATGAACAGGACCGTCGTCGCCACCTTGACGCGCGGGTCCAGGCGGTGAATCCGACTGTCGGCTTCGTGATAACGATCGAAGGCGGAGGCGTGCATTCGAATGTGGGTTTTGGAAAACGGGAGGGGAAATGGCTACGGCGTGAACGTGAGTCGGCGCGCCGCGGCTAGGGTGATGGCGAGAAACTCGTCCGCTTTGAGGCTCGCGCCGCCGACCAGCGCGCCGTCTATTTCGGGGCTGGCGAAGAATTCGGCCGCGTTCGCCGCGGTGACCGATCCGCCGTATAACACGCGGATAGCCTGCGCCGCGTCCGCGCCGAAGAGTTCCGCGAGGGCCGGGCGGATCACGTCGCGGATGACCGACTCAGCGTTCTCGCGCGTGGAGGCGCGACCCGTTCCGATGGCCCACACCGGCTCGTAGGCAATGACCAGGCGCGGGGCGAGGTCCGAAGCGCTTCCGGTCAGGCCGTCGCGGATCTGGCGCGCGACCACGTCGGCGGTTTGCTTGGCCTCGTATTGGGCGAGCGTCTCCCCCACGCAAACGATGGGCGTCAGGTCGGCGGCCTGCGCGGCGCGGACTTTTTTGTTGACCGACTCGTCCGTTTCGCCAAAATATGCGCGCCGCTCGGAGTGACCGAGGATGACGTAGCCGCAAAATTCTTTCACCATGCCCGGCGCGACCTCGCCTGTGAACGCGCCTTTGGCTTCCCAGTGCATGTTTTGCGCGCCGAGGCCGATGTCGGCGCCGACGAGCAGGGACGAGACGGCCACGAGCGAAACGAACGGCGGACAGAGGACTTTTTCCACGCCGCGGATTTCGCGCAGTTGGGGGGCCATGTTTGCCGCCAGGTCACGGGCCTCCGCGACGGTCTTGTTCATTTTCCAATTTCCAGCAACGAGAGGAGTTCGCATGTGATTCCTATTGATATTGATCGAAATATTCCTGCGCCATCCGGCGAATCCAAGCCGGCACGTTCTCGTCGGGGATCAGCAGTTTTAACAATCGTTTCGCCTCGTCGCGCTTGCCTTCTTTGTAACGGATCTCGGCTTCCAGAAGGATGATTTCAGGCATGCTTGGCTTGAGGCTCTTAACTTGTTCCAGGTATTCGTTGGCTAACGCCAGGTCGCCATTATAGAGGGCCGCCCGTCCCTGGGCGATGAAGGCCATCGGTTGGTCGCGTCCCTGGTCGGGATCCGAAATGCGCTCGACCGAAAACAGGAGTTGGAGTTCGGATGTAGAGGAGGCCTTATACACCGCCTCATGGAAAGGCTCTTCCACTTCGGGAGGAATCGGCCCCGCCGGAAGGGTCCGGATGATGCGAATGTACATGGCCGAAACGGCCGGCCAGGCTTCGCGTTGATAATACTGCACGGCGGCCTCCTCGAAGAAGGCGCGGTCGCTCGGTTCGGCGAGATTGGCGGCCCTCGTCAGCGATTCGTAGGCCAGGCGCGTTTGGCCGTTATCCCAATAGGCGAGCGACAAAACCAGTTGGGCGCGCGGGTCGGTGGGATTTTGTTCCGCCGCGCGACGCGCTTCCAGGATAGCCGCGTTGGGCGTGGGGATTGCGCCCTCCGGCCCGGGCGCCGCTCCGCCGACCAGATTCAGATCGTCCAACCAGATCATGCCGGCGGTCCGTTCCATCCCTCCGGTGGACAAACCGATGGAAAAGCCCGCCACTTCCACCGGGTTGAACGGCTCGCCCGGATTTTCCAACCACTCGGCGCGCAGGAAGTCCTCCCAGCGAAGTTCGATCAGCGTCCAATTTTCCACGCTTTCCGGCGAAGTTTCGCCGCTGTAATAATTCGTGATCAGCGCGCCCGGCGCGCCTGCATACATGTCTACATGGAAAGGCATACCGGCGCGGTCGGCGCGCATATAAAAGGAGACGCCCGTCGTATTGCTCCAATTCTGCGCGGCCGGAAAATAAAATCCGCACGTGGCCCAACTGTCCGCGACCACGTCGAATTGAAAGAGGAGGGAGTTCGCGCCGCCGTGCGCCTGGTCGGAGGTGACGGCGCACGTGACCTTCGTTTCCGTCGTCTCATCGAAATACCCCTCCCAACCTGTTGAATCCGGAGGAGGCGCGCCCTCGAAATCATCGAGCAGAATGGCGCGCGGCAGTGGAAGCCTCGGCGTTCGCGTCGCGTCCACGACGGCGGGCGTCACGGCTTGCGGCGCGGGCGCGGTGACGGTGGGGGTGGCGCGCTCCGCGTTTTGTCCGCGATTATTGCGCGAGGCGAGGAACAGGAAGAGACAGCAAAAGAGGATGAAGACCACAGCCACGATCGCGATCCAGCGCGGGAATTTCTTCTTCTTCGGCTTGACCGGCGCGGCGACCGGAATCGCGTCGGGCGCGACGGTCGGGGCGGGCGCGGCCCCTTCGGGCGTCGCGCTCGACTCGGGCAGGATGGTCGCGTCCGTTTTGGGGAGGGGTTCCGGCTCGGGGATGTCCATCATTTTGCGCGAGAGCGTCACATCCGTGCCTTTCATCGGCAGGCCGGCCGCGAGCCAGGCTTGGACGAAGGCCGTCGCGAGATCGTTGACGGTTGCGTAGCGGTCGGCGCGTTCTTTGGCAAGGGCTTTCAGCAGCACGCGCTCCACCGCCTCCGGCACGTTCGGGTTGACCGCGCGCGGCAACGGGAGCGGCGTGTAAATGTGATCGTGGATGATCGAGAAGGGCGTGTCGGCGTTGAAGGGAACTTGGCCCACCACCATTTCGTAGAGCATGACGCCGAAGGAGTAGATGTCGGTGCCTTCGTCGAGGTCTTTTTTGCCCATGGCTTGTTCGGGCGAAATGTATTGCGGCGTGCCCATAAGCATGTCGCCCGAAAGCGTGGACTCGCCCGCGGCCGCGATGCGCGCCAGCCCAAAATCGGCCAGGTAGATTCCGCCGTCGGGCGCGAGCAACACGTTGGAGGGTTTGATGTCGCGATGCAGGATGCCCGCCTTGTGCGCGTACGACAAGCCCGCGCCTACCGCTTCGATGATGCGCGTCAATTCCTCGGTGTGGAGCGGGCCGCGCAACATGCGGGCTTTGAGCGTCTCGCCTTCGATGAACTTCATCACCAAAAACGGACGTCCCTCGTGTTCGGCATAATCATAGATGGGGACGATATTAGGGTGTTCGAGTTTCGCCACCAGCCGCGCCTCGCGTTGGAAGCGCGCCTCGAAGTTCGGATCCTCCCGAAAGGCGGTGTGCAACACTTTGAGCGCCACGTAGCGATCCAGGGAGGCGTGATACGCCTTGTAGACCGTGGCCATGCCCCCCTGCCCCAACTGCTCGATGATGCGATACGGACCGACGTTTTCACCAACATTGAAAGACATAGCGCCCTCTCTCGAATATGCGCGAATGATTTCCCCGATTATAGCCGAGGCGGGTTAATTTGGCGTATCGGGGATGTAAAGTGTTGGTAAATTGAAATGGAGGCGCGAACCAGGCGGCTGCCTGGGATGAATGTCATAACAAATAGGGATGATTCACACTGTTTTTTTTTTTTTCTAAAAGTAGTATGCTACATGTAGTTCAAAAACTATTCGTGGGGGGAAAACCCCACAAGGGAGAACGCCATGAACCACAAATTGAATTTCACACAAATTGTTTTTTCCATCTTGCTCGGCGCGACTCTGATTCTCACGGCAGTCAATCCGATCCCTGCCTCTGCCAGCGCGTCGGCGGGACGATGGACTCCGCAACCGACCGCCACGCAGGTGGTGACCGCGACGCCGATCACAACCGTCACGCCGCCGAGCAGCGACCCGGCGTTGGCGCTTTCATCCGACCCGACCTACATTGCTCCGGGGGGACAGGTTACGATTTCCTACCAGATCCTCAATTTTGAAAATATCAAAGGACAAGCGGCGTTGCGATTCTACGCGCCCCTTGGACTCGCGCCGGTTGAACTTTCCGTTGGAAAATACGACGCGGAAACAGGTATCTACGAATTGGAAGTGAACGAAGCGGAGGGGAAGATCCTCTGGCAGGCGGACAAAACGATTGCGCCGCCCGTCACTGTTTCGGCGGAATTGTTGCAAGATGGGCAAGCGATTGCCAAAGCCGAAGTAACCTTGGATGAATTGAACGAGTTCACCATCGAACCCACAGGCGGCGAGGCGGAAGGCATGAGCGGGAGAGTGCATGTCACCTTCCCAAGCGGCGCGGTTTCAGAGACGGTGCGCGTGAAAGTGGCGCGTCCTTCGGAAATCAGTTTGCCGGTGCAATCGTTGAGCGGCGCGCCGTTCGAGATCACTGCCACCTCGGACGCGACGTTTGCCGAAGTCAGACAGTTCTCGAAGCCGATTGAAATTGTTGTTTCGTACAGCGACGCGGGGATGACGGACGATTCCAGCACGATGTTGTATTGGTACGATCCCTCGGATAAAACGTGGAAACTGCCGTTGAGCCAGAGGTTGGACGCGGACAACAACCTGATCTACGCCACCACCGACCACTTCACAGTCTTCGATACCTACACATCCAATTGGGAGAGCGCCGAGACGCCCACGATGGACTTCTTCCAAACGCCAGGTTTCACGGGTAGCGCCTCGTTCTCGATGCCGATCAAGGTCCCGCCGGGGCCGGGCGGATTGCAGCCGAGCCTGTCGCTCTCGTACAGCAGTTCCACGGTGGACAACATCAGTTCAGATTCGCAGGCTTCGTGGGCCGGGATGGGCTGGGCGATTGGGGAGAGTTACGTCGAGCATAACACCAACGGGACACAAGGCGCGCCCTCCGGCGGAGTCCCGAAAAATGTGGACGACACTTACCAGTTGACCTTGAACGGGACGAGCATTCGCCTGTTCCGCGACGCCAACAACGTGTATCACTCGGAGGACGAGCAGTTCTACAAAATCGAGCGCGACGCGAACGATAACTCCTGGACGGTGTGGGACAAGAGCGGGACGAAATACACGTTTGCGCAGAAAACGCTGATGTACTTCGTCAGCACGGATGACGGCGGCTCTTGTAATTTGGATAACTCTCCCTGGCGTTGGTCGTTGAGCGAGGCGCGAAACATCTTCGGCCAGACGATGACCTATTCGTACGTGAATGAAACCAAGACGTACACCGGCTGTGGCGTAAACCCGACCCAGCCGACCTACGTGTACCCAGAAGCGATCACCTATGCGGGCGGACGTTACCGCGTCTTCTTCAACCGTTTGGAAGCCAATGAGACCGGCCATCGCACGGACCTCAAGTCGGTATGGAGCAACCCCACCTCCTACCAATCCTTCCAACGCTCCCTGTTGGAGTCGATTAAAGTGCAGTATTTGAATGGGGGCGCCTGGGAAACCATCCGGGAATACAAGCTTACCTATTGCAACAATTCCAATTGCAGTATCCTGCCCGATTTGGTGTGGGAGCAGGGCGGACGCACGCCGACTTTGCTCTCGGTGCAGGAATTTGGACTGGGCGGGACGAACAGCCTGCCTGCCTACACGTTCACGTACGCCGACAAAATGCACCTGACCTCGGCCACGAACGGCTACGGCGGGACGATCACTTAGAACCTATCTCTAAACCTTGAGTAAAGTGTAAAATGTAAGCATGAA
>CAZVAX010000028.1:0-39288 GCA_964625215.1 uncultured Anaerolineaceae bacterium | reverse complement strand
CGAGATCAATCTCAGAGTGTTGAAAGCCTTCTTGAATTGGATACGGTAGCTTGTAGAGCAAGTTTAAGACTTGCTCTACACCGCGCCAACCTCGCGTAATCTCCTCGCCTCGCCCAACAACGGCGGGCGAGGCGTGATTCGCGCAGGCGTGGATGAAAACTTCGCGGCGGTCACGGCCAGTCGGCGGATCAGGTCGAGTCCGTCGGGCTATTTCAGGTTGACCGTGATACTGCGCTTGTTGCGATTGACCGAGAGGTAGTAGGCGCTCTCGCCCCCAGCCCACGGCGGCCCCCACTGACGGGTATCGTCGCCGCGGCCCGGGACTTCCACCTTGATCACGTCCGCGCCGTAATCGCCGAGCAGCATGGTGCAATATGGCCCGGCAAGGACGCGCGAGAGGTCGAGGATACGAATGTTTTGGAGGAGGGAGGACATGGAACTCTTTTTCCCAGAAACCCGTTTTCTAAAAGACGAGTTTCTGCTCTTCAGAATGTTTGTGATAGTATAAAACAACTTTGCCCTGTCCAATTACACTCCTCAAGTTGAGAGGAAATCTGAAAACCTGAGAAGGATTTGAAGTTGATGACATTCGTCACCTTGACTGTATTTTTTTTTTTCGGCTATACTGAGCGCAATCAACGATAAAGTGGTGGAACCCTTAGTGGCGGGTGGAACGTTTGGATAAACAAAAGGAGTACAACATGAAAAAGGCAAGCAAGATGAAGGGAACTCTTGAATTGTTGCTGGTCATCGGGTTGATTCTGGTCATCCCGTTGTTCTTCGCGATTCGAACGGCAGCGAATGTGGAAACGGCGCGCCGAACGCCCACGCCACCAATGCCGACAGCAATCGCAACGCTCGTAGATAATGCAAAACCAGCAAAACGGCCGCCTGCTTGTACTTTCCCATTGGCGGAGATTGAAACGCCAGAATCCACAGCGGAGAATTACACGTTTTCAGAACCGCAAGTGGTGTTGACTGCGCCGAAGGGAAATATATATAAAATTGCTGAATGGCTACCTGACAACCAGCAGATTCTGATTACTGAATCTCTGCTTGAGAACTACGTGTATCAGAATGACAATGCCCCTCAGCAGTCCATTAGTCTATATAATCTTGAGACAGACGCGACAAGAATATATGCCATCCGCACTGAAAGCAACGATCTTCCAATATGGTCGCCAAGTTTGAATGCGGTAGTGTACCCAACTCTGCATTATACGAGTATAGATAAAAAGAATCACATTAGTAAATTTACACGGCAACTATGGGTGAGTTACGGCGATCCTAATACCGCGCAAATGCTCGCCGATAACTTGACGCAAGCTGCCTTTGTCGTGAAACCTGAAGGGAGTGAAATTCTTTACTTTTCAGATAATCAAATATCCAAACTAGATAAGTCATTGAAAAGACTTTCATACGCCTCTTTTAATGCGGCTGAATGGGATTATGCCAAGTCACGAAGGAGCAATAATCCCCCATCTTATAAGATGGCTTGGCAACCCGGCACATCGCTAATTTTTTTGTATAGCGAAGGCGCTATGGGTGGAGGTGGTTATACTTTTATCTTGGATGCCGACACCGGGAAGGTGTGCGAATTGAACCTTGGTGGGTGGGCCGAACTGGCGCGCTGGAGTTTAGACGGACGCTATCTGGCATTCGTCAGGTCAACAGATTACTCCTTCCTTTTTCCAAAATCAGATTTAGTATTGTTGGACATAACGACGGGAAAACTAACCACATTTGATGTGGTGCCTCAGGAGATAAAAGATAAACATTACATATTTGATCTCGTGTGGGCGCCGGATAACCGCCATTTGATTGCTCTCGGAAGTACCATCCTCTCTCAGGAGAGCCAGAGTCGAGGCGATAATCAGGGGTTATATCTTGTTGATATCGCGTCAGGACAAAGTACTCGTGTTGCACCTGAATATAAGTTTTATACAAATTCGCCGCTTAGTATGGCATGGTCAGCAGATGGTTCAAAATTGGTGGTGCGCTGTCCAACAAATGTGGTAGATAAGATATGCCTCGTTTTTATCCAGAGAATAGAGCGGTAAAGGATGACATTATGAAGCACAAAAAATTATTGTTCATCGTTTTCTTCCTCGCGCTATTTGTCTTTCAACAGGTGCAGGCAGGTTCGTCGGTACCTTTCATGGGAAGCCCTTTGCAAAATAATGTGTCGTCAGCGAATGCACCAATACTTTTCGACACCGTTTATGTTTACATGTATATCTTAGTGGATGGTAGTGGAGCAATAGCAAGCCCAACTACAAGATGTACATGGGCGAAAGCCGATTACGGCTGCGGAGGCGCTCCTCCTCCAATCATAGATTCTACAGGAAGCTACTTTCTTGTTAATGTTGAGAACGACCCTCCTAAAGGTACCTATCTTCGAGATGTTCTCGCGACCGAAATGAATTTGGCTCAAATCTCGCCCGAACCTGAAGCATTAAAAGCACAGGCGATTGCGTCACGCACTGTTGCAAGCTGGAAATCCGCGAATGGTCCGTGGGACAATGGCAGTGGAGAGCCTGTTGGGAATTGGCCAATGATAAATAACTCCAACAATTATCAGGTGTATATTCCAGGCGTTGGCAATCAGTCTGTCATAGGTACAGCGGTTTCCGAAACTCAGGGGCTTTATCTTTCCTCTGGTGGTGGACACACCATAGATGCTGAATTTGGTGCGGACATGGAATTGCGCACTACAACAGAACACCCAATTACTCCTACTCCTGGATTTGTTCCGAAATCTTATCTTATAGGTGTTGAAGACCCTATCAGCAAGTCTTGCATTGCTAATGTATCAGGTAGCCATGATTACGGTATGAGCCAGCGAGGAGCAATCCGCTGGGCAAAGGGTAATACTTGTCCTAACGGAACTGGGGCAGATTGGCCATTGAATATGCCTTCGCCCATAAAATGGGATTACAAGCAAATCCTTGCTCATTACTATACGGGGGTAGATGTTTTGAACGCCGGCGGAGGAAAAGTCGCACCGGATGATCGCTGGAATTTGCTGAACTATGATGGCATGCCATCTACAGCAGCGCCGGGGCAGACAATTACGCCAACTCTTATTTGGCTGCAAAACACATCCACTCAGACTTGGGCAAATGCAGTATTGGGCTACCGGTGGACAGGGGTGAGCGGTGCAGATACAGGCTGGGAAGAAGTGACCACTGTCACACTATCAACAATGGCAGGTGATGACGAAACGTTGACAACCGTCGTCATTACAGCCCCTAATGACGGGATGTCGTATGACACATTACACCTTGATGTCAAGGCAAATGGTCATTGGATTTCAGAGCAATCTCCCGCCTGGCCGGATGTGGAAATTGCGGTTCGAGTCAACGGTACTGGGGCGACATCAACGCCAGCGCTTACATTCATATCTCCGACATTGACGCTTACACCAACGCTCACGCCCATGCCTACATTAATCACTGGGATATTGACTTGCGACACGGTTGTGGAAGGCGTTACCTGTACCAATTATGGATCATACCTTGACTACAATATCAATATTGTTGTTACGGGCCTGGATGGCGGCACATCCTTGGCGTATCACATTCCTATTGGTACGTTTAGACGCAGCACTACTGGCGGTTATATGGGAATGATGTCTAATTTCCTGCACTCGGAGACATCAAACCATTCGCAGAATAAAGTTCTTTCTGGAGTGACCATTGATCCGTTTGATGCGGCTAGAGTTGATTACACCGGTTTTACAAGTGAGACGGGCTTAAATGTGAACGTCACAAATCAAACTGCAGAGTGGCGTTTTGTTGGGGGTACTGCCGGATGGCCGAATGCACTCTGGGTGAGAGGCAATGTTGATTGGGCCATTACTGGTTACTCTGTTATTGGACATATTTATCTTTACAGCGATCAGAATTTTGGAACACCTACTTCTACGGTTACTCCCACGCCCACATTTACACCCACTCCTGATTGTCCATGCTCAATTGATTGCATCAAAGCGTGGATCAGCGATGCTCTCGATTTTCTCCTTCATCGAATACGAGACGAGGTGTTACAACAAACTCCGGAAGGACAACACTTCATTGACCTATATTATGCCCACAGCCAAGAAATATCCCGATTATTGCTTGCCGACCCAATCTTGAAAAACGAAGCGATTGCTACCCTGCAAATTTGGGAACCCAATTTGCAAGCTCTGGCAGATGGGCAGGGCGATACCGTTACAATTACTATCGAGCAGATACAGGCGATGCAAGTCTTCTTAGATCACCTCTCGGCGCAAGGCAGTCCGGAACTGCAACAAACCATCGCCGTGGAGCGAGCTCGCAGGCCTTTGGACAATGCGGTTGGGATGAATATGAGCCAGGCTGAGGAGTATCTTGTGAGCGCCATTCCCACGGCCACTTTTACTCAAACTTCTACCTTTACGTTTACCCCTACCGCTACCCCCACTTTTACTCCGACGCCAACCTTTACATTCACCCCGACTGCCACCCCAACCTATACTCCAACTTGGACTCCAACTGCAACGCCTACCGCCACCTACACACCAACCGCGACATACACTCCAACCGCTACGCCGCTTCCTGCGTCATGGGGCTATTGGAACTTCAATGAAGGCAGCGGGAATACCGCTTACGATTCGGGGACAGGAGCGCATAACGGACTTGTAAACAATGGAACCTGGGTTATTGGGTATTTTCCAGGCACGGCTCTTCAATTCAACGGCGCGCCGTTGCTTGCGAATCAAACGCGGGTGATCATAACGGACGCTTTAGACCCCACAAGTTACACAATCTCGGTGTGGGTCAAACCGAGCGACACAGCCGATCATTCTATCTTCATGCGAACGAATACCAACAACCAGCCAACCTGGTGGTCGCACCACATCTACATCGCGAACGACAAGTTTTGCGCCTTCGTTGTCACAACAGGCGGAAACAAAACTGCATGTGGGACAACCCTTGTCGCGGCCAACACTTGGTATCATGTGGCAAGCACGGCAACCAGCAGCGGACAACTGAAAATCTACGTCAACGGCGTGGAGGAAGGTTCGATTGGCGGGCTTGGCGCTCTCACAACGGCAGGCGACCGGTATTCTATCGGATCGTCGCGTCAAAGCCTCGCCGCGTTCGCGGGCGTGCTGGATGATGTGCGGCTTTATACATGGGCGTTGTCGGCCAACGATATTCAAAGGCTCGCCTCCGGTGGGGCGTCCATGCCCACGCATTCATCGCAGGATAAGGATTTTCTGGCGCTCCTCATCAACATCACACGATCACTGTTCGGGTTCTTCGCGTCTTTCCCACAATAGTTAATGCTGTACGTTGTACGCTTGGGCATCCCGATGACAGAAGCCCGTTTCCAACAGAGGAAACGGGCTTCTGTCATTTAAAAACTTTGTGGTAGGATAAAGCCACTTTACTCCACCGCTTCGCAAAACACCGACACCGCATTCCCAGTCCCACGAAGGTGGGACTTCGCAAATGTAGTTGCGACTTCCAGTCGCCCAGGAGTTCAAATGCCCCAAGTAGACCTCCTCCTCACCAACGCCCACATCCTCACCATGGATGAAAAACTGACTCAGTACGAGTCTGGCGCGATTGCCATTACCGGTAATTCCATCGTGGCGGTGGGGCCGGAAGCCGAGATCAAAAAAGAATACTCCGCCAAAGAGACCCTCGACTGCGGCGGCAAGATCCTCATGCCCGGGCTGGTCAACGCGCACACGCACGTGCCGATGACCCTCCTGCGCGGCATCGCCGACGACCTGCGCCTCGACGTGTGGCTGCAAGGCTACATGTGGCCGGTGGAACGCGAGTTCGTCTCGCCCGATTTCGTCCGCCTCGGAACGCAGATCGCCTGCGCCGAACTGATTCGCACCGGCTGCACCACCTTCAACGACATGTACTTCTTCGAGGAGGATGTCGCCAAGGCCGCCTCCGAGGCCGGACTGCGCGCCGTCTGCGGGCAGACCGTGTTGAAGTTCCCCACCTCCGACGCGCCCTCCTTCGAAGACGGTCTCGAACGCGCCCGCGACTTTATCCAACGCTGGAAGGGACACGACCTGATCGTCCCGGCTATCTCCCCGCACGCGCCCTACACCACCACCGCCGACATGCTGCGTCAAACCGCCGACCTCGCCAAAGAGTTCGACGTGCCTCTGCACACGCATCTCGCGGAAACTTCCTTTGAAGTGGAGAACATGAGAAACGAACAGGGCATGCCGGTCATCCCCTACGTCAAGAAGCAGGGACTCTTCGAGGCCAAAGTCATCGCCGCGCACTGCGTCCACGTGGACATCGGCGAGATTCGCACGATGAAGAATCACAACGTCGGCGTGTCGCACAATCCCTCCTCCAACCTCAAACTCGCCTCGGGCTTCGCGCCCGTGACCAAAATGCTCGAAACCGGACTCAACGTGGGCATCGGCACCGACGGCCCCGCCAGCAACAACGACCTCGACATGTTCGAGGAAATGCGCCTGGCCTCTTTCGTCGCGAAGGCCGCCAGCAACGACCCAACCGCCGTCCCCGCGCAGACCGCCCTCAGCATGGCGACGCGTCTCGGCGCGCAGGCGCTTCACATCGGACACCTAACCGGCTCGCTCGTTTCGGGCCGCCGCGCCGACCTGATCCTGGTGGATGTGTCGCCGCTCCACAACTCGCCGCGCTTCCGCCGCGACCCCAACAACGCCTACGCCCAGATCGTCTACGCCTCCAAGTCCACCGACGTGACGGATGTGATGGTGAACGGAAAATGGTTAATGCGCGATCGCAAATTACTGACTCTCAACGAGGAAGAATTACTTTACCAGGCGCACACCATCGCCCAAAAAATGGACTCCTTCCTGATCGAGCGCGAGCAATCTGTCCTGTCGAAACTCATCGCCCTCGGCGGCTCGATGGAGGAAGAATCCTTCGAGGTGCAGGTCAAGGTCAAATTGGCCGACCCCGCGCGGGTCAAGCAAGGATTCGAGCGTCCCGAGATCGAGATCATCCGCTTCCGCCATTACGATCAGCACGACACCTACTTTTTCTTCGACGATCCCGCCCAGGGGCGCCTGCGCTATCGCGAGGACGAGTTCCTCGACGAACAAGGCCGCGTCACCGCCACCCGTCCGCGCCTGACCCTGGTTGGACAAAAACGCGAGGGCGCCTTCGATCACGAGGTCATGCTCTCGCGCAGTCGTTTCATCGCCCCCGCCACACAGACCCTGCGTTTCTATCGCGAATACTTCAAGCCGGCCCGCGAAGTGGAACTGCACAAAGACCGCCTGCGCTGGCTGGTGAAATACAAGGACACCGAGTTCTTCGTCAACCTCGACACCGTGGAGACGCCCACGCTCGGTCACTTCATCGAGATCAAGGCACGCACCTGGAGCCGCAACGACGCCCAGCGCAAAGCCGCCCTCGCCATCGAATTGCTCACCCACCTCGGCGCCGACGGCCAGAACGCCGTCACCGAGGACTATATCGAGCTGGCAACCGATTAACAGAAAAAAATATCGGCGGCAATCCGCGTTTTCCGCGTCCCATTATCGCATTGTTTTTTTGAAGAGGAGTCACCATGGGTAAACTGTTTGACGCCGTCCTGAAAACCCTCGCCGTTCTGTGCGTGATCGCGTTCATCATCGCCACAGGGACAGCCCTCCTGCTGTTCAATGCCGAGCGCAAGCTTTTCGATTCCCGGTCCTACCTTGACGCGCTCGAAACGGAAAACATCTACGACCGCATTCCCTCCCTCGTCGCGGACGTGGCCGCCTCCGGCAACAACGGGGATAATCTGCCTCCCTACCTCCAACTCCTGCCCGCCACCGACTGGGAGAAGATCGTCGAGGCAGTGATCCCGCCCGACATCATGCGCGCCATCACCCAACAGACCGTAGTGTCCATCTTTGACTTCCTCGATGGAAAATCCGACCAGGCCGTCGTCCCCTTGACCGAGTTCAAAACCTTCCTCGGCGGCCCACAAGGGCTGGAGGCCGCGCAATCCCTACTCACCAGCCTGCCCGACTGCACTCCCGATCAATTGCTCGAAATGGCCATCTCCAACTTCTTCGGGGACGAGGGCAGTTTCTACCTCTGCCGTCCACCCGAAGACCTGGGCGGTTCCATGTTGGATGATTTCCTCGCCTCTGGTTTGCAGGACACCGCCGGCGCCATCCCCGACCAGATCATCGTGTTCGACACGCAAAACCCGGACCACGCCAAGCTCGTCCCCCGCCTGCGCGTCGTGCGTCTCGCCATGCTGTTCAGCATATTCCTGCCCCTTGTTTTTCTGGCGCTCATCGCCATCTTTGCCGTCCGCAGTCTGCGCGACTGGCTCGGCTGGTGGGGCGCGTCGCTTTTCCTCGGCGGCGTCTTTGGCCTCATCGTTGCGGCCGCCGTCAACCCCATCTTCCGCGTCGCGTTCCGAACCATCCTCCTGCCGCGTCTGCCCTTCGACGCGCCGGCCTCCGTCAGCGAGATCGTCCGTGACCTGATCGCCTCCGTGCTCAGCGGTGTGGCCGCGCCCATCGTCTTCCAATCCATCCTCATCTTGCTGGCTGGTATCGTTTTACTCCTCGCCACCCGCTACCGCAGATCAGTTTCCAAAGTTACCCCGCCGCCTGCCAATCTGCCTCCCGCACCGAAGAACGCTTCAGCAGTTCCGCCCAAGTTGGAGGGCAAGCCCGAGGAACCATCCGCACCCGTTCCGCTCAAAACGGATGAACCCGCCTCCTGACGCAACTTTTTCACGCCACCCCCTGTACTACCAATAGACATGCCAGCCACCGACCGTGAACTGGCCGAGCGCATCCAGCGCGGCGACCAGGACGCCTTCGCCGAACTCGTCCGCCTCCACCAGTCCGCCGTCTTCAACGTGGCCTACCGCTTCCTCGGCAACGTCCACGACGCCGAAGACGCCGCGCAGGAGACCTTTCTCCGCGCCTGGCGATTCTTCAATCAGTTCGACACCGAACGGACCCTCGGCCCCTGGCTCAAACGCATCGCGGTCAACGTGTGCCTCAACCGCCTCGAGACGGACAAACCGCTTCTGCCCCTCGACCCGGAGGGGCCAGCTCCTCTCGATCCGACTCCCGGCCCCGAAGCGCAGACGGCCCACCGCGCCCAAACCGACCGCATCCGCCGCGAACTGACCTCCCTCCCGCCTCGCTACCGCGCCGTGATCGAACTCCGTCACTTTCAAGAGTTGTCTTACGAAGAGATCGCCGAAACCCTCCACCGTCCCCTCACCGACGTGAAATCCGATCTCTTCCGCGCCCGCAAACTCCTCGCCGACCGCTTGAAAGACCTGCGCACATGACCCACCTCACCGACGAACAACTCAACGAATTGCTTGACGAGGGTACGTACGTACACACGTACACAGGTACACACGTAGAAACCTGTGACGAATGTCGCGCCCGCCTCGAAGAATTGCGCGCCGTATTCACCGCCCTCGAATCGCTGCCCGAAATCCGTCCCCCGCGCGACCTGACCCAATCCATCCTCGCGCAACTGCCTCCCGCGTGGGGCGGATTGGCAATCCGCCCTACCCGCGCGCAAAAATGGATCTTCGCCGCCCAATCACTCGCCGCGCTGGGAATCTTCGCCTGGCTCGCGACCTCCTTCATCTTGCCTCCCGAAATTACCAATTACCAATTACCAACCCTCGACTCCCTCCTCGCTCCCCTCCTCCTCTTCCTCTCCACCCTCTCCTTCGAGCTCCCAGATTCATCCTTCACACCTGCACTTGCGCCAGGTGCAAGTGTCTTTCACCTTTCATCTTTCGATCTCGAGTCCACCTACCTCCTCCTCTTCATCGCCTCCGCCTTCCTCCTTGGGGTGGTGGGCAATCGCCTCCTCCTGGCCACGTCCGTTCGGGAGTCCAGAAAATGAACCGCACCCACGTAGTGGCGATTTCAATCGTCATCCTTCTGCTCGCCTCCCTTGCCTGCGGACTCTCCACACCGACCGCGCGCCCCACTCCCATAGACCGCCTCTCCGTCATCCCCGCGGACGCGGTCAAGATCACCCCCGAAACGGACGTGTATCCCGTCAAATCCCTCTCCGAAGAATACGCCGACCCCGTTCCCCTGCTCGCCCCCGTCAACACGCGCGGCGCCGAAGACTCGGCCTTCGTCCTGCCGGATGGACAGACCCTCTACGTCTGGTTCACGCCCTCCCCAGCCATCCCACCGGAGAAGCAATTAACCGACGGCGTGACCGGCATCTACGTTCATCGCCAGGTCAACGGCTTCTGGGGCGAGGCCGAACGAATCGTTTTGCAGGACCCCGGCAAACTCGCGCTGGACGGTTGTGAGTTCGTGATGGGAAACCTGATCTGGTTCTGCTCGGCGCGCGAGGGATACGAAGGCATGAACTGGTTCACCGCCGAATTCCAAAACGGCAAATGGCAAAACTGGATGGAAGCCGGGTTCAAGCCCGCATACGAGGTGGGCGAACTGCACATCACCGCCGACGGAAAAGAGCTTTACTTCCACTCGCCGCGCGCCGGCGGACTCGGAGGACTCGATATCTGGGTCTCGCAAAAGGTGAACGGCGAGTGGCAGGAACCCGTCAACCTGGCGGTTGTCAATTCCTCCGAATCCGAAGGCTGGCCCTTCGTCACAGCGGATGGCGCCGAGTTGTGGTTCACGCGCACGCACGGCTCACCCGAACTGTGGCGCTCGAAGAAGGTCAACGGCGATTGGGGCGCGCCGCAAAAAATGTTCGGTCCCTTCGCGGGCGAGGCCTCGCTCGACAACGCCGGCAACGTCTATTTCACGCATCACTTCTACAAAGACAATGTCATGCTCGAAGCCGACATCTACATCGCCCTCCCCATCAAGGCCATCCCATGAATAACAACACGCGAGCCAGACATCACAGGTCTCAGAGACCTGTGATGTCTGGCATCCTCATCCTCCTCCTCGCATCCCTCGCCTGCGGCCAAGCGACCGTCACCCCCTACCCCACCGTGGACCGTCCCGCCTCTGACTCCACCCTGTACGGCTTCTTCCCCTCGCCGCCCAAAGCGGACTTGCTCAGCGTCATCTCTCACTTCAAGTCCCTCGGAGAGTATGGCGATTTCGTTCTCTTCCAACAGAACATCCCTTGGGTTGATTTTCTCTCCAGCGTGGACGGCGAATCCAAATCGCGCTCCGATCTCGCCGGCCAGGTCAACCTCGCCCTCGACAACGACCTCGACTACATCTTCGTGGTGGACCCGCTCAACGGTCTGAACCGACGCGAGTTCATGGGCCTGCCCAAGGGTTGGGATCACAGTTTCGCCAACCCCGATGTGCGCGCCGCCTTCACCAATTACACTCTCTGGATCGTCCGCACCTTCCACCCGCGTTACCTCGGCCTGGCCTCCGAGATCAACACCTACATGGACGCCTTCCCCGCCGACGCGCCCAACTTCGTCAGCCTGTATCACGAAGTCTACGCGCTCGTCAAAGCCGAGTCGCCCGAAACGCAGGTCTTCGTCACCTTCCAGTGGGACGACCTCAACAACATGTGGAGTCAGCCCGAGGAAGGCGAGCGCCAGAAACTGCAACCCAACTGGGAGCAGGTCGAAGCGTTCGAGCCAAACCTCGACCTCTGGGCGCTTTCCTCCTATCCGTACTTCGTCTTCCCCTCCGGCGCGGACATCCCCTCCGACTACTACTCCCGCGTCCTCGCGCGGACCACGAAGCGGGTCGCCATTTCCGAAGGTGGGTGGACCACCGGCGACGTTGGGACGATCCACGGCTCACCCGAGGATCAAGTCGCGTACATCGAAGCCATCCACAACCAACTCGGTTCGCGTCTCGCCTTCTGGGTTTACCTCGTCCTCAACGACTTCGACATGGACTCGTACTCCAAAATGTTCGAACAGCAAGGCGGCAACCCGGCCGACATCCAAACCCTCGGCATGTTCTCCACCCTCGGCCTGCGCGAACTGGACGGAACCCCCAAGCCCGCCCTCGAGGTGTGGATGAGTTACAGAAACGATCCGTAACGCACACTTGCCCTGGCGAGCAAGCGCCAGGGAGATTCATCTTGCATCCATTCCCTCGCAACTTTGAAAGTTGCGCTACTACAATCAAGGAGTCTCGCATGGATAACATTCTCGGTCTCGCGCTTCTCGTGGTCGTCGGCGGAATCGCCCTGATTTCGCTGTTGGCCGTCGTCGCGCTGATGTTCCCCTCCCCCGTCGAGCGGGCGCGCGCCGCGCTCGAAACCTCTCTCGGACGCTCGTTCCTGCTCGGGCTGGTGAACTTCCTGTTCGCGGGCGCCCTGGTCGCCTTGTTCGCCAAACTTGGTCAGGGCGCGCGCGGCCCGCTGGCGGCGATCCTCATCCTGATCGCGTTGATCATTCTCGCCTTCCTGGCGGTCTGCGCGACGCTCGGCCTCGCCGGATTGACCACGCTGGTCGGCGAGCGCATCGGCGAGGGGGCCGGCCCGTTCCGGCGTCACCTGCGCGGCAGCCTGCTGGTGATCCTTGCCGGGTTGACGCCCTACGTGGGATGGTTCGGTTTCTCGCCGCTGGCGGTCATCGTCAGTATCGGCGCGGGGTTGCAAGCCGTCTTCCGCAAAAAGGAGAAACCTGCTGAAGCCGCATGACCTCTCAGAATCACTTCACTTCCTGCCGCGCAGAATGTAACCAGAAACCAGGTTTCGCAAAGAAACCTGGTTTCTGGTTATTCGCACCCATTTTCAATATGCTCTTCCAACGTGACTGCAAAATTGTGAAAGCCGGAACCGTCGCAGCGCGCCCGGAAGAAAAAGTAATCCGTGAGGGCCGGGTCGGCTACCGCGCTCAACGCCTCCAGGCTGGGGTTGGCAATCGGCGCGGGAGGCAGGCCGGGATAGAGGTAGGTGTTGAATGGCGAGTCGAATTCCAGGTCGAAGGCGGATAGCGGATTCGGCCACCAGTTCCCCTCCGCGCCAAGCGCGTATTGCACAGTGGGATCACTTTCGAGACTCCAGCCATTGTCGAGTCGATTCAGAAACACCGAAGCGATGACCGGCATCTCCTCCGGCTTGACTGTCTCGCGCTCGACCAGCGACGCCAGAACGACGGCTTGATAAACGGTCAGGTTTTGCGCCTCGAAGCCTTCGGTCAGTTCCACGGTCAGATGCTGGGAAAAGTTGCGGACGAGGATTTCGACCAGGGTCTCGGCGTCGGTGGCGCGTGGCAGGATGTATGAATCGGGGAGGAGAAAACCTTCATTGGTGGACGCGCCCGCCAGGAAGTCGCGGCGAAGCGGAGTCCGCGCGGCGGCGAGAAAAGCCTCGGGCGTCGCGTCCAATCCTGACGTCGGGAGAGACGCGGCAATCTCTTCCATCCGCCACCCAGGCAGGATGACGAAGGTCACGTCGAGAGGCGATGAGTCTTGCATGTCGCGGGCAATGTCAATGATTGACATGGACGGGCTGAGTTCGTAACTGCCCGCTTGCAGGGAGGTATCCATGCCCATGTAGACGAGGTAATCCACAAAGGCGGAGGCATTACGGATGAGGCCGAGGCGCTCAAGGCGCGCGGCGACCTCGCTCACCGCTTCGCCCTGACCGACCTCGAAGAGCATGGACGCGCCCTCCGCGTTGGCCGGGATGGTGAGCAGGCCGTCGTGCCAGAGCAGGCGCAGGGAATATTTTGCGCGGTCAAACAGGCCGAGGCGCGGCGAAGCGGGGCCATACAAACGATCTGCCTGCGCGGGAATGAAAACGAAGGCGGTGAGGATCAGGCAGAGAAAAATGACAAGGCCGAGGTAGAGGGAGGAGCGACGCATGGGAGGGCGAGTTCCAAGTTCCAAGTTTCAAGTTTCAAGTTACGTGTTGCATGTTCCGTTTTTACCTGTGTACATGTTTACGCTTTACCTCTCCCGCCTCGCCTCCAGATACGATTGCAAGATCACCACCGCCGCGAGCGCGTCGTGATGACCGGCGCGTTTTTTGCGCGAGACGCCGAGTTCGATGCGACTGGCGCGGGCGATTTGCGTGCTGTGCGATTCGTCCCACATCTCCACGGGCAGGGAGGTTTGGGCGCGCAGGGCTTCGGCGAAACGCGCCGCGGCGCGGCCGGCCGCATTGGGTTTGCCCTCCTCATCGAAAGATTGACCGACCACGATGAGCGCGGCTTCGCGTTCGTGCGCGAGCGCGGCGACTTGGGCCGCGTCCACCGCGCGCGAGATGTGTTCGATCACGGTCAGGGGCGAGGCGATGGTGACGGTCTCGTCGGAGAGGGCCAGGCCGATACGCTTTTCGCCGTGGTCTACAGCCAGAATACGCATGATTTTTTTCCGCTAATCTTCGCTAATCTCATTCGCGTGAATTCGCGAAGATTAGCGGACAGAAACAATTTGGAACTCATTCGATCACCACATCAATCCGAAACGGGGCGAGGGGGAGCCACGGCCACCAATTGGGAACGAGAGTGATTTGCGGAGGAGATGCGAGGCCGGGCAATTGGGTAAGTTTCGAATGGGCGGCATCGGGCTGGCGTCCCTTCACGAGGGATAGGATGCGCTGTGTATCCACCGAGCGCACGAGGCGACGCTCCGCCTTCACATTGAAACTCGTGCGCCCATCCTCGACGGTGACGAATGGCGGGACCGGTTCAACGGTCAATGAATCGGGGACAACCGCGAACCCGGCCTCCATCGAGGCGTCGAGAGCGAGGGATGCCAATTCCATCAGGTCGGCTTGGTCAACGTAGCGCATGGTCAGGGTATAACGAACAAAGAGTGTGAGCGCGTCGCCGGGCTGGCCGGCGGGAGGATCATAGGTTTCTTCCAACACCTGTCCCACCTGAATAGTATCGGGCAACTCAAAACTTCCCTCCGGCAAAACATCCTCCGATGAATCAACCACATGACTACGCGGGGCGATCAATTCGTTACGAAGCCGCTCGCGATCTTCGGCGGTGGGCGCGAGAATCTTTCGGTCGGTTCCGCCGGTGGTCGGGCTGGGATTGGTCACGGTCAGCGACAGGCCCAGCGGACCTTCGATGGCTCGAATCGTCTCCGCCTCCTGGTTGCCGCGCCCGCCTGCCTCCACCGAGCGGATCGGCGCCTCGACGAACTTGCCGATGCCCGCCGCCACTTGCGTATCCTGCAACGTCATAAAGCGGACCGGCGGCGCGTCGCGGGTTTGGATGATCGTCCCGGCTGGAATTTGCACCGGCGCATTCGTGAGATTGCCGAACCTCGCCACGCCCTCCGCCTCGGACTTCGGAACGGATATCGCGCCAGTGGCGGGAATCTTTTGCTTCCCGCTTATCTCCCGCGTGAATTCGCGGGCGGGGATACTGCCGGTGATGAAAACAATATCCAACGCCGGGTCGGCCACCACAGGAATGATGACGCGCTGGATTTTAGTCTCCGGCGAAAGCGTGATTTGCGCGCGCGGGACGAATACGCCCACAACGCTCAACACCGCCAGCGCGCCGAACGCGAAAAAGAGGATGCGCGCCGGCAGGCTGGACTTCCACTTTGCCTCGGCGGGTCGCGCGGACTTCTGGAGGGCGCGCAGGTTCACGCGCGTGCGGCGGCGAAAGGTCCGTTTGACGGGAGCCGGCCAGTGGTCGCGTTGCGCGGCGGCGGTGGAACGAAAGACGGGCAGGCCAAGCGCGGCGGCTTCGCGCTGCACGGCGCGGTCGCGGGTCATCAATCCCAGGCGCGCGCCGAGGGAACGCGCTTGCCGGTCGAGAAGTTTCAAGTCCACCGGGCGCAGGTTGACGCGTACGCCCACCGGCCAAACGAGCAGGATGCGCGGCGTTTTGGCCCACGACATGCGGTCGCGGACCGAGACGAGATCGTCATGCGCTTCCAGGACGAGCAGGTGGGTTTTCACAAGGGCTATTATATTTGGAAACGAAAGTAAAATTGACTCTTCTTTTTATCTCACATTTTTGGAGGAACGCATGCTTGCTTCGAAACGATTGTTCGCGGTCGCAGGGTTGATCGCCCTGGTTGGCTTGAGCCTTGCGTGCGGCGCAACGACCCCGCTCGCGCCAGCGACTCGCGTAAGCGCGCTGAACGCGACAGACATCGTCTACAAACGCGTGGAGGGGGTTGACCCATCGTTGTTGACGCTGGATGTGTACGCCGGGTCGGGGATGAAGTCCGCGCCGGTGGTCGTTTTCATTCACGGCGGCACGTGGACCGGAGGCGACAAGAGCAACGTGCATCGCAGTAAACAGTTCGTGGATTTCTTTCAACGGAACGGCGCGCTGTTGGTGAGCGCGAACATTCGACTCCAGCAAAGCGACCTCTCCCCCCATACTGCCTATCGCGAGCAAGCCTCGGATGTGGCCTCGGTGATCCGCTGGGTGGCCGATCACATTTCCGACTACGGCGGCGACCCCAACCGCCTGGCGCTGTTTGGTTATTCGTCCGGTTCGCATTTGGTCGCGCTGGTCGGGACGGACGAGTCATATTTGCGCGCAGAGGGGTTGGATCGCTCCGCGCTTCGAGCCGTGATGTGCTTCGACGTAGACGCGTACGATATTCCACGCGCCATTGCGGAGGGAAAGGATTACGGCTATCCCATCGCGGCGGTCAACCTGCCCAAATACTTCACCTCCGATCTTGAGACGCAGAAGGCCGCCTCGCCGATCACGTACGTGGACGCGGCGCAATCCTATCCCGCGTTTTTGGCGGTGTACACCGGCTACAGCGCGGACAAAACTTCACAGCAGATGACCTTATCCAAGCGGCAGGCGGAACTCTTTGTGGAGGCGCTTCTCCGGGCCGGCGCGCAGGCCACCCTCTTCGGCGACCTGGATCTGAGTCACGATCAACTGATCATGCAGTTCGGCGAATCCGGCTTCGGCCCGACCGAGGCGGCGCAGGCCTTCCTGAATGAATTCTTGTGGGGCGATTAGCGCTGGCGGGCGTTAGAGACCGCCCGCTGCGCTCTCATCCGTCATTGGGATTGAACGTTCAACAACACCAGGAGGTAATCATTCACGTCAGAGATGGCGATGGTGAGCAGGCTGGAGCCGCGGGAAAACATCAAAATGCCCATGCCGTCTTGATAGGGTTCATAGTAGGACTCCACCCATTTAAAGGGAGGCAGGTACTTGCGATAATAGTCTTCCACTTCTTCGGGCGCGGCGTCCACTTTATAGCCGTACATTCCCTCGGCCTCCTCGCCGGCAGTGGCCTGGGGCATAATGGGAATATCCCTCCACATTCCCACCGGAGCCGCAGACGGGTTGAGCGGATTTCCCAGCGGCGCGCTGGTCGAGTCATTGGCGGAGGAGGTCGGCGCGCTGGGAGCGGAACCCGCCTGCGTCGGTTCGGCCGAAGACTGGCAGGCGGTCAACAAAATCAGGGCCAGAGCAACAACGAGCGACTTGCGAACATCGGGCATACAAATCTCCTTTTGATTGAGGCCGTATTATACAGAAAACGCTTTAATTTTCAAACTCGCCGACCACGCGATAAATCGTCACGTCATCGGAGCGATAGACCAATTCATAGTTGGGATCGTCCAGAAATTGCGCGACGGATAACCCGCCATATCCCCCTCCGATGTAAACGTAATCCACGCCGGCCCTGCGCGCCAACCCGGACGCATCTTCCAACTCCGAAGCGGATTCAGCAAACACAGTTTCGCGTCCGGTCAGCGGATTGAGCCACGCGCCGCCATCCGAGGGCGCGTAGCGGTCGCCCCACCAAGCCGAGTTGACGAGGATCACCGCGTCGGGTGGGAGGTTAGCCGAGACCCAATCGAATGCGAGGCGATCCTCCGAGGTGAAAAGCACGGTGTCGGGGTTGATGATGTCCGCGCTTCGAACGCATCCCGCGGCGAGGAAAAACAAGGCGAGAGTCCACGCCAGCGCGGGATGACGCGCCCATCCCCATATTTTTTCCAGCCCCCAGCCTGCCAGGAGGCTCACAGGCAGGGCCAGGAAGATGAGGGCGTTTTCGTAGCCGAACGCGGAGGAGCCAAACAAGTTGACCTGCGCGAAAGTCACGGCCAGCGCAACCGCGCCCCACCCCGCAGAAGGAAGAAGAAGCCTCGGTTCGCGGACGATAATGAGCCAGAGTCCAAACGCGGCCAGGAGGAGGAAAGGCCAATCGTGCGCGGAGATCAATTCCAAAACATGGCCCGTGTTGGAGGGAAGCGCTTCCTTTTCGAGGGCGAGGAGCAAGTCCGTGCGTTGGAGGAGGAGCAGGAGACGCGGGAGGAAGGCGAGAACGAGCGGAAGCAGGAGGAGAGTCAGGCGTTTGAGGCGCGAGACGATTTCTGTTTTTCGCGCCTGGACAATGTGCGTCACGACAAAGGCAAACCAAAACAGCGTCGCGCCGTAGTGGGAGAGGCTGAGAGCGGTGAGCGCGGCGAGCGGCGGGAGAAGAGTCGGTTCGGAATGGCGGAAGTAGGAGAGGGCGAAGGAGAGGGCGAAGGGCAGGAGGGCGAGTCCTTGCAGGAGGGGATAACGTCCCCACGAAATAAGGTAGGAGGGGAAGAGCAAAAAGAGCGAGGCGGTGGCCGCCGCCAGGAAAGCGGTAAGCGAACGCTCGAGGAGTTCCTTCAGAAAGAGGTAAAACGACAGGCCGAAAAACACGCCCAACCATTGTCCGTACGAAAGCATGAGGGAAGGAAAGTCCCAGCCGGTGAGGTAGCGCAGGGCCAGCGCAACCATATGAAAGCCGGTGTGGTAGATGCGGTCGGAACTGATGGTGGCGAGGCCGTCCCAACGCTGGAGCAGGAGTTGGTGGTTGAGTCCATCCACCCAGTTGGGGACGAAGAGTCCGCGAATTTGGAGGAGACGCGTGAGGAGCAGAATCCCGCCGAGGAGGAGAAAGAGACGATCCGGGGGTTGAGTCGGCGCGAGAGGGCGCGTCCGCGCGCGGCGGAGTATCAAACCCGCGAGGGCGAGGAGTCCCAACGCCAGCCAAAGGTGGGAGGGAGTCAGTCCGCCGTTGAAAAAGCCGAGCAGAAAAACGATCAGGAGGAGGGAGGCAAGGCCGAGGCCGACGGTTTCGAGAAAATTGCCGCTGGCGCGCGCCGGGAAGAGGGAACGAACGGATGCGCCCAGGCCCCAAAAGAGCAGGGTGAACAGCAGGAGGTGAACGAGACGGAGCAGTTCGGTCAATACGGGGCGAGGTTAGGGGTATTTGCGGGGAATGATCAAGTTCGGAACGGAGACGGCGTCGGGAATGTCGTCGAGTTCGATGCCGGGCGGGAATTTCAACCACTCGTAGTAGGCCCAGCCTTTGAGTCCGTTTTTCAATTCAACGTAAACCCATTGATGATATTTGGCGATCAAGAAAACGGATTCGCCTGTGAAGCAATCGGCCACCGCGCCAAAGCGAAGATCGGGACCGTCGCGCAGTTCCATTTTGGTGACGGACACAGTGGCGACGAGGCGCGCTGGCGCGCTGGGAGGCAGGGTGGTAGTGGGGACGATGGGTGTGAGGGTGGGCGCTTCAAGAGTCTTCTGCGCGGCGGCGGAGGTGGCCCGGGCTGAGTCGAGGGCGTTTTGCGCGGCGGTCATGGTGATTTCGGCCACGACCTGCGTGCGCATGGAACTTTCCAGGGCCGGTTCGACGCCGGCGGCCGTGGGTTCAGGCGCGCAGGCGGAAAGGAAGAAGCCTGCAAAGAGAATCAGAAACAAAACAAGAATTGGGCGCATGGGCATCTCCTTCGGTTATTTCAACTTCGCTTCAATCACGCTCGCGACTCTCGACAGCGCGTCTTTCACCGAACCATCCGGCAGACTGCCCTGCGCCATGTTCGGTCGCCCGCCGCCCTTGCCGCCGATGCCGGTGATGAGGTCGCCCGCTTTCAGTCCGCGCTTGACCAGATCCTCGGTCAGCGTGGCGATGACGGTGGTTCCTGTCGCCAACACCGCCGCGCCGTTCTTGGGATGTTTCTCGCGGAATTTGTCGGTCAGCGAACGAAGCGTATCCACATCCGCGTTAGGAATTTCAACCGCCAGCACATTAATGTCCTTGACCGTCTGCGCGTTGGCAAGCAGGGATTGGAAGGTCGCCAGCGCGGTTTGCGCGCGCAGGTTGGCGAGTTCCTTCTTGAGGTCCGAAACTTCCTCCTGCAACGCGTCCGCTTTCGCGGGAACTTCCTCGATGGAGGATTTCAACGACGCGGCCGCGTGTTTCAACGTCTTGAAGCGTTTGGCGATCAACTCGTACGCGCCGCGCCCGGTCACCGCTTCGATACGGCGAATGCCCGCCGCAGCCGATCCCTCGCTGACGATGAGGAACGCGCCCACGTCGGAGGTGCGATCGAGATGTGTGCCGCCGCACAGTTCGTAGGAGTATTTATCGTGCATATCGCCGATGGTCAACGTGCGGACGACCTCCCCATACTTCTCGCCAAACAGGGCCATCGCGCCCTCCGCAATCGCTTCTTCGCGTGACTTCTGAACGGGCGCGACCGCATAATCGGCCGCGACCGCCTCATTGACGATCCGCTCGACACGCTCGACCTGCTCGTGGGTCATCGCTTCGGGGTGGGTAAAGTCGAAGCGCAGGTGAGTCGGCGCGACCAATGAACC
This sequence comes from uncultured Anaerolineaceae bacterium, assembly GCA_964625215.1. Classification (GTDB taxonomy): domain Bacteria; phylum Chloroflexota; class Anaerolineae; order Anaerolineales; family Villigracilaceae; genus Denitrolinea. The sequence continues at coordinate 18,792 of CAZVAX010000028.1, read as the reverse complement.
AGCCTGCCGCGCGTGCTCGCCCAAAACAGTGTGCAGCGCTTTGTGGAGCAGGTGCGTGGCGGTATGATTCCGCATGATGTCATGGCGGCGGACCATGTCCACTTCGGCCACGCACTTGTCGCCTATCTTGGGCTGGCCGGATATGACCGTGCCGATATGAACGATCACGCCCGCGGAGGCGCGGCGCATGGCGGTGACTTCCACTTCCCAACCCGACCCCCCTCCGGCTCCCCCCAAATTCTCCGAATTTGGGGGGAGAGATTTGATGTAACCCGTATCATCCACTTGACCGCCAGACTCAATGTAAAAACCCGTCTTGGGCAGGATGACCTCAACTTGATCGTCCAACTCCGCGGACTTGACAGACTGTCCGTTCACGATCAACGCCAACACCTCGATACCTGTGTACTTGTCTACCTGTGTACCTGTATACGGGTCATACTCAACGCCATCTTTACCCAACTTACCATTCGCCTGCAATTCCTTGAGAATGCCCGCGAAAAACTCCGCGTCCTCGCCGCCGAGTTGGCCCATGGCTTTCCCGCCGCCCGAGGCTTTACTGTGTAATTCCTTCGCTTCGGTAAAACCTTTCTCGTCAATGTCGAGTCCCTGCTCGCGGGCGATGTCGCGGCTGATTTCGAAGGGCAGGCCGTAGGTGGCGTAGAGGTCGAATGCGCGGTGGCCGTCGAGGGTGGTCTGGCCGGAGGAGCGCAGGCCCGAGAGGAGATTCTCGAGGTGGGCCGTGCCCGCTTCCACCGTCCGCGCGAAGCGGATTTCCTCGCGGGTGAGGTTGTCGAGGATGGCGGTCTGATTCTTTTTCAGTTCGGAGTAGAAGTCGCCGTATTCCGCGATGACCGCTTCGGCCACTTTGGCGAGGAAGGGTTCGTGGAGTCCGATCTTGCCGCCAAAGCGCGCCGCGCGGCGGATGATCATGCGGGTGATGTAGTTACGTCCGCCGTTGCCCGGCACGACGCCGTCGGCGATGAGGAAGGCCGCGGCCCGCGCGTGGTCACAGATGACGCGGTAGGGCGTGAAGTCGGCGAGCATTTCTTTTTCGCTGTGGCCGGTGAGGGAGCGCAACACGTCGAGCGAGCCGGTGAAGAGGTCGGTCTTGTAGTTCGAGTCGACGCCCTGGAGGACGGAGACGATGCGCTCGAAGCCCATGCCGGTGTCCACGTGTTTGGCGGGAAGCGGCTCGAGGCGGCCATCTTCGAAGAGGTTGTATTGAATGAAGACGTTGTTCCAGAGTTCGAGGAAGCGCGTGCATTCGCCGTTGACGCCGCAGCGGTGGTCTGCGCCGCGCAGGTTATCGCGCTCATCGCCGAGGTCGAGGTGGATTTCGGAGCACGGGCCGCACGGACCGAATTCGGCCATCTGCCAGAAGTTTTCCTTGCGCCCGAAGAACATTACGTGTTCGGGATTCATCCCGGGTTGGGCGCGCCAAATTTCTGCCGCCTCGTCATCGCGCGGGACGTTGCCCTTGTCATCTTCGAAGCAGGTGGCGTAGAGCTTGTCCTTGGGCAGACCCCAGACCTCGGTGAGCAGTTGCCATGACCAGGCGATGGCTTCCTTTTTGTAGTAATCGCCAAACGACCAGTTGCCGAGCATTTCAAAGAAGGTGTGATGCGTGTCGTCGCGGCCAACGTCTTCGAGATCGTTGTGCTTGCCGGCCACGCGCATGCACTTCTGCGAGTCGACGGCGCGGGTGTAGGGCTTCTTGTCGGTGCCGATGAACACATCCTTGAATTGCACCATGCCCGAGTTGGTGAAGAGCAGGGTTGAGTCCCCGCCTGGGACGAGGGACATCGAAGGGACGGCGGTGTGTCCATGCTCAACGAAAAAGTCTATGAAGGTCTGGCGGATTTGGTTGCCGGTGAGTTTGCGGGTCATACTTGCTCCAGAGGTGAGGTGGTGGAATTATACCAAGAGGGTTGCAGGTTGAAAGTCGAAGGTCAAAGGTCGGTGGTCATGGGAAAGAAAAATCCCGAACCTGCGGGTTCGGGACTGTTGAGTTGGGTTCAGTCTCAAGCCGGGACAGGTTAGGAGGACGCGCAGGGAGCGGCGGCAGCGGCTTGAGCGGAAGCGGAGACAAAGGTTTGTTTCATGGGCGGGATTATACCATTGCAGGTTTGTTGCGCAATATCAATCCTTAGAAAATATGACAAATGACACTTGAATAATGCCCCGGCTTTCCTAGAATGAGATTGCGAACATTCTTCGCCAACTGATTGGAGGAATACATGGCACTCAAACGCCTACTTTCCTTCGCATGCATCGCGATTTTTGTAACAGCATGTACGAGTCCCGCGGCTGATATACCCACGGCTTTTACTGCCGCCGCCCCCACAAACACATCCATCCCAACCGACACGCCCATTCCTTCGCCGACACTCACACCGACGCCCAAACCGCCGAGCGTGATTACGCCGGAAAACGTCGGTCAACTGACGGAGATAAAAAGCGCGGATATCAACTTCCTGGAAATGATGTTCTCGCCCGATGGAGGATTTCTAGTGGGAGAATCCGAGTGTTGCGCGGTTAACTTTTACGATTCTTCGAGCCTGGATCTGATCCGCACGATAAGTCCGGACACAATCATCGTCCCTGAACCAGGCTCTAGATACCGCCCTCAGGGATTTGCGATCTCGCCTGACGGTAATACGCTGGCAATTGGACCGCCTCCAGTCAATTCAGTAGGGCTGGTGACTTTATGGGATGTAAACACTGGCAACCACATACGTCTCTCAGAAAATGAGGGCCAGGTTATGGATATGTTCGGCTATCAGATCGGCGCCATCCAAGAGATGGTCTTTTCGCCGAATGGCCGTTTTCTCGCGGTGAGCGGCCTGGACAACGTCTCGATCTGGGAGATTGATCTTCAAAACGCGCGCGTAACCATGGCTTCCGTTATCGAACTTCACAATCACGGCGTTTCAGGGAAAGGAATCACGGATCTCGATTTCTCCCCCGACGGAAAAGTTTTGGCAATCGCCCGCCATGGACAGGTCAAGTTTCGCGACCCGCAGACATGGAAAGAATGGACGCTCGCGTTGGATACCGCCGCGGATGAGGCGATGTATACCTACTACGGCATCGAAAGATTGGCCTTTTCTTACGACAGCAAATACCTGGCGACAGTCAACTCGAGGCTGATCCAGCCGGAAGGTCAAACAAACTGGGTCGGCGCGCACGAACTCCAACTCTGGGATATGGCGACAGGCGCATTACTACGTACCATGAGTCTTCCAGCCAAAGCGAACCAGGGGATGGACGCGAACTTCTTTGGCGACCTGACTTTTTCCCCCGACAATCGTCTCATCATGGTTGATAATCACATGCCCAACGTCGTGACATTTTGGAGCGTGGATACAGGGGAATTGCTACACACTCTTCAATTTCCCGAACAGATGTTGGCGGCGGCAGTTCTTTCCCCAGACGGGACGCTGCTCGCGGTCTCATTATTAGACAGCGTCAAAATATTTGGCGTACCCTAGCCAGTAAATTCGCCTTCACCTTCGAAGATATCGTCTCCTTCGACATCACCGAATACGTTGTCTTCGAATAACAGGAATCAGAAAACCCTCCCCGCGCGCAGAGCCCTTCCCCCTGCCTCACGCAGGCTGGGACTCTACGGCCTCTTCCACCACCTTGAACACTTTGTCATGCGGGTGGACGGGTTCGATGACCTTGATCGCCACGTCGTCGCCCGGCTTCACCCAGACGACGCTGTGATGTTCAACCTCCATCGAGCCGACGCGCTGGCTGAAGTCGGACGTGTGGCCGCGGATGTGGATCATGTCGCCGAGTTTCAAGTTGGAGGTCAGCGAGAGGACCGCCACGTGGATGTGGTCGAAGTAGTGAGTTACTTTTCCAATTTCAACTTCCATGGGTTTTTTCCTTTTCTGTCCCTTTCACGATCAGGACGGAACAAGGCGCGTAATGCACCAGTTTGCGCGAAACGCTCCCCACCCAAAAACTCTTGAATTGACTCAGTCCGCGCGAACCGGCGACGATCAGGTCAATCTGGTTTTCGCGAACGTAGTTGAGAATCTCGGTGGCCGCGTCGCCGCGGACGAGGATGGGGGTGGACTCGAGTCCGTGGCGGGCCAGCAGGTTGACGGTCCGCGTGAGAAGCGCTTCGCCTTGTTTTTGTTGGGCCGCCAGGCGGGCAGTCGTCTCCTCCGGAGAGCGGATGGCGTAGGCGGTCTGCCACCCGCCGAAGTAAGGTTCCATCATCACGGGTTGCTCCTCCGGCGGCAGAACGTGCATGACGCGCGCTTCCACATCGTCTGGATGCGGGAAGCGCAGGAGAGCGCGCGCGGCGCGTTGGCTGTGCGGCGACCCGTCGGTGACGAGCAGAATGCGCTTCAACCCGAGGAAGGGCGCGCGCACCACCAGCACGGGACAGCAGGCGTATTCCACCACTTGCTGCGCCACGCCGCCAAGCAAAATGCCGAGGGTGGCGCGCAGTCCCTTGGCGCCGACGACGATCAGGTGGGGATGGCGTTGTTCGGCGAGTTCGAGGATTTTTTCGGCGGGACTTCCCATCTCCAGGATCGTTTCCACTTTGAACCCCGCGCCTTCCAATTGACTCTTGGTGCGTTCCTGCGATTTTTCAAACCCAGGCAGGGAGGTGACCTGCCCCGGCGTGAAGGCCCGCGCCGCCGTAATTTTGCTGGCGGGCGGGAGGATGGCTTGCAGGAATTCCACCGCCGACTGGGCGTGTTGCGAACCGTCGTCGGCCAGAAGAATGTTCAACCGTTTTTTCGAAGTCATGGCAGCCTCCTTTCGTGACGCCAAACGCTCTTTACATTTTTACTGTAGCACGAATCGAGGCGCGATTCTAGTCCCTCCTGCCCTGGCAGAATTATTTGACCGCTTGCATAAGTGGATTGGGAATCCTGAAGTTCTACTTCAGGAGGCGCCCCGAAAGTAGAACTTTCGGAATCCTACGCTCAATTTTCGGACTTTTGCAAGAGTTCTATTGGGGAACAAAGGTTTTCAGATTTGAGAGGAGGAGCTATGGGTCATTCAATCGGAGGGTAAATGCGGTAAAATGAAAAAGTTCACATTTCGCATTGGAACAGCCAATCGGCTTCACAAATCCAAAATTGTAAAAGGAGAACCTAATGATCAAGAACGTATTTCGTACAACCGCCTTCATTGCTGTCATTCTTACGCTCATTTTAGGCTCGGTCATGATCGGCCAGAATATTTCCGGCGCGCAATCCGCCTACAACATCCCCCGCCTGTTGGGGATGGGCGATGGGGACGCGTTCGTCCGGCTCGACGGTCCGCTCACGAGCGACATTCAAGGTCCCTTCGTGGAGAATCACGGCGCGGCCGTCTCGTTGGATATTGACCTGCGCGACCTGCCGGAGACCAAACCCGCGCGGACCAACCGCCCCGAAATGGGACGCGTCCCGCTTCCCCGTAGCGGGGACGCGGGTCCCGATCCGGTCGTTCAAACCAGCGACAGCGTGGCCGGGCGTCCGCTTGGCGACCCGCTGGCCGTCGCGCCCTCGCCGTTGATCACCTTCGCCGGTCTCAACCTGAACCAAAACGGCGCAGGGTGGCCGCCCGATACGCACGGCGACGTCGGCCCCACGCACTACATCCAGGCGGTGAATACCTCCATCGGCATTTACAACAAAAGCGCCGGCGCGAAACTCGCCAGCTTCACCTTCGATCAATTCTTCTCCGCCAACGGCGCGTCGGGGGTTTGCTCGAACGGAAACATGGGCGACCCCATCGTGCTGTACGATCAGGTTTCGGGCCGCTGGATCATCACCGACTTTGCATGGAATTCCTCCTCCGGGCCGTTCTATGAGTGTATCGCCGTTTCGAAGAGCGCCGACCCGGTCAGCGGCGGTTGGTGGCTCTACACCCTGAATGCCAGCAGTACCGCGCTGAACGACTATCCCAAACTCGGTTTGTGGGGCGACGGCATTTACATGTCGGCCAATATGTTCACGCCCTCCGGCTTCACTTACGTTTACTCCGGCGTTAAAGTCTGGGCGCTCAACCGCGACGATCTGATCAGCGGCGCTTCGCTCCGCACGGTGGCCTTCACACTCGGCACTACCTATTTCAGCCTGATGCCCGCCAATTTGAAGGGCGCCCTGCCTCCCGCCAACACGCCCGAATACTTCCTTGCGCAGGACTACTCCTCCAGCACAAAGATGCTGATGTGGAAGTTCACAACCAATTGGGCTGTGCCTGGCTCTTCCACTTTCACCGGCCCCACTAACATCACCATCGCCTCCTACTCCACGCCGTCCAGCCTCGTTCCACAACCCGGAACAACCAACAAACTGGATACCCTCGCCGATCGCATAATGACCTGGCTCCAATACCGCAACATCGGCGGGACCGAGTCGCTGTGGGCGACTCAAACCGTAACGGCCGGTTCCTCCTCCGGCATCCGCTGGATGGAAATCCGCAACATGAGCGGCGCCCCGAGCGTGTACCAGCAAGGCACCTACGCGCCCGACTCCAGTTGGCGCTGGATGCCCAGCATCGCCGTCAACGGCAATGGCGACATGGCCATTGGTTACAGCGTCTCCTCGACGAGCGTGTACCCGTCCATCCGCTATGCGGGACGCCTCTCCAGCGATCCGCTCAACACCCTCGGCATGACCGAGAACACCCTCTACGCCGGAACCGCCTCGCAAACCACCTATGATCGCTGGGGCGACTACTCCTCCCTCTCGGTGGACCCAAGCGACGATTGCACCTTCTGGTACACGAACGAGTATTACAATGTCACCGGCACCAACTGGCAGACGCGTATCGGCTCGTTCCGCCTGGCGGCCTGCGGCCCGGTGGATAATCCGCCCGGCGTCACTATCACCAATCCTGCCAGCGGCGCGACCGTGGCCGGCACAGTCAACGTGACTGCCACCGCCACCGACGATAACGGCGTGAACCAGGTGGAATTCTTCGTGGACGGCAACAGCATCGGCGTGGATAACAACGGTCTCGACGGCTGGTCGGCCTCCTGGGATACCACCCTCGCCACGGAAGGCGCGCACAACGTCACCGCCACCGCCACCGACACCAACAGCCAGACCGGCTCCGACACGAACAGCGTCACCGTGGACAACGTTGTGGATCCCACGCCCACCCTCCATATCGGCGACATGGACGGTTCCTTCTCGATCATCCGCCGCACCTACTGGCGCGCGACCGTCAAGATCACCGTGCACGACGGCAACCATGTCCCGTTGGCGGGCGCCGTGGTCTACCTGACGTGGAGCAACGGTTACAGCCGCAACGTCACTTGCACCACCAACTCCCTCGGTCAATGCACACTGACGACTCCCAACCTGCGGATCAACGTCCCCAGCGTCACTTTGACCGTGACCAACGCGACCAAAGCCGGGTACCTTTACGTCTCCGCCAATAACCACGACCCGGATGGCGATAGCACCGGCACGGTCATCGTCGTCACCCACTGATCCCGCGCCGCGTTCGATCTTCAAAACAAGCCTGTGAGATTCACAGGCTTGTTTTTTGACTCGTGTGGAGGAGGAAAATGGATTTTCCAATCCGACGCTGGAGAGCGTCTGCTATGCCGGGCCTACGGGACGAGGATCACCTCGTAGATCACGGATTGTCCATCGCGATACACTTCGATGAGTCCGGGGTCACGGCTGGCGGCTTCGATGAAATCATCGTGGAACAGGTCCGTTTGAATGTAACGCGCTTGGAAGGTGGCGGCTACCGCCTCGGAGATGGGTTGAATGTCGCCCCACGCGAGGGCCGCCCAAGCATCGTAGAGTTGCGGGTCGTAGATTTGCATGTAGGTGGGATCGAGACCGACGATGTAGGCGTTGTGCGTGTTGTAATAGAACAAGCGCGGAAAGTCGTCCCAATCGGTGTGGAAGACGCGCGAGCCTTCGGGCGTGTTGCGCATCAACCAACTGGATGCGCCCGCGTAGAGGCTGTAGGGCTTTGAGTCGAGGATGTCGGCGCGAGCGCGCGGCAGGATGTAAATCATTCCGGCTACGACGGCGGGGAGAAGCAGCGCGGCTGGGAGGTACGCCCGGAGGTTGGCCGGGGAACGCGCGGGCGGCGAATCGGGTTGGGGAGCGGAAGCCGGAGCGAGGTCAAGCAGAGGCGTGAAAGAGAAGGCCGCGAAGACCAGGGCGAAGGGCGGATAGTATTCCACGAATCGCCGCGCCTGGAGGAACATCAGTCCAAAGAGGAAGGTTGCCAGCAAAGCAAAAGCGGCGCGGACGTCCATCTTACGGCTGGAGAGTCCCAGCGCGAGGATGCCGCCTGCAAAGACGATCAGCGACGGCAGGGAATTTTCGAGAATCTGGCCGGTATCGTAGGGATACCATTCGTTGCCGACGCTGGTGGAGGCGGCGTCGGTGAGTTTGGAAATCAAGTGATGAAAGGTGAAGAGGATGTTGTTGGGAAAGTAGGGGTTGATGAGCATGCCCGCCAAAAGTCCGCCCGCGATGCAGAGCATGGGACGAACGTCGAAGCGGCGTTCGATAAGCGCGACGGCCAGGAAGTGGAGAACGCCGAGGGCGAGAAGGAGGGGAAAGGCGTCGTACATCCAAACATATAGGAAGGCGAGAACGGCGAGGGATTTGCGTTTGCCTTCGAGCAGAAACATCATGCCGAGAACAAGGACGCCGAGCGAGAGGGATTGCGCGCGCGTTACGCTCATGCGATAGAGGAAGGGCGCGGAGAGACCGAGCAGGCCGATCGCCCATAACCAATGAAGCGGAACGCGCTGGCGCTGGAGGAGGAGCCAGATGACGAAGAACGCCAGGCTGGCGAATAACACCGCCGACCATTTGGCGTTGTCCAGCATGTCGCCGGAGGCGAAGGGAATGAGCGCGACGTGATAGAGAAAATGGTGGTCGTAGAATTCTTTTTCGTTGAGGATGGTGAGGGGCAGGTAGGGAAAGGCGGGCTTGAGGCTTTCCGTCCGCATCAGGTAGGCCATCTTGATGTGATAGAAGCCGTCGTTGTCGGGCAGGTCGGGCGTGGAAAATTCGAGCCGCGCCATGAAAAAGAAAAAGACGGCGAAGACGGCGGGCGGGAGCAAACGTTTCGGCATGGGGGCTGTCCTGGTTCAACTACAGTTTAACCGATTCGGCGTCCCTCCATCAACGATTGACTTGTGAAATTGCAACCAAGTAGGAACGAAGGCGGGCGGGATTTCGCCAGCCCATCGGTTACAATGGGGCATCTTTTTCAAAAGGCGCTATTATGCGGATTGCTATCATTTCCGACACGCATGGGAACCTCCCTGCATTGAACGCCGCGCTGGCGGATATTCGTTCCCGGCAAACGGACCGGGTCATTTTCCTCGGCGACGCGGCGACGATCGGTTCCGAGCCGGTCGAGACGCTGGACATTCTGCGCGAACTGGATTGCCCGTGCATCATGGGAAATCACGATGACGCCATGCTCGATCCGGCCCGCGCCATGGAATTCCAGATCGCGCCCAGCCTGCACGGCTCCCTGCGTTGGGGGATCGAGCGGCTGGACCGTTCGCATTTCGATTTTCTGCGTTCTTTCCGCCCGACGCTTGAATTTAACCTGCCGGCGAATCTGTCCATGTTGTGTTTTCACGGCTCACCCAAATCCAACACGGACATGATCCTCTCCACCACGCCCGCGGAAACGGTAGACGGATTCTTCAACGGTCACGCCTCCTCCCTCTGGGTCGGCGGTCACACCCACATTCAGATGCTGCGGCGTTACGGCGAGAAGTTGATCGTCAACCCGGGCAGTGTCGGCAACGCGTTCAAGAACGCCTTCTCTCCCGGCAACCCGCCGGAGTTGTTGCCGTGGGCGGAGTATGCCATCCTCGAAGTGGACAAAACCGTCTTGAGCGTGGATTTGCGCCGTGTCCCTTTTGACACGCGCGAAGTCTTGCGCCGGATGTCGGAAAGCGGAAATCCAGCCGCCCCCTGGTGGCGCGACCAATATAAGTAGAGACGACACGGATCTCTCGCTGATTTTGCAAATCCTCTCCTCTTTATAGGCGCACAAATGACCGAAATCAAACATGGCTACCTCGTTTTGGCAGACATTAGCGGATACACAGGCTACCTCGCCCAGGTGGAACTTGAACACGCGCACGAAATCCTGACCGACCTGCTCGAATGCATCGTCGAAAAATTCAAGACCGCGTTGACCATCTCCAAACTGGAGGGCGACGCGGTCTTCGCCAATGTGGACGAGGAAAATATTCCGCGTCCCGAGTCCCTGCTCGAGCTCATCGAAACCACCTACGTTGAATTTCGCCGCCGACGCGATTCATCCCTGCGCGCCACCACCTGCGCCTGCCGCGCCTGCCAGAACATGGCCACGCTCGAACTGAAATTCTTCGTCCATCACGGCGACTACATGGCGCAACAAATTTCGGGCATCCGCGAACTTGTCGGCTCGGACGTCAACCTCATCCACCGCCTGACCAAGAATCACATCGCCGAGTCTACGGGCTGGAAAGCCTACGTCATGTTCACACAGCCCGCGCTGGACTGTATCGGACTCCAACTGGAGGGACTGCATGCGCAAGACGAAACCTACGAACACCTCGGCACGGTTCACATCCGGACCTTCGACCTGCTCCCGCGCTACGAAGCCTTGATCCGCGCCCGAAACATCACCGTCCCGCCCGAAGAATCCGACCTGACCGTCGTCTACGAATTCGATCATCCCATCGCCACAATCTGGAACTGGATCACCGACATCAACTGCCGCAACGCCGCGGCGGGAGGCATGGCAACGTGGACAGGCGGCGCCCGCAACAAAGGCCGCGTGGATGTCGGCGCCTCCAACCACTGCGCGCACGGCAAGGGAAAATCCACCGAAACCATCGTGGACTGGCATCCATTCGAACACACCACCGCCGATATGCAAGACGGTTCCATGCAATTCCGCGAGTGCATCCTCTACGCCGCCCTCGCTGAAAATCGAACGCGCGTCGAGGTCCGCATCCAAATGCGCGCGCCCAGACCGCTGTTCATTACCCGTCTCATGCTCAAACGCGAATTCACCAAGGCCAATCCCTACCTGATGTGGTTCAATCGTATAAACGAACTTTTGGCGGGAGACAAGGAAATCAAAAACCTAAACAAAGACATATCCACTTGAAACGTGGAACCTGACACTTGAAACCTGACGCCCAACTTTAGTGGTATCCAAACTCTCCTCCCTCCTCAACATTCACCCCAACGAAACGCGCGCCGCGACCCTGCTGATCGGCGTCATGTTTTTCAGCGCGGCAGGCTACAGTCTCGGCGGCACAGGCATCGAAGCGCTCTACTTTGCCCGCTTCGGCGCCGACCTCCTGCCCTATCTCTACATGGGGTTGGGTTTCCTTTCTCTCGTCACCACGCTCGCCATCACCGGCCTGCTCGGACGCGTCCGCCGCGAACGGATGTATGTCCTCATTCCCTTCGCCGCGGCAGGATTCATCCTCGTCGTCTGGGGATTGCTCTTCGTCCACAATCCCATCATCTACCCCGCGCTCTGGCTGGGCAAGGAATCGCTCAACACCATCGTCAGCATGATCGCGTGGAATACCGCGGGCGCGGCCTGCGACTCGCGCCAGGCCAAGCGGCTCTTCCCGCTCTTCAACGCGGCGCGCATCCTCGGCTCCGTCCTCGGCGGATTGAGCACAGGCGCTCTCGTGGACCGGATCGGCGCGCAGAATCTCGTGCTGGTTTGGGGGGCATCCATGTTTGTCACGTTCCTTCTCGCCCGCCTGTTGATGAGTCGCGCATCCATCCCGGAAACGCCAAAGAAAAAATCGCGGGTCAAACGCCGCGCGCCATCCTTCTTTCAGGAAATGCAAAAGGGCTGGCAATACGTCCGCAAATCCGAGCTCATGCAGTGGATCTCTGTCGCCTCGATCCTCTTTTCCATCCTTTATTTCTCCATTGCGCTGCCCTTCTCCAAATCCGCCACCGCCGCGTATCCAGACGAAAACGATCTCGCCGCCTTTCTCGGTCTCTTCAACGGTCTCAGCACCGCCGCGGCCTTCCTGACCTCGCTCCTGCTTGCCAACCGTCTCTTCGCGCGCTTCGGCGTTATGAGCATGATCCTCATCTTTCCGCTCATCTACCTCGTTGGTTTCGGCGCGCTGATTCCCCTTAACCTTTTCGCCGTCATCGTCGCCTTCCGTTTCACGCAGACCCTCTGGCTCTCGGGCATCGCCGACTCGGCCTGGCAGACCATGTTCAGCGCCGTGCCGCCCGAAAAACGCGATCAGGTCAACGCTTTCCTCAACGGCGTGCCGGAACAGGCGGGGGTTTTTCTCGCGGGCGCCATCCTGCTCATCGGCGAGCAGGCCTTCACGCCCACGCAACTCTACCTCATTGGATTCATCACCGCCATCGCCACCACCTTCGTGATCTGGCGCGCATCCTCCGCCTACCGCCGCGCCCTCGTGGACACCCTCCGCGAAGGGCGACCCACCCTCTTCGACCAGCCGCGCGCCACAACCTCCGACGCGACGACGATCCACATTCTCATCGAGCAACTCCGCCGCCGCGATCCTCTCGCCCGCCGCATCGCCGCGGATATGCTGGCCGAGACGCCTCGCGCCGACGTGTTGATTCCACTCTTGCAAGATGACAACGTGGATGTACGCGTCGCCGCCCTCAAAGGTTTGACTCGCGTCCCATCCGCCTCCGCCTCCATCCTCCCGCTTCTCACGGACCCCGAACCTGCCGCGCGCGCCCAGGCTCTCCGCACACTCCGGGCATTATTCGCGCCCGTAGAGCAAGTCTCAGACTTGCTCTACGATAAATCTCCCCTCGTCCAAATCGAAGCCGCGCTCAGCCTGCTCAAACATGGACCGCATTCCGAAGCCCGTGACCTGCTTCGCCGCACTGCCGTCTTCGGCAGCCTGGATGAACGTAAAGCCGCGCTCAACGCCATGGCCGAATGGGGTGATCACGAGGCGTTTGTCTTCATCGAAAATGAAATCAACGATCTCGGCGCGCCTCCGTCCATTCGACACGCGGCCGCCCTGGCCCTCGCCGCCTGCGGACGCGACGCCATCCCCGCGCTGATCGCCGCCCTCGCCGATGACGAACCATCCGTCCGCGAAGGCGCGGCGCTGACGTTGGCGCAATTGGGAGACGAAGTCATCCCCTCCCTGTTGACTACCCTCGAAGACGACGCATGCGAAGACGGCGCGTTGGCCGCGCTCGGGCATTTGCATATCCGCTCTCACGCGCGTGAACTGAAAGCCTATGCCGCGCGTCGGATCGAACGCGCGCTTCGATACGCAAAAATGGCGCGCAAGATTCCAACTGAAAACGAGCGTCTTTCACTCTTGAAGGAATCCCTCCATGCCCGCGCAGCGCAGAGCGGCATACAAGCCTTGCGCGCCCTCGCGTTGCTGTCGGATCGCGAGAGCATCCATGTCGCCATCGAAAACCTGCAAAGCCGCGAAGCGACCCAGCGGGCGAACGCGCTCGAGACGTTGGAATCCGTTCGGGAGTCCGGCCTGATTCGTCCGCTTCTCGCCGTGTGGGAATCCCCCGACCCCCTGCTTCCCCAATCTGGCTACGCGCAGGAGACAATCCTCCCTCTTCTCCAAGAGTCCGACGCGTGGACCAGGGCCTGCGCGGCGTTCGCGTTACAGGGTCAGCCCGATGCGCGCGCCCGCCTCGAGTCCCTCGCCCGCTCCGATCCGCTCATTCGCGATATTTTGAATCAAGGTGACCCCATGGACATACGCGCCACCCTGCCCCTCATGGAACGCGTGCTTCTATTGCGACGCGTCCCCCTGCTCGCCGACCTGACGCCAAACGATTTGCAGCGCGTGGCGTCGCTTGCGACGGAGCATCACATTGAAGCCGACGAGATTTTGTTCGAGCAGGACGATCCCGGCGAGGAAATGTTCGTCGTTGTGCGTGGACGGGTGAGAATCGTGATTCGGCAGAAGGAGGGCGAGAAGGAATTCACCCGGCGCGGCGTGGGCGAGGTAATCGGCGAGATGTCGCTCATCAGCGGCGAGCCGCGCGCGGCCACTGTAATCGCGGCGGTCGAGACACATTTATTGTGTCTCGACCGGAAAAGTTTCGAGGGGCTGTTGCGCGAACGACCCGAGGTGGGACTGGCCGTAATGCGAGTGTTGTGCGCCAGGTTGAAAGAGGCGACTCGTTAACGGACGAGTCGCGGATTCGCGGATGAGAAATCGGTAACGCGACCGAAATTACGCGGTTTGTCCCGTAATTAAATTGCGCCCACAAAATGGAAAAGCGGTTGTAAAATTGCGGTATGACCACGCACGAACAACAATTTTTGATTTCCCGTTGGAACAATCGCCGCGCCGCCCTGAAGGATTTGGTGACGCAGGCCGAAACGCACCGCGACAAGGAAATCTATCGCGGTTGGAGATTGAAGGAATTCCTGGCGCACATGTCGGGCTGGGACGACGCGGTGGTAGACTCGCTGCGCGCCCACGCCGTGGACGGTCCGCTCGAAACGCCCGCTTCGCGCGGCATTGACGCCTACAACGCGCAAACCGTGTCGACGCGCGAGACGCTGGATTACGAACACGTCCGCCGCGAGTGGGACCGCACGCACGACCTCATCATCCAAGCCATCCGCGACCTGCCCGAAGATAAGGTAACGAAGCCGCTCACCTTCCCGTGGGGCGAATTCGGCTCGGTGGCCTACCTGGTGGAAATCTTCGTGGATCACGAAGAGGAGCACGCGCATCATTTGAGGGAGTGGTTGAAGAACCCGGATCAGGTGTTTCGGGAAGAGCATTGATCTAACCTGACACAGGCTCAGAGCAGCGCCCCCGGGCTGCTTCCCTGAAAGGAAAGCGGGAGCGAACATCCCGCCTCGGCGGGATGTTCTTTTTTGATGGCAGGACTTTTAGCCCGCTGGCGATTCGATAAAACTCAACTATTATGCCCGCATGAAAGCAACGCGCGACGGTCCCTGGTTTCTGGCTTGCGTGATTGTGTTGATGGGCGCCTGCCTTCCGCCCGAGGCGGGAACTTCGCTCGCTCAAACGATGGCACCGTCGCCCGCCGTCGCGTTCGATCCGAGACCGGAGAAATTGACTCCAATAACCTACTCGGACTCCAGCCCCTTCAACTGGAAAATCCCGCCCGACGCAAAAGTTGACCCAAATTCGCGCATCCTGGTTCAAAGCCTGGCGCGAGATGCGCGCGAGCGGGGAGTCTACGTGGTCGTTGACAAGTGGAGCGTGCCCGTTTATTACGCCGACGCCGACACGCCGCGCTACAACGTCAAACTTACGGCCCCATGGGCGCGTCCCGTCGCGACCGCGATGGCTGGCGCGCCCATCCCCGATTGGGCCGCCCCCGACCCCGCGGACGACGGCAGCATGGTCGTCATTGACCTGGCGACAAATTGCGAATACGACTTCTGGCAGGCGAAAAAACAAAACGGGCGCTGGCAGGCCGCTTGGGCAAACAGTATCGCCATTGACGGGCCGGGCGTTTTTCCAAAAGGATTGTCGGCGCGCGGCTCCGGTTTTGCCCTGTTGGCGGGCTTGATCTGGCCCGAGGAATTGAAACAAGGCCGGATCGAACACGCCCTGTTATTCAGTTACAACTACACCAAAAGCGGGGGGCCTGTTACGCCGGCCACCGAAAGCGACGGCGAAGCGACAGACGCGGACGCCATCCCCGAAGGCGCGCGCGTCCAACTCGATCCTTCCCTCGACCTCGACGCGTTGAACTTGACGCCCCACGAAAAAACTATCGCGAAAGCGTTGCAGGAATACGGCATGATTCTGGGCGACAACTCCGGCGGCGGCATCTCGTTCTACGCCGTTCACCCGATGAGCGCCCGCGACGACCCGTATCGCGGCCTGCTCCCGCCTGCCGACCCGCGCGACGGCTTTGTCCTCCTTGCCAATATCCCCGTCGAACGTTTCCGGGTACTCGCCCTCGCCCCGCAAAACCCCAACCCGGAAATCGAAATCGTTCCCACCGCCTGCGCCGCCATGACATACATGAACGGAGACCGGAAATGAAACACTCCACCCTTTTTCCCCTGCTTGGAATTATCCTGATCTTCGCCCTGTGCGCGCCCGCCGTTTCCCTGCCCGAAGCGCAAGCGCTTTCGTCCGGCTACTCGCTCCGTTTTTACGGACATGGCTCCGGCGACATTGATCGCGTGAAGATCAAGATAGACGCTCCCGCCGTTCCCGCGGACGTTGGCTCTAATTTCACCATCGAATTTTGGGTCAAAGCCAACGCCAGCGACAACGCCAGCGCAGCCTGCGCGCCCGGCGGTGTGAACTGGATCTACGGCAACATCCTCGTGGATCGGGATGTGTTCGGCAACGGCGACTACGGCGATTTCGGCATTTCGCTGGCGGGCGGACGCGTCGCCTTTGGCGTGGGCAAGGGCGCCTCGGCGAACACCATCTGCGGGACGACGAATGTGGCCGACGGCTTGTGGCACAACGTGGCCGTCACGCGCGGCGCAACGTACGGCGATATGCGCATCTTTGTGGACGGCATTTTGGATGGAAGCGGACGCGGCCCGACTGGCAACATCGCCTATCGCGACGGCCGGCCCACCTCGTATCCAAACAGCGACCCGTACCTGGTTCTCGGCGCGGAGAAGCACGACGCCGGGCCGGAGTTCCCCTCCTTCAACGGTTACCTGGATGAGTTGCGCATCTCGTCGAGCGTTCGCTACACGCGTAACTATTCGCCGCGCGCCACCGCCTTCACCGCCGACACCGCCACCGCCGCGTTGTATCATTTCGATGAAGGTCCGCTTGGGGCCTGCGCTGGCGCGATCGCCGACTCTTCCATCACGCACAAAAGCCCGGGGCAGTGCATGTACGGAGGGACCGCGCCGGCCGGCCCGGAGTACAGCGGCGACACGCCCATCACGGGAGGCGGCGCGTCCACTCCGACGCGGACGCCCACCGCCATCGGCGGCGCGACCGCCACGCGCACGCGCGTTCCATCGCGCACGCCCACGCCCACGCGCACGCGCATCCCGACCAAAACGTCCACCCCAACGCGCACACCAACGGCTACGGCTACGCCTTCGCGAACGCCCAGCCCCACGCCTACGCCAGGCACAGGCGGCGGAGGAAGCAGTCCCATGCTGGGCGGATGTCCGATGTACCCCTCCGACAATTATTGGAACGCGCGCGTGGACAACCTGCCGCTCGACTCGCACTCCGCTGCGTGGGTGAACAGCATCGGCGCGAACACCGGCTTCCACATGGACTTCGGCTCCGGCACGTGGGACGGCGGCCCGATCGGCATCCCATTCAACCTCGTGGCCGGTTCGACTGTGACGAAATACAACGTGGACTTTTACTATCCCGACGAGTCCGACCCCGGCCCGTATCCCATTCCGGCCAACCCGTTGCGCGAGTGGGGCTCCGATCATCATATCTTGATCATTGACACCGAGACCTGCACCCTTTACGAAATCTACGACGCCTCATTCAGCGGCGGACAGTGGTCCGGCGGCTCCGGCGCGATCTGGGATTTGAACTCGAACGCGCTGCGCCCCGCCGGTTGGACCTCCGCCGACGCGGCCGGACTCGCGCTCCTGCCCGGCCTCGTCCGCTACGATGAAATCCTCGCCGGCCACATTGACCACGCCATCCGCTTCACGGCCTCCTCCACCAACAGTTACATCTGGCCGGCGCGCCACCTCACCAGCGGCTCGCCCGGCGTCGTGACGAACACGCCGCCCATGGGCGCGCGCTTCCGCTTGAAAGCCAATTACAACATCAGCGGCTTCTCGCCCGAAATGCAAGTCATCCTGACCGCCATGAAACAATACGGCATCGTGCTGGCCGACAACGGCTCGAACTGGTACGTGAGCGGCGCGCCCGACGAACGCTGGGACAACGACATGCTCCACACCCTCGACGTGCTGCGCGGCTCCGACTTCGAGGCAGTCAATACCTCCCTGCTGATGGTGGACCCCGACTCGGGTCAGACCAACCTCGGGGCGGCTCGCTGGGACCCCGCGCCGGGCGCGACCTGGCAATGGCAACTCGACCAGCCGGTGAACACCAGTTACAACGTGCAAGTCTATGATGTGGACATGTTCGAGACTCCGATCGAAACCGTCCGCACACTGCATACGCAGGGACGGAAAGTCATCTGCTACATCAGCGTCGGCTCCTGGGAGGATTGGCGGCCCGACGCGGCCTCCTTCCCGGCAATCGTGCTGGGCAACAACTACCCCGGCTGGCCCGGCGAACGCTTCCTCGACATCCGCCGCATTGACCTGCTCGGCCCGATCATGCGCGCCCGTCTCGACCTGTGCAAGACCAAAGGCTTCGACGCCATCGAGCCGGACAACATGGACACCTTCGAAGCGAACACCGGCTTCCCGCTCACTTACGCCGACCAACTGGCCTACAACCTGTGGCTCGCCAACGAGGCCCACGCGCGCGGTCTCTCCATCGGCTTGAAGAACGACCCCGAGCAAGTGGCCGACCTGCTCCCCCACTTCGAGTGGGCGCTGACGGAAGACTGCTACTACTACAATTGGTGCGCCGAAATGTTCCCCTTCATCAGCGCCGGCAAACCCGTCTTCGCGGCCGAGTACACCGACATGGGCATGACGCTGAATATGTTCTGTCCCTCGTTCGACGCGTGGGGATTCAGCGGGATCCTCAAGCAACGCGATTTGACGGCCTGGTTGCAGGTCTGTCCGTGATGGAAAGGATGAAGGATGAAACCCGAAGCGAGGCTCGGACGCGCTATGAATCAAGCGGGCTTTTGACGGCCAACCCGCCGCGCTGTAATACATGGGTGTAGATCATGGTGG
>CAZVAX010000027.1:0-39399 GCA_964625215.1 uncultured Anaerolineaceae bacterium | reverse complement strand
AGTTGATTCCTATCTTGACAGAAGCAAACTTACCTTAACTTGTGACCGATGACCTTAACGCCACTTTTCCTGCTTGGCATCGCCCGCTCCGGCACCACGCTGATCCAAAGTCTGCTCGATGGGCATCCGCATCTGCTCGTGGACGTGTACGACTCGCGCTTCAATCACTGGTACAAAAAATATTATCGCTGGACCGATGCCCTGCGCTCGTGGACGGAGAGCCGCGAGCAACGCCTTGCATTCGCCGAACGCATGATGGTGGAGCACATCTTCAACGAACCCAGCCAGTATTACCGCGATTTCCTTTCGCACATTTCGATTCCCGAGATCAAAGAATTGTTCCGCAGGTTTGTGCGCGCTTCACAGGCCCGTCCGAGTGATTATCTCGAAGCGTATTTTCATGCGCTGGGCCTGGCTTCGAAACGCATGAACGAAAAGACTCTCTACTGGGTGGACAAGACTCTCAGTTACGAATACCTTTTTTATCGCTATCACCAATGGTGGCCGAACGCGCGCTTTATCTACATGGTCCGTGACCCGCGCGATGTATACACCTCCTACAAAAAACGCGATCTCAAGAATAATCGCGCCGTCACCTCCATCGATTCATTGGCTCTCACCTGGGGTAACTCTGCGCTCACGCTTCTCGAGTGTCAAAGCAGCCTTCCCGATTCAAATCGTCTCATTCTGCGCTACGAAGACCTGGTCCGCGACACCGAAGGCACAATGCGCTCTGTGGCGCAATTTCTTGGCATTGAGTTTGTGCCATCCATGCTCCAGCCTACCAAGGGCTTGGGCGCTGTCCCGTGGGGAGGCAATGCCGAGAGCGGACGCAAACAATTCGGCGTCTACCAGGACGCAGCCAACAAATGGCATGGCGTTCTTACCCCCCAGGAGATCGCCCAGATCGAAGGCTTGCTTCATCGCGAAATGCAGGCGCTGGGCTACGAACTCTCGGCGCCTGTACGCACTGACGCGGTACTTAAGGTCAAGCTTGCCGCGCGCCGCGCCTTTTTTAATTTTCTCAACCTTGGGCTTTGATGACTCGCATCAGCATCGTCATCCCCAGTTTCAACCAGGGGCAATATCTCGAGCAGGCCATTCAGTCGGTGCTTGCGCAAAATTACGCCGGCACCGAATTGATCGTGATCGACGGCGCCAGCACAGACAACAGCGCGGACATCCTGCGCAAATACGCCTCGTCACTTGCATATTGGGAATCCACTCCCGATCGTGGACAGGCGCACGCCATCAACAAAGGCTTCGCGCACTGCACCGGCGACGTGATCACCTTCCTCAGCAGTGACGACTACTACCTGCCCGGCACATTCCGCGATGTGGCCGAAACGCTTCACCATCACCCCACAGCGGGCGCCATCGTGGGAGCCTTTTCCTTCCTCGATGCCGAACATGCCCAGCCCAACGAACCCATCCTGCCCTTCCTCGGCGTCCCCTCGCCCGCCGACCTTTCGCTCGGTCCGCCCGGTGTCTATCGCCTGCATCAGGCCGCCACGTTCTACACGCGGCACGCCCTCGACGCGGTTGGACGCCACGTCCGCGAAGATATGAAATACGTGATGGATCGCGAATTGTTGTATCGGGTCTGCAAACAATATCCCATCCTGTTATCCAAGAGGACCTACGGCGTCTTCCGCAAACATTCTGATAGTAAAAGCATTTCGCAGGTCATTCCCTTTGCGCGCGAATTTGCGGACTTGTATTTACTCAATCGAAGCGGAAATAAAACGCAGGATAAACAGCGGCAAATGATGGCCCGCTATCGTTTATCCCGCGGATACATGAAACATGCCCGCGCGGCTGACACTCGTTTCTCCGCGTTTCAGTCCATGCTTCGCGCGGGGCTGGTCTACCCGTCCAACTTTTTACAGAAAGGGTACTGGAAGATCTTTCTCGGGCGCGATTAACGTCTGTCCATCTTATTCCTATGAAAACATTTCAAAGCGCTCACGCCAAATGGCTGGTTGTCATCCTGGCGCTCTCCCTGCTTGGCAAACTAGGTACCTTACTGAACATGCCCGCCTCCAACCCTCCGCTTTATGTTTCCAACGACACCCGAAGTTACGTGGACTCGGCGCGCGCCCTCTTATATACTGGCGCGTTCACTATTTCTCCGCAAAATGCCGAACCACAGACCGTTCGCACGCTGGGGTATCCCGTGTTCCTGGCATTGATCTATGCCGTGTTCGGAGAAAACGATGTTGCAGTTTTGTTCGTGCAAATTGTATTTAGTGTGGGAACGCTGCTGTTGACGTACTGGATCGGCTCTCGATTATGGGACTCCAAAACCGGTCTGATTGCATCTCTCCTTCTCGCGCTGGATATGAATTCGGCGGGTTTTTCATTACTCCTGCTGACCGAAACGCTTTTCACTTTTTTCTTGTCCGCGTTTCTTGCCGCCATCGCTTATTTTCTGGATTTGGGAGTGCCGGTTGTCGAGAACAGAAAAAAGCATCTGGCCGCCGCTTTTCTCGCCGGTTTATTTTTGTCGGTGGCTACGCATATTCGTCCCATCACATATTACTTGATTCCCGTGATGTTGGCGGTTTGGATAATCTGGGGACTCTTTAAAAAATGGGATCGCCGCCCGCTTATCGCAAGTTGGCTTGCATTTTCTGTTCCCATATTTCTTTTGGTTGGCGGCTGGCAGGTGCGAAACTACGTTCAAACCGGCAGTTCCCAATTCAGCGCCATCGAGAGTATCAACATGATCAACTATCGCGCCGCGATGGTTATATCAGAACGGGATGGTATTTCCAGGGACGAAGCAATCCATGAGATCACGGAGGAATATCACTTGGATCAAAACCCGGGCTGGAATGAAACCTGGCGCAAGGTAGGAATCGGAATTCTCCTGGAAAACCCTGCGATTTTTCTCAAGCAATATGTCCGAAGCCTTGCGGATATTTTTATCGGGCCTGGAAGTGAAACGCTTGCGAACCTGGTCGGGATGGGAATTAAAACCTCCAGTCCCTTGGGGGATCTCTTGCGACTCTCTCCGGGAGAATATGTCGAACGCTGGATATATCCCCACCCGTTTTACTTTAGCGTCTTTGTCGTTTCCATGTTGCATATGTTGCTGATCTACTTAGGGGTGGCGATCTGGCTCTTGCAGGCAGTTTCTAAGCGTTCAAAAACTATCGAACAGGTGTTTTTTTTTGGCGTAGCCGTCTATCTTGCGCTCGTATCTGCCGGCCCCGAGGCGTACTATCGGTTTCGCGTGCCGATCGCTCCGATTTTAGTATTGCTTGCCTCGGCTGCGCTCGTGCGTTTTTTTGACCAAAAACGAAATGAGGCGGTTGCTTGGAACAGGACCGCTTCCTGACGTTCCGAGCGACTCGTATCCCATGTGTTGGAGATTCAAATGAAATGTATTGCAGTTATTCCCGCTCGCGGCGGTTCTAAGGGCATTCCGAAAAAAAATGTCCAGCCGTTGGCGGGAAAACCGCTTGTTGCTCACAGCATTAGCAACGCCTTGAGAACCCCTTCGATCAATCGCGTCTTCGTCTCCACCGATGACTCTGAAATTGCCACCGTAGCCCAGGAATATGGCGCGGAGATCATCTGGCGTCCGGCGGAGATTAGCAACGATACGGCCACCTCCGAATCGGCGCTATTGCACGCCCTCGGACATCTCGAACAGACTGAGTCCTACGTGCCGGATGTGATGGTTTTCCTGCAATGCACCTCTCCGCTGACCCTGGCCGAGGATATTGAAGGAACCATCCAGGCGCTCCTGACAGATCAGGCCGACTCGGCCCTCTCTGTATCGCCGTTCCATTACTTTCTTTGGGGTTACGATAAAGAGGGGGAGGTGATGGCCATCAACCACAACAAATACTTCCGCCCGCGTCGCCAGGACCGTGATCCGCAGTACGTGGAAACCGGCGCGGTCTACGTCATGCGCGTGGAGGGATTCAAGGCCGTGAAGCATCGCTTCTTCGGCAAGATCGCCATGTACGAAATGCCCCTCGAACGCCGCCTGGAGATAGACGATCCCGTTGACCTCCAAATTGCCGAAGTATTGATCCATCATCAACAATCATCCTGACTCCAAACGCATCATCAATGACGATTCAAGATTCCCGCCCTCATATCGTTCTTGTCGTGGCTCGCGGCGAGGCGGTTCGAAATTTCATCTTCTCGGACACGTTGCGGACGCTGGCGCAACGCGCCCGCGTCACCCTCCTCTCCCTGGTGGATCGCGGCGATGTGATCGCGCACGCCCAACCGCATGTCGAACGCATCGTGCCGCTCAAGTCGTATTCCTCTCCTTCGTTCGTCCCTTTCTTTCACGATGTGATCAATACCGCACATTATCGCTGGATATGGACCGAAGCCGCGAAATACTATTGGGGCAAGCACAACAAACGGGTTCAAGGCAAGCCGCGCGAAAGGGTCAAGCTCTTTTTTGCGCGGCTCTTTTCCATTCCCTTCGCCAATCGCGCCATGTTGAAACTGGGAACCCGGATGGATCGCTGGCTTCAGTGGCGCTTCCGCCGGACGCCCGATCTGGACGCGACCTTTCGCGAACTCAAGCCCGATCTGGTCTTTAACTGCTCCCACATTCACGGCCCCCAAGCGGATATTCCCTTGCGGGTGGCGCATGGGCAGGGATTCAAAACAGCCGCCTTCCTCTTTTCATGGGATAACCTGACCTCGCGCGGTCGCATCATGGTTCCTTATGATTTTTTCCTGGTGTGGACCGAGGGCATCAAAAAGAAATTCCTGGATATCTATCCGGATGTCGCGCCCGAACGCGTGACCGTGACTGGCACGCCCCAATTCGACTTTCACTTCGACCCCCGCTTCCACCTGACTCGCGAGGAGCTCTGCCGTCGCGTGGGACTCAATCCCTCCCGGCCTTTCATCCTCTACACCACCGGCATGGATCCTGATTTTGCCGAGGAATACCGCACCGTTCGCGCGGTGATAGATTTCCTCCAAACCCTGGACGAGACGACGCGCCCGCAACTGCTTGTCCGCACGTATATCAAAGGCAACAGCAAGGAGATGGTCGCGTTGGCCGAGGAAATGCGCGGGCATCCCGATGTGATCTTTCCACCCATCCTGTGGGACAAGCAATGGGTCATGCCGCTGGAAGAGGATTTGTACATTTACACCAACCTGCTTCGACATTGCGCCCTCGGCGTAAACGGCGCGTCCACAGTCACCCTGGAACTGATGATGATGGGCAAGCCCGTTATCAATCTGGCCTTTGAGCCGCCGGGGAGTCAACTGCCTCATTACATGCGCTTCTCGCGTCACATCAATTACGAGCATTACCGTCCCGTCGCGGCGAGCGGCGGGGCGATGGTGGCGCGTTCGGTGGAAGAACTCAAATCCATGATCCTGCGCGGCCTGTCCCAACCCGAAGCGGATCGTGAGGCGCAAACGCGCTTCCTACAATCGTTCTTTGGCGACACGCTGGACGGTAAATCCGGAGTCCGCGTGGCTGAGGAATTAATCCGCCTGGCAGTGAAATCATGAAAAATAAACGCCCCATTCTCCTGAATTGTTTTTCGCGCGGCGGGAGCAACATTCTGTGGAACGTGCTTCTCTCCCATCCCGAAGTCTGCTCTCCCATCGAAGAGACGCTCCAGATCTTCCGCCTCGATTGGCGCGCCCCGCGCCGGGAGGGGGTGCAAGCCGCTTGGTTGTCGGGCCAGATGCGTTTCTTCGATCAGTGGAACTTCCAGGCGCGTCGTCCCATCTCCGAAAAGGCGCGAACGTTCATTGACGAGACTCTGTTCCAATGGAAACTCAGAACCCTCAGCGATGAGGAGATGCGTTACAAATCGAGCGAGGAACTCTATACCCGCGCCGAAGTGGAGGCTTCGCGCCTCGTGTTGAAAAACAACAACGGCGTCATCTTCTTGAGCGAGCGATTTGTGGATATATATCCGGATGCGGTTTTCTTCGCGCTCGTGCGCGACCCCATCCCGCTGTACGAGAGTCACAAGCGCAACAAGACCCCGGTCAGTCGTTCGCCCGAAGCGTTTGCCGCGTTTTACGCGACGATGATCCGCAAAATGCAGTCTGACTCGGCGCGATGGAATTTTCATCACATCCTGCGTTTCGAGGACATCCTACGCGCGCCGATCGAGTCGACTCAAAAGATTTATGACCTGGCCGGATTGGACATCTCGCGAGCGCCGAAGATGCGCTTCAAAGCCAAGCCGCACATGCAAGCCGACGGCAGTCACGCCACGAGTTTCAAGGAGGGCCGTCATTATTGGTTCTCCTATGATGAGATTCCTCAAATGTTGGAGCCGGAAGTCAACAAGTACCAGGTCTCGAAATTGGACGCGCGCGAGTTGGAGACGATCCGCTCGCTCACGCGTGACATTCGAGCGGAGTTGGGCTACCCCGCGTCATGACCTTCAAACCGCGCCTGTTGATCCTCTCCGGGGTTTATCCCTTCCCCCGCAATGCCGGGCAGCAACAGCGCGTCTACTATACCCTGCGCGCCTTGCGCGCTCACTTTCACCTGACCTTCCTCACCATCGCTGAGGCGGGACAGTTGGATGTCGTCCGCCAGAAATTGCTCGAAACCTGCGACGATGCCATCGTCCTCCCCTCCCTCTACACTGCCAATTTCGCTTCGAGGCTGTACCACAAAGTGGCTGGTACGTTCTATGCCGCCTTCACCGGATTGAAGTTTTCCAACTACGTGACCGGCGAAGTGGAGTTTTCCCCGGCGCGTTTGCGAGCCGTCTTGCGGGATGCGGCCTTCGATGGCGTTCTGTTCGAATACTGGCATGCCCACAAGTCGGCTCGGTTGCTTCGCAAGCGCGGCATTGCAACCATCCTCGATATGCACGATGTTTTGTGGCAATCATTTTCCCGTCAGTTGTCGCTTCGCTCCTATCTCCCCGCCTGGCTGAGACGCTGGTCGGCGCGCCGCTATCAAGTCCGCGAAGAGGCGGCTTGGAATGATTTCGACATTCTGATTGCCATCAACCAGGACGAATACGATTATGCTCGCCAACAGACACGCGCAGATACGAAAATGGTCTGCGTCCCCATGGGAACCGATGTAACCGCCTGGCCGTATTCGTGGGAACCGGTCTCTCCGCGGCGCGTGGCGTATTACGGCAGTTTGGGAAGCCGGCACAACCAGCAGGACGCGCTCTTGTGTTACCGTGAAATTATGCCCGTCATTTGGGAGCGTCATCCTAATATAGAATTCTGGATTGTCGGCAGTGACCCGCCTGCTTTCATCAAGGATTTGGAGCACGATCCGCGCGTCCGTATCACCGGTTTTGTGGAACGACCACAGGAAATTTTGAAGACCATGAGCTTGGTTTTATGTCCTTGGTCGGGAAGATATGGCTTTCGTAGTCGCGTGGTGGAAGTGATGGCTCTGGGCGTACCGGTGGTCGCCTCCGCGGACGCGGTGCATGGCATGGGATTCGAGATGGGGAAAGGCATTTTGATAGGAAAATCGGTTCCCGACCTGACCTCGTACGCCTTGCAGTTGCTATCGAACGAAGATGAACTCGCGTCACATAGCCGCCTCGCGCGCCGGCAGATGGAGGAAAAGTTTAGTTATGAATCCACCTATGTCGGGTTTTCTGCCGTCTTGAAAGAGTATTTCAGCAGTCAATCCTCCGCTTCGACTCCCTCATGAATTTATTGTTTGTTTCGCACAAGGAATCTTGGCCCGATCCCCATTCCCCATCCGGGTTTGCCACGAATGGCGGCTTTCCTTATCAAATACAACGCGTCTCCCAGCTATTCGATCAGACTTTGGTTTTGATCACCCAACCCGATATACCCGCGCCGAACGGACTCATCCCTTTGCAGGGCCATGCCATGACCGTAAAAACGCTGCCCACGCCAAGCGGGGGACGTTGGCACAAATTGAAATTGATTCCCTGGGTGTTGAAGAACATCGCGGCCATCTGGCAGGAGACGGCGCGGGCCGACGCCGTTCATGCTGCTGTTCCCGGTGATGTCGGCTCGATCGGATTAGTGGTTGCATTGTTGCAGGGTAAACGGCTGTACGTCCGTCACTGCGGAACCTATGGCGAACCGGTGACCAAAAGCGACCATATTTTGCTCTGGTTGTTGGAACGCATTGCCAGCAAAACGCGCGTCGTCTTTGCCACCGGCGGGTCGGACCGGCCGCCCTCGAAAAAGAATCCCCACATCTCCTGGATCTTTTCGACGACTCTCACCCAAACCGAACTGGACCAAACCCCCTCCGCTTCTCCCTGGACTCCCGGCGGGCCGCTTCGTCTCGTCACGGTCGGGCGGCTGGCGGAGGGGAAGAACATGCAGGCAACCATCCGCGCCCTCGCGCGAGTGAAGCAGACCATCCCCGGCGCACGGTTGGATGTGTTGGGCGATGGCGAGTATCGCCCCGCCCTCGAAAAACTGACAGGTGAATTAGGTTTGAAAGACTCCATCGCCTTCCATGGTAATGTCAACCACGAAATGGTTTTGAATATCCTCTCGCAATCGCACCTCTTCGTCTTTCCCACGCGCGTCAAGGAGGGATTCCCGAAGGCCGTCCTCGAAGCCCTCGCCTGCGGACTTCCCGTGATTGCCACGCGCGTCTCGGTCATTCCGCAGTTGTTGCAAAATGGAAGCGGACTCCTGCTCGACGACACCGACGCGCCCGCCGTTGCCGACGCGATCTTGCAACTGACCGCGCAGCCGGAGAGACTCGCTGAGATGGGACGCCTCGCCCGCGAGGCCGCGCAGGGGTACACGCTCGAAGCCTGGGGCGAGGCCATTGGTCAGAGATTGCGCGCTGCGTGGGGACCGTTGAAGGAGGGGGAGGCGTGAACGCGCGAGAGGGCCTCGCCCGCTTGGTGAGTTGGTTTGGAATCGCCGCATTGTCGCGTCGCGTCCTCGCCCGCGGCGGTCGCTTCGCGTTGAATCTGCACGGTGTCTCCTCGCGTCGCTATCCCGAGGTCGCGACGGATTTGCAACCGCATCATTCGGTGGAAGAGTTTCGCGCCGTGTTGCGTTGGTTGTCGCGGCGTTTTATCTTTTTGAGCGTGGACGAATTCTTGCGCGAGAATAAGCCTGGCGTGTTGCTCACTTTCGATGACGGACACGCGAACAACCTGACCAATGTTCTGCCCCTGCTGACCGAGTTCGAAGCGCAGGGTTTGTTTTTTGTTTCGACACAACATGTACGCGATCCGCGCGATTGGCTCTCGTTCACGCGGCGCGACGCGCAACGCGGTTGGGGCGGCGAGGCAAACGTGCCGGAGGAGTTCGCGCGTGATTGCTACGATGGACTCTCCGAGATACAACTCGCGGAATTGGCGCGCAGTCCGTGGGCCGTGATCGGCGCGCATACTGTGACGCACCCCTCGCTGCCGACTTGCTCGCCGGAGGAGGCGCGCCGCGAGTTGGCGGAATCAAAATCGTACTTGCAACAAGTCAGCGGGCAGCGCGTGGAGACGATGGCCTACCCGTATGGCGATTACAACCGCGCTGGGGCCGAGGCCGCGCGCGACGCGGGCTACCGCGCCGCCTTTGCTGTGGACTCATATCGCGTCGGTCTGCCCGCCTTTGAAATTCCGCGTGTCGGCATCTACGCCTCCGACGCGCCTTACCTCGACCTCAAACTCAGCGGTCTGCATCGCCCTGCCTTACGCGGCGCGGCGTGGTAGTACCGCAACATTTATGTCGCCCTGCGCAAGATGAATCTTGCGGTACAAATTTATGAATCCTCTTCGCATCATCTACCTCATCGGACAACTCGGCCTTGGCGGAAGCGAGCGCCAACTCTACCTGCTCCTAAAGCACATGGATAAAACGCGCTTCGACCTTCATGTGGTTGTCTTCAACCCCAGCGCCAACTACACCCTCGACGATGATCTTCGCAAAGCAGGCGTAAACGTGATTGCCATTCCAGATGAGGTCAAGGGCATTCGCGCCCGCATGGTTTGGCTGGTTCAATTGTTTCGCCGCGTTCGTCCGCATGTGGTTCATTCCTGGTCCATTCATGATAACGCCTACGCGGGCGTGGTCGGCGCGTGGGCGCGCGTCCCGCGTCGACTCGGCTCGGTGCGCGGTTCGCTCACCTCCACCGACTTCACACAATTCCCGGCGCACATCCGCTGGCTGATTTTGCACAGCGTCCAGGGACACCTCGTTAATTCCGAGGCCATCGCCGCGCAATTGCATGCGGCCGGTATCGCGCGCAACCGCGTCCACGTTCTCGTCAACTGCGTCGAAACCGACTCAGTCCAACCCGCCGCGCAACTGGACGGCCTTCCCTCCGACGCCCGCGTGGTGGGCATGGTCGGCAACCTGCGCCGCGAAAAAAATTATCCCATGTTCGTGCGCGGCCTGGCGCAGGCCCTCCTCGAATTTCCCGATGTCTTCGGCGTCACAGTCGGCCAGCCGGTGATGGTCTCCGATCCCGAAGTTCCCGGTCAAATCCAGGCCGAGATCGCTTTGCGTGGCCTCGCCGACCGCCTGAAAATGCTCGGCTTTCGCGCCGACATCCCCGCCGTGCTGGCGCGCCTCGGCATTTTTTGCCTGACCTCCGACAGCGAGGGGACTCCTAACGCGATTCTGGAGGCCATGTCTGCCGGACTGCCCGTCGTTGCGACGCGCGTCGGAGGCATCCCTCGCCTCGTCCGCGATGGTGTGACCGGGTTGCTGATTCCCCCAGGCGATGACCACGCCTTAACCGACGCCCTGCGAACCTTGTTGCGCGATCCCGAACGCGCGCGTGAAATGGGCAAAGCAGGTCGGGCGCGCGTCGAAGCCGAGTTTGGCTGCGACGCCATTGTTCGACAGTTTGAAGACTACTATTTCAAACAGTTGACCCAATAACGGACTACAAAATCTCCCGATCTTGTCCGAAGTCAGAGACTTCGGAGTCCGCTCACCAACGCCATGCCCAACATTCAACTCCTCGACGCTACGCAAGTTGACCCCGCACAACTGGACGCCTTCCTGCGCCGCGTCTATCCGCCACTCAAGAGTGAGTTCCTGCGAAAGCATGGCGAATGGTTGCATCGTTCCAATGCCAATAGAATAGTCGCGCAAGTGGACGGCGCAATCGCCGGATACTGCGCGGTCATTCCGACTCAAGTGTGGGCGGCGGGACGCGTCCAGTCCGCGTTGTGGTGGGTGGACTTGATCGTTGCGCCGGAGTTTCGCGGCCTCGGCGTGCAGACACTCATTGACGAACGCGTACGCGGCATGTCCGATCTTCTACTGGGCTTTCCGAATGATCTCGCCGGAATCATCCATCGCAAGCATGGCTGGGGCGTGCGCGAGGACGCGCGTGTCATGTTGTTGCCCTTGCGCCCCTCGCAGGTGAAGATGGTGCGCAGCGCGGAGGGGATGCGCGGCTTGGTTTTGCGTGTCGGCGCGTGGGGGCTCGCGCCCCTCGCGGCCTTGTGGCGGACGCGGTTGAAGTCGCGGCGAGTGGATGGGGCGTGGAAGATGGATTCATTCGACGCGGAAATTTTGTCCGCTGTTTTCCTACGCGCCCGCCGCGAGGGACTGAACACAACCGTTCGCGACGCCGCGTACCTCGATTGGCGTTACGGCCAGTCTCCCGACGCTGGCGAATATCGCTATTTTCTGGTTGGGTCGAGCGGGAATCCCACCCACTACTTGATCGCCCGCCACTTGACACAACCCGATGGGTTGCGTTATACCCGCATTCTCGACCTGTTCGGCGACTTAAGCGATATGGCAATCATTGGCGATTTGCTCGCCCTGACCGTACAGTATGCCATGCTCCACGGTTCCGGTCAGGTGACCTTGGCGTCCTCCCATCCCGCTTTATTGCGCGCGGCAAAGCGGCTTGGCTTTATCTTCTCAAGCGCCTTTGGCTTTTGTTGGTGGAGCGAGTCTTCCGAACTGATGTCCGCTTTCGCGGGCGAAAATTACTGGACCCTGGGCGACAGCGATAACGACGCGCCCGATTAGGAATTCTGATGGATGATAAAGCGCTCTCTCCGATAGACCGCCTCTCGCGACCCGCAAGATCGGGGTCGTTTTCTGTGGGTTTGCAACGTCGCATCCGTCAACCTGAAGCGATAAGTGATAATGTGCCATTTAATCAAGTGATCCGAATTCTGCTTCTGCATGCGCCGTTAATGCTCATCTTTTACTCTTGGCCGATTATTGCCACTATTCACTCGATACTCGTTGTTCTCCTCGGGATTAATTACATCCTTAACGACAAGACGCCTACGCGGGCGGCGTTTGTTGTAGGATATTTAGCCGGGGCTGAACTCCTGTGGCGCGGCGCGTCGGACGCCGCCCTGGTCTCGGAATATGGAAAATTTGCGACGATATTCCTTTGTTTAATGATGATCCTCAAGTATCGCCTTGTGGGTAGAAGCATGCTTTGGCCATCCCTGTTTTTGCTTCTCCTGCTTCCTGGCGTTTTCATCATGCCCGCTTTTGACCGCCAGGCGCTTTCATATCAACTCGCCGGCCCGGTGGCTCTTTGTTTCGTTTCGATGACACTCGGGGCATTGGAATTTAAAAAGACGGATACTCAGAGACTGTTTCTATGGGCGATTGCCCCAGTGGTTTCCATGGGTATTTTTGTTGTTTATAACCTGTTAACCAAAAACGTCGCATTTTACGGAGGCGGAGAAAATGGACTTCTTACGGGCGGTATCGGCGCCAATCAGGTCGCGTCTGCTTTGAGTCTCGGCGCGACGATGGCGTTCTTCTATATTTTTCTGGTTGGGAAAGATTCCCGCTTACGTAACCTGATGATCGCTCTTGCGATAGGATTGATTATTACTGCCGTTCTCACCTTTTCTCGCGGCGGATTTTGGAACGCGTTGGGCGCGGTGGCAGTTGGCTTATTTTTCCTCTTTAGAAATCGGCGCGTGGCGACACGCGTATTTGGCATTTTGCTTGCATTTGGCCTTCTGGGATATTTTGTAGTCTTTCCCTTTGTAGATAAATTGACTGGCGGAGCAGTGATTACCCGTTTCACGAGTACCGATACAACGGGTAGGGATATCCTGTTTCAAATAGATTATGATTTGTTTTTGAAGAATCCCGTTTGGGGCGTTGGCGTGGGCCAGTCTCCGCTCTACCATATCGCCACCTTTGGATATCCCAAACCGACTCATACGGAATATAGTCGGTTACTAGCCGAGCATGGAAGTTTTGGCGTGGCGATCATGGCGATTCTGGCGCTGGTAACAATATCGCGAATGCTTTCGCGTCGCGACGCTATTTCAAAGGGTATAAGCGCCGGTTTTAGTATATGGACATTGCTCTATTTCACCCACTCTGCCACACGCCTGGTCGCGCCCTCGTTCACCTTCGGCTTGGCCGCGGCGCAGTTCCATCTCGAAGATGAAGATAATAAAGAAGGCGAATCCCCTGCGCCTGCTAATCGCCGTAGACGCTGAGCGGACTCCCGACGGCGCGGCCGTCCCGCATGTGTACGCGACGCAGGTTGAATTCCTCCAGCGAGCCGGGAACGAGGTGCGTCTCTTCGGCGTGGACGATCGCACGTCGCCGCGCGGGATTCGTCGCAACCTGCGCGAACTGACCGCTGAGATCGCCCGCTTCCGCGCGGACCTGGTGGTGGCCTACTATGGCACGATGGTGGCGGCCATCTCGCGTCTCGCGGCGCGGCGGACTCCCTTCATCGTCACCTTTCGCGGCTCGGATTTGCAGGGAACCTCCAACCCCGGTTGGAAGTGGCGTCTGCGCGACCGGCTAGGACGGATGTTGAGTCTGTTCGCAGGCGCGGGCGCGAAACAAATTGTGGTCAACGGAAGCGGGTTGTTGAACGCGCTTCCAAAATCTCTGCGACACAAGGCGCATAATCTCCCCAATGGAATCAACACGGAAATTTTTTCTCCTATCCCGCGTGACGAAGCGCGTCGCAGGTTGGGCTGGCCGCTGGAGGAGAAGGTGATCCTGTTCAACGCCGGGATTGACAGCGGCCAGGTGGTGAAGAACCGTCCGCTGGCGGAGGCCGCGATAAGTCGGTTGGGGCCGAGCCGGCGCGGGCTTGCCCTGAGCGCAGTCGAAGGGGTCAGGATGGAGGCGATTTCGAGGTGTACGCGCGAGGAAGTCGCGTTACGTCTGAATGCCAGCGATTGTCTGTTGCTGACGTCCCTGCATGAAGGCAGTCCCGACCTGGTGAAGGAGGCGATGGCCTGTGACTTGCCGGTGGTGTCTGTCCCGTGCGGCGACGTGCCGGAACGATTGGAGGGAGTCGAGCCGGGCGGGGTGCGTCCGTATGACGCGGGGCAGTTGGCGGAGGCGCTCGAGGCGGCGCTGTGGTCGGGCCGGCGCTCGAATGGACGCGAGCAATTATTCAAGCAGGGACTCGACATCGTCAGCGTGACGGAGCGGGTCTTGAACGTGTATCGGATGGCGGCGCAATGATCGTGATTATTGATTACGGCATGGGCAATTTGGGTTCGATCGCCAACATGCTCAAGCAGATCGGCGCGCAAGCCGATGTAACCAACGACGCGCGAAAAATCGAATCAGCGGAGCGACTCATTTTGGCTGGCGTGGGCGCGTTCGATCAGGGCATGAAGCGATTGAATGATTTGAATTTGATTCCGTTGATGACGCGCAAAGTGTTGGAAAACAAAACGCCGTTCATCGGAATTTGTTTGGGAATGCAATTGCTTTCGCGCAGAAGTGAAGAGGGCGACCTGCCCGGCCTCGGTTGGCTTGACGCAGAGACCCTTCGATTTAATTTTAATGACGGCGCGCAGCGTTTGCGGATTCCGCACATGGGCTGGAATGAAATTCAGATTCAAAAGCCGCACGCGTTGTTGAACGACCTCGGCGAGGAGCCGCGATTTTATTTTGTGCATGGCTATTATGTTCGTTGTCTCGATTCCGAAGCGGTGTTGGCGACCACCGATTACGGCCAGCCATTCGATTCGATTCTTGGCAAGGGCAACATTCTCGGTACGCAATTCCACCCGGAGAAGAGTCATCGCTACGGGCGGAAGATCCTCGAAAATTTTGTGCGGTGGAATCCATGATCCTGCCACGCGTCATTCCCTGTTTGTTGTTGCGCGGCACGGGGCTGGTGAAGACCGTGCGTTTCAAAGACCCGGTCTATGTGGGCGACCCGCGCAACGCGGTGAAAATTTTCAACGAGCGCGAAGTGGACGAACTCGTATTGCTCGACATTCAAGCCACGCCGCAGAACGCGCCCATTCAATATGATCTGATCCGCGAGATCGTGACCGAGGCCTTCATGCCCATCGGTTACGGCGGACATGTGACGGATGTGGAGCAGGCGCGCAGACTGGTGACCTCGGGAATTGAAAAGATCATCCTCTGTACGGCGGCGGTTCAAAACCCGGACCTCGTAACGGCTCTCTCGCGTCTCGTGGGTTCCTCCAGCACGGTCGTTTGCATTGACTACAAGCGTAACTTCTGGGGCAAGAACGAGGTGATGATCCAGGGCGGGCGCAAGGGAACCGGCAAAGACCCCGTGGAGTTCGCGCGTGAAATGGAAAAGCGCGGCGCGGGCGAGTTGATAATCAACTCGATTGACCGCGACGGAACCATGCAAGGCTATGATATCGAGTTGGTAAAAACTATCGCGGGGAACGCTGATATTCCGGTGATCGCCTGCGGAGGCGCTGGGAAGTTGGACGATTTCCGTGCGGCGGCGCTTGCTGGGGCGTCGGCCGCGGCGGCGGGGAGCATGTTCGTGTTCCAGGGCAAACATCGCGCCGTGTTGATCAGTTACCCGTCGCGCGTGGAGTTGAAACAAACTTTTGCAGGTGTGATGAAATGAGTCGTCCGTATCAAATGTGTACGCGCTGTGTGATGGACACCAGCGACCCGGAGATCGTCTTCAACGAGCAGGGCGTGTGCAATCATTGTCACCAGTACGACGCGCGCGCCGCACGTGAATTGATGTCGCCGGAGGAACGCCAACGGAAGTTGGATGCGCTGGTCGAGACCATCAAAGCCAGCGGCCGCGGCAAGGAGTACGATTGTATTCTCGGCGTCAGTGGGGGAGCGGATAGTTCGTATGTGGCGTATCTCGCCAAGAAACTCGGCTTGCGTCCGCTGGCGGTTCACTTCGACAACGGCTGGAACTCCGAACTCGCCGTGGACAATATCAAGCGTATTCTCTCCGCGCTCGATATTGACCTCTACACCCTCGTGGTGGATTGGGACGAGTTCTGCGACCTGCAAAAGTCGTTTTTGAAGGCGTCTGTGCCGAACGCGGAGATTCCAACCGATCATGCCATCACCGCGTTATTGTGGAACACCGCGCACAAACATGGAATTCGATACATTTTGAGCGGGATGAACCTCAAAACAGAGGGAGTCATGCCGTTGGCGTGGACGTATACTGCCAATGATTTATTCCACCTGCGCTCCATTCATAAGCGCTTTGGCTCCCGCCCTTTGAGGACCCTGCCCAAATTGGGCCTGTTCCAATTTGCGTGGTATGTTTTTGCGGAGCGGTTGCGAGTGATAAACCTGCTCAACTTCTTCGACTACGACAAGGCGCAGGCCATCCAGATTCTGGAAAAGGAAGTGGGTTACCGTCCCTATCCGGAGAAGCACTACGAGTCAGTGTGGACGCGTTTCTATCAGGGCGCGTTCCTGGTGGACAAGTTCGGCTTCGACAAACGGCTGCCGCACATGGCCTCGTTGGTGGTGTCCGGCCAGATGTCCAGGGATGAGGCGTTGCGTCGGCTCGACTCGGAAACGTATCCCGAGTCGCTTCGTCGGCAGGATTATGATTTCGTCCTGAAAAAATTCGGTATGAGCGAGGCGGAGTATGACGCGTTGCTGAAAGAAGCGCCGCAGAGTCATCTCGATTATCCCAACTTGAGCGCGTTCTATTTGCGCTCGTCGCGCTTGCAGGGTTGGTTCAAGCGTATTGCGAAGGCTTCGTAGAGGCGTTATGAGAAATGACAACGTAACCATTGCGGCGTCGGCGCGTGTGTTGGACGGTGTGAACCTCGGCGAGGGGAGCGCGGTGGAAGATTTTGCGATCATTGGAACGCGGGCGCGCGGCGAACCCGACGCGGAACAAGTCACGGTCATCGGCGCGCGGGCGTTGATCCGCTCCCATACGGTCGTCTACGCGTTGAACCAGATCGGGAGTGATTTTCAAACCGGGCATGGGGTGTTGATCCGCGAGGCGAATCAGATTGGCGATAAGGTGAGCGTCGGCTCGCATAGCGTGATCGAACATCACGTGCAAATCGGGAACGGTGTGCGAATCCATTCCAACGTGTTCATTCCGGAGTATTCGATTCTGGAGGAGGGGTGTTGGATTGGCCCGAATGTGGTTTTCACCAACGCCAGGTATCCGTTGGGTCGTGACGCGAAAAAGAATTTGAAAGGCCCGCATATTCAGCGCGGCGCAAAGATCGGCGCGAACGCGACCCTCCTTCCGGGAGTTGTGGTGGGAGAGAATGCTCTGGTGGGAGCGGGGAGCGTCGTTGTAAACGATGTGCCGAGCGGCAAGATTGTTGTTGGGAACCCAGCGCGCGTCGTTGGCGAAGTGGCTGATGTGCCGGAGTACCGATCCGAGACCCGTTAGAGGTGAATATGCAAATTCCGTTAGTTGACCTGCAAGCCCAATACCATTCCATCCGCCCGCAGATTGACGAGGCGATTCAGCGCGTGCTGCAAAGCGCGCATTTTATTTTGGGCGAGGAGGCGCGGCGCTTCGAGGAAGCGTTTGCAAAGTACGTTCACGCCGCGGATTGTGTGGGCGTCGCTTCGGGGACGGCGGCTTTGCAATTGTCGCTGCTGGCGTGCGGGGTGGGGCCGGGCGACGAGGTGATCACAACCTCGCACACGTTTGTCGCGACGGTGGAGGCGATCTGGCACGTGGGGGCGTGCCCGGTCTTTGTGGATATTGACCCGCTGACGTATACGCTGGACCCGTCGCGCGTGGAGGCGGCCATCACGCCGCGTACGCGCGCCATCCTGCCGGTTCATCTCTACGGTCAGGCGGCGGACTTGGACCCGTTGCTCGAACTCGCCCGTCGCCGCGGTCTGTGGCTGATCGAGGATGCGGCCCAGGCGCACGGGGCAGAGTACAACGGCAAGCGCTGTGGAAGTATCGGTCACCTGGCTTGCTTCAGTTTTTATCCCGGAAAAAATTTGGGCGCGTACGGCGACGCCGGCGCGGTGACCGGGAACGACCTGGCATTGTTGAACAAGGTCCGCAAATTGCGCGATCACGGGCGGACGAGCAAATACGAGCATGTTTATTTGGGGTATGGGGAAGGTATCGACGCGTTGCAAGCCGCCTTTTTGGGCGCTAAGATGCCGTTCCTCGAGGGGTGGACGGAGGCGCGCCGCTTCGCGGCGCGCGGCTACCGCCAGTTGTTGAGTCAGACTCATGTGACCCTGCCACACGAAGCGCCGGATCGCCGCCATGTGTATCATTTGTACGTGGCGCGGACGCCTTATCGCGACGCAGCGTTGGCGCATTTGCAGAAGAACGGCATTCAGGCGGGAGTCCATTATCCGGTTCCGGTTCATCTTCAGCCGGTTTATCGGAAACTCGGCTACCCCGAAGTGAGCCTGCCCGAAACGGAGAAGGCGGCCCGCGAAGTGTTGTCGCTGCCTGTCTATCCCGAATTGGGAGCGGAACAAATGGAATGGGTTGCCCAATCGCTTCGGGAATTTGATGCTACGCTGGAAGGCGGAAAGGCACGCCAATGAATTTTGCGATTATCGGATGCGGACGTATTGCGCCGCGACACGCCCAGGCGATTGAGTCGATTCCCGGCGCCAAATTGGTGGCGGCGTGCGATATCGTGCCGCGTCGCGTGGCAAATTTTGTGGAGAAGCACGGCGGGGCGGCGTACGCCGACCACTTTGAAATGTTGAAACGCGACGACATTGACATCGTGAATGTGTGTGTCCCTTCGGGGTTGCACGCGCAGATCGGGCAGGACGCGGCGCGGGCCGGGAAAAACGTCCTGGTGGAGAAACCCATCGCGTTGTCGGTGGAAGACGCGGAAGCCTTGATTCACACCTGCGACTCGCAGGGAGTCGTATTGGGCGTCGTGTTGCAAAATCGCTTCAATCCTCCCATGCGCGATCTTCGCCAAGCGGTGGACTACGGAAAGATCGGAAAGTTGCTTCTCGCCAGCGTCACAGTGCGTTGGTTTCGGCCACAGTCATATTATGAAGACGGCTGGCACGGTACTTGGAGTATGGACGGGGGGGCGTTGATGAACCAAAGTATTCATCACATCGACGCGCTTCAATGGCTGATGGGCGAACCGTACAGCGTATTTGCCTATACCGCCACCCTGGCTCATAGAATGGAGGCTGAAGATGCGGGTGTGGCGATTCTTCGATTTAAGAATGGCGGGTTGGGCCGGGTGGAAGGCTCGACGATCACGTACCCCGAAAACCTGGAAGGCTCGATAGCGCTCTTCGGTGAGAAAGGCTCTGTGAAAGTGGGCGGCACGGCCTTGAATCGCAAAGTGTTTTGGAAGGTGGAAGGCGAACTGGAGCAGGAACGCGAGATTTTGATGCACGAGGAAATTGACCCGCCTACGGTGTATGGCTATGGACACCGCGAGCAGATTCTGGAAATGATCAACGCGGTGAAGGAAAAACGCCCGCCCTCTACGAGTGGGCTGGAGGCGCTTAAATCGCTCAGGCTTGTCCTAGCCATGTATGAGTCGGCGCGCTTGCACAAGGAAGTTTTTTTGTGATCGGGCGCGCTGAGATCGCGTTTGTAGGATTTATGGAAACGAAACCGAAAGTATCGCTGCTCATCGCCATGCGAAACGAGGCGGCCCGCATTGGCGAATGTCTCGAATCGATCTTCCGCCAGGATTATCCGCCCGACCTGGTCGAGGTTCTCATCATGGACGGGAAATCAACGGATGCCTCGTGGCGGGTGGTCGAAGATTTGATTCGCGGCCGGCCGAATTTTAAACTGCTCTCCAACCCGGGGCTGTACCAGTCGCACGGATGGAATCTTGGAATCGCGCAGTCCACCGGCGACATAATTGGAATCGTCAGCGCCCACTCGATTCTCGCGCCCGATTACCTTTCGAAGGCGGTGGAAACCTTGCTCTCCAGCGGGGCCGACATGGTGGGAGGAACCATGAACGCGATTGGAACCACCTACATCGCCTCCGCCATTTCGCTCGCTACCAGTTTCCCTTTCGGCGTGGGCGACTCTCGTTTTCATTACACCGACCAGGAAGAAGAGTTGGATACGGTTTACATGGGGCTGTGCTGGCGCTCTGTGTATCAACGCATTGGCGGCTTCGACCAGGACATGATCCGCAACCAGGATGACGAGTTGAGTTATCGCCTGCGGAAGATCGGCGGGCGGATCGTGTGCAATCCAGTCATCCGCAGCCATTATTACAACCGCGCCAGCCTGTCGGCCTTGTGGAAGCAGTATTACCAATATGGATGCTACAAAGTGCGGGTCATGCAGAAGCACCCGGTTCAAATGCGCCCGCGACAATTTATCCCTCCCCTGTTCACGCTCTCGTTGGTCGCCTCCATTCTGTTGGCGTTTGTTCCCCACTATCGGATTGGCGCGCTCGTTGTCCCTTCGCTATACCTGTTCGCCAACTTGTTGGCCTCCCTGCATGTCGCCTTCAAGCAAGGCTGGAAATATCTTGTCGCTCTTCCATTGATATTCGTTGTTTTACACATTAGCTACGGATTTGGCTTTTGGGCGGGATTACTGAAATTTTGGGATCGTTGGGGCGATAAGATCGGGAACGCTCCCTATCCTCCCGCGCTGGCATGAACGCGATCCGGCCTGCATTGTCAACTTCTTTCTGTGATGATCGTTTTGCCCAGGCATTTCGTCGAAAGGAATCAATTCGCCCATGATCTCTGAAAACCAAAACGCGGCTTCACGCCTGAAGAGGGATGTTTTCCTGGTTGGCTTGCTTTCCCTTATTTTCATTGTTTTGTATTCTCGACTGGCTTCCTCGGATTATTTCAGTTATGACGAGTCGGATTATATGTACGCCGCAAAGCAGGGATTTGCTATCAACTACCTTGACCGGACATCCATTCCCTTTCGCCAGTTTATCGAACTGGGTATGAATCAGGGCGAGGGGTCTAAAAATCGCGCCTCGTTATCCGAATTTATCCG
The DNA here is from genome assembly GCA_964625215.1 of uncultured Anaerolineaceae bacterium. Taxonomy (GTDB): domain Bacteria; phylum Chloroflexota; class Anaerolineae; order Anaerolineales; family Villigracilaceae; genus Denitrolinea. Next base: position 18,302 of record CAZVAX010000027.1, on the reverse strand, counting down.
AACCAGCAACGATATCAATATCTTTCGGCATTTTCACGGCCCAGCCTATTTTTATTATTTGATGCCGATATCTCATTTGGAGGCAGGCGGGGAATTCGCGGCTCGCTATGCTTCCGCGATGGTTTTGTTGTTGACGGCTGTATTCGTTTTTTTCCTTCTCCAAAAATTGGAGGGCGGGACTTGGGCAAGCGCGCTCGGCGCGCTCCTTGCGGCATTTTTGATTTGCGCCAATCAAGCGAATATCCAAACGGCTACGCAGATTACCCCGCACGGAATGTACACCCTGTTTTCGGCTGTGTCGCTTTTGCTCGTGTGCATTTGGCTGAAAACCGGGGATGCGAAGTTCTTTTATGGCGCGGCGGCCTCTGGCGCGCTGAGTCTCCTCTCGGTTGAGTACGCGGTTCTATTGATTGGCGTCCAAGTAATCGCCCTGCTTTGGTGGACGAAAACCACGAAGCCGGGAAAGCGAATTTTTTGGCGGATGACCCTGTACGCGTTGGCAATTTATTTGGGCGTTGTCCTCCTGGTTTGGCCCGGCGGAATTCTAAAACTGGGCCTTCTGCGTAATTATGCTTTCTTTGGTTATTATGCAATTGTCCGTTCGTGGGAATATGGCAGCGCCAGCCTCAGCCAGGCATGGTCGGCGCGATTTCAAACCGCTTCGGTGGAAATTATCTTGATATTGATCGCGGGTATTTATCTTTTCGCGAAAGCCAAAAAGTTTTCTTACCTGTTTCCCATCCCCCTGTACGCAATCCTCATAATCGCCACCACACTGAGAAACGCGGACCCCTCGCCTCAATACTATTCCTCGATTCTGCCTCCTTTATTGGCCCTGGTCGGGATCGCGTTTTCCGAGGCGCTGCGCGGCTTCAAGACTATGCCGGCCAAAGTTGTTCTCGGCGCGGCTTTATCTGCGCTGCTGATCTGGAATGTTTCCATTTCGTATCGGAGCAATATCCCCGAACTGGAAACCTCGCCCGATTCAAGAAAAGCCCTGGTAACCTCCGTGATCGAGGCGCAGCGCTTGTTCGACAACCTGATCGTGGAGCGCTCGTTGGCGCCCTTATTGAATTACTACGATCCTGGCATGAAATACGCTTCGTTTTCTTTTTCCGATGGGGCCGACGTGGCGACCGGCGATATTTCAGAGTTCGCGCGGATCGTCTCCACTATCACCGTCATTTGCAAACAAGAAAATGTAGACGCCATTCTTGCGATTCCCGGTTTGCAGATAGTGGAACAGAAAAACTTACCCAGGAACTATGCGCTAATTACCGTAGCGTTGCCCTGATATCAGAAATGGGAAATCCGGATTCAACTGACCATTCCCGCCTGCGCGCCGAATATGCCGACCGCGCCCGTCGCTTCGCGGGGAGCGACGTGTACTCTCCCTTCAATCGCGCCAACCTCTTCGCGGTGCAGGGACGCCAGCGCGCCTTCCTCCACGCGCTTCGCCAGCATGAGGTGACCGACCTCCGCCAGACTCGCATTCTCGAAATGGGCTGTGGCGATGGGGGAGTGCTGGCCGAGTTTCTCACCTTCGGCGCTTCGCCGCAAAACCTCTTCGGCATTGACCTGCTCCCCGACCGCTTGAGCGCCGCGAAAAATAAACTTCCCGGCTCGCCGCTCGTCAACGCGGACGGAAGCCGCCTGCCCTTTCCCGATTCCTCCTTCGACCTGATCCTGCAATTCACCGCCCTCTCCTCCATCCTCGACCTTTCCCTCCGTCGCGACATCGCGCGCGACATGCTCCGCCTACTCCGTCCCACCGGCCTGATCCTCTCCTACGACTTCTGGCTCAACCCCACCAACCGCCAAACGCACGGCTTGCGGCCCGTGGAAATTCGCGAACTCTTCCCCAATTGCCAGATTGCTTTTCAGCGCATTACTCTCGCCCCGCCCCTTGCCCGTGCGCTCATCCCCATTTCCTGGGGATTGTGTTATTTCCTCGAAAGCCTTACAATCTTTAATACACATTATCTTGCCTCCATTCATCCGATGAACTAATTGTTCTAACCGGAGGGGTCCTATGCAAGGCCAACGTAGCGTTTCCAAGCCATTCATTCTCAATGCTTCGCCGTACTCCGGCGGGTTGTATCGCGCATCAAAACGCCTTGTAGATATCCTCGCCGCCGCGTTCGCCCTCCTCATCCTATCCCCGGTTTTCGCCATTCTGGCTTTGACCATCAAACGCGACAGCCCCGGCCCGGTCTTCTTTCGGGGGCGTCGTTCCGGGCGGCATGGAAAAGAGTTCGACATCCTCAAATTTCGCACCATGCGCGAAGACCCGGCCAGTTACCAAGGTCCGCGCGTCACCGCCAAGGATGATGAGCGCGTCACACCGCTTGGCAAATGGTTGCGCGATACCAAACTGAATGAGTTACCGCAATTATGGAACGTATTCATCGGCGAGATGAGTCTCGTCGGCCCGCGCCCCGAGGATCCAGAAATTGTCAAAACCTGGCCCGAAGACGCGCGTCGTGAGATTCTCGCCATGCGTCCCGGCATCACCAGTCCGGCCGCGGTGCTGTACCGCAATGAGGAGGAACTCCTCTCGACCGATAACGTCATGGATGTCTACCTGCGCGACATTCTGCCCGACAAATTGCGTCTCGACCGTCTCTACGTCCGGCATCACTCCCTGTTGGGCGACCTCGACATCTTGTTTTGGACGGCTGTCGCCCTCATCCCAACCATCGGAAAAAAGCGCATCCCAGAGGGAAAACTGTTTTCCGGTCCCATGTATCGCCTGGCGAATCGGAATATTTCCTGGTTTCTGGTGGACCTCGTTGTTTGCTTGGGCGCCGTCTCCTTGGCCGGATTGGGCTGGCGCATGTTTCAGGCGATCGATTGGGGCGTCTACAATTTCTTGCTCCTGGCTTTCGCCCTCTCCTTCCTCTTCAGTTTTATGAATTGGCTGCTGGGTTTGGATCATATTATGTGGTCGCGCGCCACAGCGGAAGACGGCTTGGTGCTGGTCGCCTCCAATGCCATCTCCATTGTGACGATTATCCTCCTCAACTACGTTCAGAAAGTGAAACCATACCTTCCATTTCCGGCCCTGCCTTCCGAGTTGATCGTTCTCATCGGCCTCATCACTGTGACAGCGAGTCTCATGGTTCGCTATCGCCTGCGCATGGTGACTTCCATTGGAAGCCGCTGGCTCTCCTGGCGCAAGGATACGACTGGATTTGGCGAGCGGGTTCTTATCCTGGGCGCGGGGGAGGGAGGACAGATCGTTCACTGGCTGTTAAATCGCGGATCGCTTCGCCAGGCCTTCACTGTCGTAGGTATGGCGGATGACGATCCGTCCAAACAGGGGCTGCGTATTGACGGTTGCCGCGTCCTGGGTAGCGCCAGCGATCTGCCTCTTCTCGTTCGCGATTACGATATCGGCCTGATCCTGTTTGCCATTTCCAATCTCACCCCGGAAGCGCATGACCGCGTGTTCAAACTGTGCCATGCCACGGGCGTACGCGTCGTTTTCTTGAACGATATTTTGGGGACGGTCCAAAGTCGCCTGGCCCAGTCTCCTGCTTGACCGGCCCATCCGCGTGACAACCGACTCTTCCCTCTCCCTTGACCGCGAAGACAGTTTTATTCGCGACTGTCTCGCTTCGGGACTCCTCCCCGGCCGGGTTGCTCCTCGCCCGCCCCGAGGCGTGGACTGGACGCGGCTCCACGCGCGATTGGTCGCGCATCGTTTGTCCGCGTACTTCCACGCGCTAAGCAAGTCCGCGCCCAATCCCTGGCCTGCGGAATTTGTCGAGCAGTTGCGGCTCGACCGTTACAGTCTGATGCTCTACGGCGATCAGTGCGCGACGCGAATCCGCCGCGCCCTCTCCGCGCTGACGGATGCCGGATTGCGCGTGATCGTGTTGAAAGGCTGGGCGCACATCTCCACCTTGTATGGCGGCGACCATAGCCTGCGCCCGTGCGAGGACATTGATATTCTTGTTCATCCGCGTGATGCGGACGCCGCCGAAACCGTTTTGCATGGCATGGGTTGCGCGCCCGCCATCGAGACCTGGCCCGGCTACAATCGGAAATATACCAACGGGCAATTATATTTTTTTACGAACGAGCCGGGCGATCCAGCCGCCGCGTTTTCGCTCGGTTTGCATTGGGGGCTTTTGCATATCCCGGCGTATGACCCGCGCCGCATGGATGTGGATGAACTGTTTGGGCGCGCCCGCCCGCTGACAGTGGCCGGCGTCTCCGCGCTGGAACTGCGCGCCGAGGATTTTCTCCCATATACTTGCGCGCATCTTGGCCTGCATCACCGCTTCGACTCGGCTCTCTTCCGTTACTTTGAAATGGCCGCCGTCATTCACAACGCGGGCGCGGACTTAAATTGGAAGAGCGTGATCGAACGCGCCGCGCATTGGCGAGTGATTTTGCCTCTCCGCTTCGCGATGACGCGACTCGAAGCGCTCTGGCCCGGCCTCGTCCCGCCCGACGCGCTGGAGTTCACGCGGAACGTCAGACCAACCTGGGGAGAGAGCGCGGTGGACGCGTGGATCCGGGCCACGCGTGGCAAGCCGGCCTTCGATCATTTGCTGACCTGGCTCGCCTTTCCGGATTGGAAACAACGCCCCCTCATTTTTCTGCAGGATGTCTTTCCCGGCCCGGAGTATTTGCGTCAACGCTACGGCCGCGCTCCGCTCGGGCTTTGGCCGCTTCTGTATTGGCGCAGATTCTTCCGTAGTATCGGTTTCTTGTCTTGATCCGGCTCGTAAATTTCCACTGCCGATGAGTTTTGAGCGGGACAGATAAAGGCGCGCATGTGGGGAGGGGGAGGGAGAAGCGTCGCTCAACCGCAAGAGGAACTGGATGAGATTTTTGAGATTGAATCAGGTATAATTGTAATGTTATTGTAACAACCCGCGCTTATTTGGATTGCGCTCGAAGGAGTAATTCGTTTTGGAACTCAAGCGTTATTTTTCGTTAATTCGCCGCTGGCTGTGGCTTGGCGTTCTGGGTCTTGTGATCGGCGCGTCTATCGGGTATTTTGTCAGCGTTAACCAGACCCCCGTCTACCAGGCTAGCACGCGCTTCATGATTCTTCGCTCGGCTCAAACGGGGTATTACGACTATTACTCGTATCTCGAAAACCAGCAGTTGGTTCAAACCTACGTTCAACTATTGACCACCGAAGATGTGCTGAATTCGGTGGAGGGCGAATTGGGCTATCGTGCGCAGGGCAGCGTGATCGCCACGCAGGTGGATGACACCCAATTTGTTGACTTGGTCGTGGAGGACACGAACCCCGAACATGCCGCTGCAATCGCCAATGTTTTGGTCACGATCCTGATTGACAAGAACGAGGAACTTCAATCTGTGCGTTACATCACCTCGGAGCAAAACCTGCAAAACCAGATTGACGATGTATTGCGACAGATCAACACCCTCCAGACCCAGATCAACGACATTTCCAGCGCCACCGTTGCCGACCAACTAACCCAGGTGCAGGCGCAAATTGACACGCTGCAGGCGCAGGTGTCCGATCTTGAAGTCCAAATTTCCGATCTTGAAAAGAGAAAACCTCAAACGGCCGAACTCAAAACGGAAATCACCAGTAAACAGGCTGCCCTCGATCAACTGAAATCCGTATTGTTGCTTTACCAGGAGGTATATTCGAACCTGGTTGTGCTTGGTCGCCCAGTAGAGGGCGCCGACAATACCACCACCCGGCTCAACCAGTTGCAAACCACCCTTGAACTGTATCAGCAAATTTATATTAATTTGCTCAACAGTTTGGAGGCGGTGCGCCTGGCGCGCGCCCAAAATACTCCCAATGTGGTGCAGATCAAACCGGCTGTCGCTCCTCCACTGAGCGCTCCGATTCGTCCCAATCCGGAGAGCAGCGCGCTTCAATTTGGCGGCATCGGGCTGGCCCTGGCGGCGGCCATCGCCTTCCTGGTTGAATACCTGGACGACACTCTCAAAACCCTCGACGATGTCGAGCGGGTTTTGGAACTGCCCGTAATCGGATACATCGCCCAGATCAATTACGAAAAAGGGAGCGCTGAACGGTTGTACGTCACGCGCCAGCCGCGTTCTCCGGTCTCCGAAGCGTTTCGTTCGTTGCGGACCAACTTGGAATTTGCCGGGGTGGACCATCCCGTGCGCCGCATCCTCGTCACAAGCGCTGGCCCCTCGGAAGGCAAGACGACCGTCTCCGTCAATCTGGCCGCCATCATCGCCCAGGGTGGCAAAAAGGTGATCCTGTTGGATGCCGATCTTCGCCGTCCCAAAGTGCATCGCTATTTGAATTTACCCAACCAGTTGGGACTAAGCGACCTGTTCCGTTCTGCGCTAACTCTGCGCGGGGCGGCTCAAGTCTCGCCGGAGCAGGAAAACCTGTCCATCGTCACGAGCGGACCCTTGCCGCCCAATCCCGCGGAACTCCTGGCCTCCACGCGCATGGATCATGTCCTGCAGGAAGCGGAACGGGAAGCCGAATATGTGATCATCGACTCGCCGCCCTCCCTGGTGGCCGATGTTCAGATCCTGGCTTCCAAAGTGGACGGCGTGATCCTGGTGGTGCATCCCGGCCATACGCACGCCGACGCAGCCCTCGCCACGCAGGAACAATTGAGTCGCACCGGGACGCGCATCCTGGGCGTGGTGCTCAACCGCATTCCGCGTCATCGCGCCGACTACTATGGCGGCTACCGCCATTACTCGCCCTACTATTATTCCGGCTACCAGTATCATTATTACGCCGGGGAGGATGGTCGGAAATCCAAGTCCATCTTCCGCCGCCTGTTCCGCAGTAATCCCAACGGGCATAAAAAATCCGAACCGATCGCAGAGAAAGAAACGCCGGTCGAAAAACAACGCTGACGTTTTTCGTTTCCATCCATGGAGCCAAAACCGAACACTTCCCCTGCCGCGGGCGGCATCGTGCGCTGTCCCCACCTTGGGTTGCATGACGATCCCGCCACGGCGTTGGCATATCCCTCCGCGTGGAATTACTGCTATCGGGCGAATCCCCCCGCATCTATCCTTAACTCACATCAATCCGAGACCTGCCTCGGCGCGGGTTATCAACGATGCCCCATCTACCTTCGGGCAGAACGAGGGCCGATGCCCTCGTACCTGCAGGGGAGTAATTCGCTTGCGGTCACAAACGACGCGCCGCCGCGAGGCAGGGCCTGGTTGATTGCGGCGCTTCTTCTTTTAATAACGATCGCGCTTGTGGCGGTCTTTATTCCACGTTCCCTCTTGCCTGGGGAACTATTCCCCTCTCCCGCGCCCAGCCTGACCCTTCCCACCTTCACGCCGCGCCCCACCTTGACCCGCACCCCCACCCGTGCCTACCTTGACCCCAATGCCGGCATCATCGCTTCATTCACTGCCGAGGCGCAAACCCGCATCGCCAACTACACCGCCACGCTGAATCCAACCGACTTTGCAGGCGCCCAAACCGCCGCTCGCGCCGCCACGTTGACTCCGCCCACCAAGACGCCCTCTTCGACTACCACTCCAAGCCCAACGCGGACTCCCAGCCTCACCCCCACTTTCACCGCCTCGCCGCGTCCCTCTCCAACGTTGAGCCGGACACCCACCCCCGTTCCTGGAACCTTACCTCCAGCGGACCGCTTCTGCGGGCACGAACTCGATACACCCTTTGGCAAGGAGAGGCAGTTCGTGATCCATCGCGTGATGACGGGGGAGAACCTCGACTATTACGCGAATACCTATCGAACCACCACCGACGCGATCATTGCCATCAATTACCTTTTGCCTATCCCTGTGTGGGCCGATTCGATCGTCGTCCTGCCGGCCGGATTTTCAGACGTGACCGGCATACCGCCCTTCGAGCCGCACTTCGAAGATCGGAATCGCACTTCCATCGAAGAATTGGCGGTTCAGTTGAATACCGACCTGGGCCTCTTGCGAAAATACAACGCCTTCGATGAGCCATGCGGGACCTTCACTGGTTGGTTGTTGGTGCCAAGACCCGCGCCCTAACTCGTTTTCCGTCCCCGCGAAATTTCCTTTTGGCCGCTCTTGTTGGCGGCCTTTTTTATGAGACGCAACCCATGCCCCTGCCTCGCATCGAATCGGAAGCCCTAAAAGCAATCCTGGAGAATCTTCAGAATCCGGAGTCCCTGGATTCCCATGCGTGGGCCGGCCTGACGTTCGTGAAAGAGGCGGTCGCGCGGCTTCCCTCCCTGCGCGAGGCGAGTCCTGGGCGGCGTTTGGCGGTTGCCGTGGAGGCCTTGTTCTATGAGACCATGCCTGGCGCGCCGCCGCGTCGCGGCAAGCGGATTGACACGCGCTGGGGTGAATTTGGCCTCCTGGCGGCCCAGTATTTTGCGCCGATCCGTTTTGGAACGCGCTATCCCGCTTCCATGCGCGACGCTTGGGGGAGAATTGACAAGTCCATCTTGTTGTATGTGTTTGGCCGGGAGCATGAGTCGTTGCCGGAAAGCCAGACATCCGCCTATAAGTTGGTGGCCGAGGAACCGGAGGTCGCGCCCAACAGCACATTGAGCGACTGGCATCGCAAGGGCATCGAGAAATTGCTGGAGACGATTCAAACGCGCGAACGTTATCTGGCCGATCATCCGTTGGAGGCGGGGGAAGGAAACGCTGCGGCAGTGGCCGAGCCGGATGAGGGTCGGGGGCGAGGCGCAGGCGGGCGCGTCAGATCGGGGCGGGCGCGCAAGGTCGCTTTGGCGACGCTGGCGTTGATCCTGCTGGCTTGCGTGTGGGGCGCGTTCAAGGTCCGCCGGATGTACGACCAGGCCACAGTGGTGTTGGAGGATGTGGCGCGACTGCGCGACTTGACAGCGGGCGGGGCGAGCGTGGAAACGGCGCGCGCCGCCGGGCCGGCGCTGCAAGCCCTGCGCGAGGATTACCTGGTTCTCAAATCGGAAGCGGCGCCGTTTCTTTGGATGGGGCCGTTGTTTGGCTGGGTCCCGGTGTATGGCGGCGACTTGGCCTCCATCCGCGATCTGGCGACGCTTTCGGATTCGATGCTCGCGGCCGCCGATATTTCGTACCAAGCCCTGACGCCTCTACTGGATGCGATGGATGAAACGTCCGCCTCATCGGGGCTCGACCCCGCGCGGCTGGCGATGGTCTTGAGCGAAGCGCAGCCGCAACTGCTTGAGGCGCAGAAAGAGGTGGAACGGGCGGTGGAGGCGCGTCGACGCATTGATGTGGACCGGCTCTCGCCGCGCGTGCGCGACCTGGTGGTGAAATATGTGGACCGGACTCTCCCGTGGATGCAGGATGGCGTCATCCTCGCCGTGGAGTTTCCGCGTTTGGTGGGCGCTTCGAGCGAGGGACCTAAAACGTATTTGTTGCTGGCGCAAAACGAAGACGAGATTCGACCCACGGGCGGATTCATCACTGCCGCTGGCACGCTCCTGCTCGATGACGGCCAAATCCGGGACATTTCGTTTGTGAATACGGGCAACCTGGATGATTGGCGAAAGCCCTACCCGTCCGCGCCGTGGCAACTTCAGCAATACATGAACAGCCCGGTGTTGGTGTTGCGCGATACGAATTGGTTCACCGATTATCCGACCGCGGCGCTGTATGCAGAATCGTTGTATTCTTATATATCCGACCATTCAGTGGACGGCGTGATCGCCTTCGATCAACATTTATTGATCGAGATCCTGCGCGTGGTGGGACCCATTCAAGTGGAGGGCGTTCCAGAACCGATCGGCGCCGATAATGTGGTCGAGTACATGCGCGCGCAAAAGGTTCCTCCCGGAGGTTCCTCGAATCCCAACCGCGTCAACTGGGACAGCAAGGCATTCATCAACACCCTGACCTCTGTATTGCTCGCGCGCGTTTCCAGCGGAGACCTGCCGTTCGAGCAACTTTCCCTAACGCTGTTTTCCGCTTTGGATGAACATCACGTCTTGATTCAGGTGGATAATCCCGCGCTGACCGCAGTGGCCGTGCGCCGCGGCTGGGACGGTGCGGTACGGCCAGGGCAGGGCGATTTTCTGATGGCGGTGGACTCGAATGTGGGATTCAACAAAACCAACGCGGTCGTCGAGTCGCGGCTGGCGTATGAAGCCGACCTGTTCACGTTGGAAGGGCCTTCGGGGAAGTTGAGCGTTACGCATACCAATCACGCCGCGCCGATCAAATGCGTCCCTGCGGGTTACCTGGATTACTGGAACATCGAGGATAAACAGTATTGGGAGAGCGATTATCCAATTGACCGGTGTTACTGGAATTATTTGCGCGTTTACACTGTCCTCGGCGCGGAATTGTTGCAGGCCAACCCACAGACCATCCCGGCGGATTGGATGCTTCGCCGCCAGGCTGTCCCTCCGCAGGTGGATGTGCTGAAGGAGGAGGAGATTCAAGGGGTGGCGGGATTCGGCCTACTCAAAGTCGTCCCCGGCGGCGAGACGGTGGAAACCAACCTGCGATTCGGCCTCCCCGCTTCGGTCGTCCGGTTTGACGCGGGGACGGGTGTGTGGTCCTACCATTTGCGCGTCCAAAAACAGCCTGGGACGGTAGCCGTCCCGCTCACGATTCGCGTCCGACTTCCCGAGGGGGCGGTTGTTTTGTTGATGCCGGAAGGCGCGGTGGAGCAGGAGGGCGTGATCGTCCTCGAAACCGACCTGCGCCTGGACCTGGAATTGACGGTGCAATTTACCCTTCCGTAAATCCGGCCTAAATCCGAAGCGCGAAAAAGGCATTCACAGGTAAAATACCTGAAATTCAAGCAAGGAGGTTGCTGATGAAAAAAACCATTCCCTTTCTGGTGGCGCTAGCCTTGATCCTTTCGATTATTGGCATCGCCAATGCCGGCCCGTTCGCGGTCGGCAAGCCGTCTGGAGATAGTTCGATGTACCCGAAGTCCATCGTGGTGACCGGCTCGGGCTTCTTCAATATCGGCGCGGTCTGCACCATTGATATCGAATACAAAGTGGACGGCCTCAAGGACAACGTGGATTCCGAGATACCCATCAAGGAATCTCAAAAAGTGCCGTGGTTCTATTCGCCGCGTGAATTGTTCTACCCCGGTTGTCACGTGGTGCATTTCAAGAACGACAAGGAAGTGCGCCAGGCCGATCCCGATGACGGCGCGTGGAAGATCTGCTTCGGCGCGCGTCCCGAGTTGGACACAAAGATCTACTACTATGAGGATAAGCCCGAAAGCGGCGAGCGCGAGTGGATCGCCCTGCCCACCACCATCGAGGATACTTACGCCTGCACCGACGCCCTCTACACTGGCGTGTACATGCCGGCCGGTTTAATTCAACCCACGCCGGGCGCCGGCGGCGGCGAGGCAGTTGGAACGCCCACTCCCATCGTCCCGGGTTCGGTGCAACCGCCGCCACCTTCCAATTTCATCACTGAATCGGGCTCTTACTCCATCGGCGGAATCTGCACCCTCATCGTAGTCTACAAATGGGACAATCTCTACGACGATATTTGGGTGGAGCCGCTCACCCAGGATACCAAAACCATCCCCTTCCCCAACGATAAGGATGTGCTTTACCTGCCGGGTTGTCACGTGATCCACTATGAACCCATCTATCTCGAAACCACAGACGAGATGGGCGAATGGGAGATCTGCTTTGCCGCCCGCCCCGGCAAAGATATGACCATCTACTACTACACCGACGATCTCAACTCGGTCATCCCGCCGTGGACGCCGCTTCCCACCACCACCGACAGCGGACTGGCTTGCGCTCCCGCCAACTGGACCGGTGTGTACGTCCCAGCCGGACGCTAAATCGGACCGACATGCAATGACACGAACCGGACAGAGGCCCCCCTCTGTCCGGTTTTAATTTCGGTGAACTGGCGTTCCCTCCCACCCGTTTTCCTCGCGCTGACCCTGCTTTGGGTCTACGGCTCGACTCTCGCGCCCGACTTGACCTGGGCCAACGGCGGCGCCGACGGAGGCGACTTGATCGCCGCGGCCGCGACGGGTGGAGCGCCGCATCCCACCGGCTATCCGGTCTATCTTCTCCTGGCGGGCCTCTTCCAGCATGTGCCGGTCGGCCCCCTGGCGTTTCGTACCAACCTCCTCTCGGCCCTCGCGACTGTCGCGGCGGCCCTGCTGGTTTACAATCTGGCGCGGCGTTGCCTCGCCGCCGCGGGAGAGTGGACGAGTCGCCTGGCGGGCTTGGCCTCCGCGTTCGCGTTTGGGCTGACTCCGCTGGTCTGGTCGCAGGCGGTCATCACAGAGGTGTATGGATTGCATGCGCTGTTCGTGATTGCGATCTTGCATCTCTCCTCCGGCCTGGCGGCGCGACTCACCCCGCTCCAAACCGACATCCTGCTCGGGCTTGTCTTCGGCCTCTCATTGGGAAATCACGTCACGTCCGTTTTTCTGCTCCCGTTGGTCTTCCTGCCGGCGATCCGCGAACCTCGCTCCCTGCTTCGCCGGATTCTTTTCCTCGCGCTCGGACTTTCACCTTATCTTCTTTTGCCTTTGCGCGCCTCCGCGCAGCCGCCGGTCAATTGGGGGAACGCTTCCACGTGGGATGGTTTTTTCTGGCTGGCGACGGGCCGACTCTACCAGGATGACCTCCTTTCCATCACACTGACAGGTCTCTGGCTGCGGACTCAGTCTGCCGCGAGGACGCTGCTCGACCAGGTCGGGATTCTCGGCCTGGGCTTGGGGGTGTTGGGAGCGGTTGTGTTTCGCTCGAACGCGCGTTTGCATCGGAGCATGGTTTGGGTGACAGGCGCGTTCTCGGTCTTCGCGATTCTCTACGGGGTGCGCGAGGCGGATGTGTACCTCATGCCCGTCTTCCTGTGCCTGGCGATCTGGATGGGCGTCGCGCTGGCCGGCTTGATGAACGCGGCGTCGCGCCCGGCGCGGGTTGTGATCATCCTGGCGTTTGCCGTCTATCTGCTGTTGGGGGCCATGACGGCCTGGCCGCGGGTGGACGCTTCGGGGGACCGCGCCGCGCAGGAGTTTGGCGCGGCCGTTCTGGGTCAAGCCCCGGAGCGGGCCATTTTGCTTGTGAAGGGGGATGAGGCGGTCTTCGCGTTGTGGTATTTCCATTTCGCGCTCGGTCAGCGTCCGGATGTAGCCGTGGTCGCGTCGGACTTGTTGCATCACGCCTGGTACCAGGAGTCGCTTCGGGCCGCGTACCCCGGCCTGGAGGCGCCCGGCCCGTTTCCGTTTCCAGAAACGATCCGGTTGTCCAATCCCGGGCGGCCGGCGTGTTATGTGGAATACGCCGGTGGGGCCGTCATCGAATGTTACGAGGCGATTCGCTAGAAATTCGCCGGAATTTCCCGCGACCTGCGCTTTTCACAATCGTAATTAGAGCGTAAGGTCGCGCTCTTCATAATCCTGTATACTTGCTATCATGGCTTCCCAGTCTGCCACACCGTCTACCGCCACCTACACATCGCTAAAAGAACGCCCTGTTTTGCGGCGTATTTTGCGGACGGTTTGGGCGGCGGTGGCGGTTTATTTGCTGTATGTTCTCGTGCAGGGCGGAACAACCTATGTGAACAGCCTGTTCACGAATTCGAATCCCTTCCTCCAGATCGCCCAAGTGGGGTTGAATCTGTTCACGTTCTCCACCGTGGACATTATCAGTGACGTGTATATCCTGCTGGGGTATGTCAGTTTGGCGGTGATGTTGTTCGTTCACCGCTCGGACGATTGGTTCGCCATCTTTCTCTCGCTCATGGTGATGGCTTTCGGCGTGCGCGTGACGAACATCGGCAACCAACTGGCGGTGGACCAGGCCATGCAGTATTGGATCAGCCCGATCATGATGATGGGCGACGCGGGCATTATCGCCTTTGGCTGGCTGTATCCCGACGGGCGTTTCCTGCCGCGCTGGGTGAAATTCCTCCTGCCGGTGATGCTGGTCAATATTGTTTTGTTTTACTGGCCGAGTTCTCCGCTCTTCGGCGGAGGCATGTCCAGGGGAATGTATCTCGGTATTTCACTTTTCTGGTATTTATGCTCCGTGTCCGCCATGGTGTACCGGTATCGCGCCACAACCAACCCCAACCAGCGGCAACAGATCCGTTGGGTGTTCGCCGGCACCATGGGGCCGTTGCTCTGGTTCATCGTATTTAACGTGTTGTCCGGTTTGGTTCCCGCATTTTACGACCCGGCCTCCTCCTCGTACGCGGTTTTCCAGTTGACGGCGCGCCTGTTTAGCGTGGTGATGTTTCTGGCCTTCCCGCTGTGCTTGGCGATCGCCATCGCCCGCTATCGCCTGCTTGATATTGACCTGATCATCAACCGCGCCCTCGTTTATGGCGCGTTGACGGCGGGACTGGTCTCCGTGTTTGGTCTGATCCTCCTGCTCGACAGCGCGCTGGTCAACCAATTCCTGGAGGGACAGCACACCACCGTCGCGATGATGCTATCGGCCATCGCGGCGGGCGCGCTCTTCCAACCGGCGCGCAAAGCCCTGCAACGATTCGTTGATCGGACCTTCTACCGCATCAACATTGACTATTTGAAGACTCCGCCGGACATGAAGGGGAATCTCTCCCTCGGCGGCACAGACACGATCACGCGCGCGCCCGCCCTGTTTTCCGGTTATCGCAATTTGGCGTTGATCGGCAAAGGCGGCATGGCCGAGGTCTATCGCGCGGACGACACCACCCAAAGGCGGACGGTCGCCATCAAGGTGCTGCTCTCCAACCTGGCGCAGGATGAGCAATTCCGCAAACGCTTCCAGCGCGAGTCGCAGACCCTGGCCGAATTGGAACATCCCAACATCGTTCGGCTCTACGACTACGGCGTGGAGAACGATCTGTACTTCATGGTGATGGAATACCTGAACGGGATGAATCTCTCGGCCTTGCTCAAAGAAAAGGGAAAATTCCAGATCGAAGATCTCCTGCCGATCTTACGCGACGTTTCGGGCGCGCTCGATTACGCTCATCGGGCGGGGTTGGTGCATCGCGACATCAAACCGTCCAACGTCATGCTCGATTCCAGCCACGAGGGGTCGCGCGCGGTCTTGACCGATTTTGGCATCGCCAAATTTTCGCGCGCCCTCACCAACATCACCGCTTCCTCGGTGCTTGGCACCTTCGACTACATCGCCCCGGAGCAGATCGAAGCCTCCACCAACGTGGACGGCCGCGCCGACGTCTACGCCCTCGGCGTGATGACCTACCAACTGCTAACCGGGGCGCTTCCTTTCCACCGACCCAATACGGGCGCGATCCTCCTGGCCCACATGACCGCCCCGCCTCCCGACCCGCGCGAGATTCTCCCCAACCTGCCGCGCCACAGCGCGCAGACCCTCCAGAAGGCCATGGCGAAAACGCCCGCCGAGCGCTTTGCCACCGCCGGGGAGTTTGTCGCCGCGTTGGCATAAGAATAATTCGATCAATCGAAAGCGGACTGCGCGAGGAAATCGCGCAGTCCGTTTGTTTAATCTTTGTCCCATTGGGGGGAATCCGAAAGTTCTACTTTCGGAAGTGTCGCCGGCTCGATCCTGAAGTAGACCTTCAGGATTCCAGAACCAGGTGAGTCTACTTCCCGTACTTCTTCCTCCACTCCTCGGCGGCTTGGCTCAACTCCTTTGCGTTACGTTGAATCTTCTTGATGCCCGCGACGGCGTCGTCCACGCCCTTCGGCCCCGCGCGGAAAATGGACTCGTCCAACCAAACGGCTTCGTGTTCGCAAGCACGCGCGGCGGCGGGGAGATTCATTTGCTTGAAATCAAAATATTCGGGGAAGGCTTTTGGCGCGGCCGGTTGGATTTTTGCGGCTGGAACAACTCATAATTGCGCATGGTTTCGTAGCCGATCCAACAGCCAATTCCCTCCGCGTCGAACGCGCCGCAAAGGACATCGTGTTCCACGCCGAAGGCGGCGGGGTCAATCGCGAAGATGTAGCGGTAGAAAGATCGTGTTGTGTGACGTACGTCGCGTTTCAAGACGCGCTCTCTTCATTTCACAATTTCCTTCGCGGTTTCCACCATCCTATCGCGAACGGCGTACCCATCGAAGCCGATCTGCTCCATGCCGAGGACGACCGCGCCGACGACGGGAGGTCCGTCGAGTCGTTTGATGAGGGCGCGCGGACAATGTTCGAGAACGACATCACGCATGGGCCGCGTGATGATCTCGCCCGCCTCAAAAATACTGCCCGACAAAATGACCTCCACGTCATCGTTCTCCATTTCGATTTGACGAGCCACTGCAATGGTCAGCCAGCCGAGTTCCTCCCCCGACCAGCGGACGATCTCCTGCGCGGCCGCGTCGCCTCCTTGGGCGGCGTTGATGATCTCAACCGCCATGAACGGAAACGGATGATATTGTTGGTTGGAAAGTCCTTCCATCAAATCCATCTCGTCTTTCGCGCCGACGGCTTCGAGAAAGACTTTCGTCAACGCGGTTGGCGGGATGCGTCGAATCCACGCATAGTTCACCATTTGCAGCCCGCGCTGGACAATTTCGGCCGCGCCGCCGAATTCGCCGAACGGCGCGCCGTTGCCGACGATGCGGCCTTCCCTGCCCGCCGCGTTTCGTCCGCGGCAATTGACCGACGAACCCGCGGTGACATTGACTCCGATCCCGCGCGTGGCTCCCGCCAGCAAGCCGTTCACGCCATCGTTGACGATTTCGAACGGACAGGCCAGCCCCAACGAGGCGACGGCCCGCACGTGCGGTTCGCGGTCAGACGGGAAGTCGTATCCCGCGACCCCGAAACCGGCTCCCGCGATATGAGCGGATTCGACCCCCGCCATTTCGCGCGCCTGCTCGAACGATTCCCGCAGAACGCTTTCGAGTCCATCGTAGCCAACGACCTGATAGTTTCCGCCCCAGGATTTTCCAAAGCCGATGGACTTGCCGCGTTCGTCCACGATGAGAGCGTGGGTTTTTGTCGAACCGACATCTATTCCCAAATAATATTTCATGAAGCCTCCAATGCGTCGAAGGTCAAAGGTCAAAACTCAGCCGACCTTCGACTTTCGACTTTTGACTAATCGAACTGCGGCAGCCATTGCTTGTTAGTCGCGATCATATCTTTCATCACCTCCTCGATCTTATTCGCGCTGGGACCGAGGGGATGGGTAAGGAGGGCCTGGTACATCGCATTCTTGTCGCCATGCACCGCGGTTTCGACGGTGAGGAGTTCGTACATCTTGACCTGCGCGATGAGTCCGAAACACGCGAGGGGCAGAGGATCGGCAGAAAGCGGGTGGACGCCGCGCTTGTCCACTTTGGCGGGGAGTTCGAGGACCCAGTCGGCAGGCCAGTTCGTGACCGCGCCGTTATTGCGGACATTGACCACATGAACCTGTCCGAGATCATTGTGATGCGAGTTGATGAGTTGAGTCGCGAGCGTGGAGTAGTACGCGCCGCCGCGCTTCATCAAGTCCGCGGGAGGTTCGGTCAGGTTGGGATCGGCGTAGTCGCGCAGGAGGTCTTTCTCGATTTCCATCACTTCCTCGGCGCGCGAGGGCGGCCACTTCTTTTGGGACTTGAATTTTTTATCGGTGTAGTAGTAATACTGTAAATAGTAATTGGGGATCATGCCAAGCGACTCGATAGTCCGCGCATCCCATTCGGGTTCCTCTTCCTCTTTGAGCGACTCGACATAGGCGGGGAAGATCATCGGCCACATCTCCTCGCCGTCAATGGTGAAGCCGCGATGCCAGGTGAGGTGATTGAGTCCGAGCGTGTTGAGCGCGGCGCGGTCGGAGTCCACGTGGGAGCCTGTTGCTTTTTCGAGTTCGTCAAGGATGCGCATCTTGGCGGTGATGCCCACGTTGCACACGCCCACCGCAGGGACATCTGGCGCGTAACGCGTCAGCGCCTCGGCGACGAGTCCCGCGGGGTTGGTGAAGTTCGCCAGCAACGCGCCCGGCGCGACTTCGCGAATATCTTTGGCGATGCTGATGATAATAGGAATGGTTCGCAGGGCTTTTGCCATGCCGCCCACGCCGGTCGTTTCCTGGCCGATCAACCCGTGGCGCAGGCCGAGATATTCGTCGCCGCGGCGGGCGGGCATTTGTCCCACGCGCAGTTGCGTGATGACGTACGACGCGCCAGCAATGGACTCCCGCTGGTCAAGTGACAGCGCTACTTTGAACGGCTCGCCCCTGGCCTTGACCATGCGTTGGGCAAACCCGCCGACAGTATCTAGTCTCTCCTTGTCAATATCCATCAGCCAGAGTTCGGTCAACGGCAATGAGTTGATTATCGCGAGAAATCCGTTGACCAGTTCCGGTGTGTACGTCGAGCCGCCGCCGATGACTGTGATTTTCATTTGATCTCCTTTTTCGTTCACCGTCATTGCGAGGAGCGAACGGAGCGAGCGACGAAGCAATCCCCGAATTGACGAAGAGATTACT